>JBILXT010000351.1:0-7614 GCA_044378235.1 Planctomycetaceae bacterium
ATGTTCCTCCGATTGATCGCCATCAGCCGTGATTGAGTGAACAGCGATGTCCGAGAACCAACCGTCGCCTGAGGCACGTCGGCACTGGAGCCAGCAGATTTCTCGTTGGGTGCGGATAGCCTGTCAGCGAGAAGTCCAAAGCCCGAAGCCCGGCAATGTTTCTCCGGGCAATGACTTTGCAGATGCCACCGTGGCTGATTTTCTGGCCTCTGCTGATGCGATTGCTCCGGTCATGGGCAACGCTACTGAACAACTGCTGGGAAGAACAATTCTGGAATGTGTCGAGGCAACTCGGCAGGTTGTCGGCCACAACACAAACCTCGGCATCATTTTATTGATCGCACCGCTGGCCGCCGTGCCGCCTTCGAAATCACTGGCTGAAGGAATCGACGATGTCCTGCAGAACACAACAGTCGATGACAGCATTGCCGTATACGAAGCCATTCGGCGCGCGCAGCCGGCGGGGTTGGGCGAGGTGAAGGACCAGGATCTGCAGCAAGCGCCGACACAGAATCTGGTGGAATGCATGCGGCTCGCGGCTGATCGTGACTTGATCGCGGCCCAATATGCAAACGGATTTCAGCAGGTGCTGGGGAACGGGCTGGAATGGATGGAAGAAGCTCAGCGGACGATTGAATCGTCCGCCGATCAGATCACGTGGCTTGCGGTGCGATTTCTGGCAGAGTTCGGAGACAGCCTGATTGCTCGCAAATGTGGTTTACCCATGTCTGAACTTGTGAAGCAGAAAGCTCAGGAGTTACTGCACAGCGGCTGGCCACATCAAATGGGTTCGTCGGCCGGGCTGGCAGATCTGGACGCGTTTCTCAGGGCAGACGGTAATCGTCGCAATCCCGGAACCACAGCGGACTTCATCGCCGCCGTGATCTTTGCCGGGCTTCGTGAAGGTCGAGTCGACTACGAAACAGTCCCAAAATAGCCTCCGTTCTTTTAAAGAAGCGTAGGGGCGCGAGCAGCGTGAGCCCTCCCTTCTCGCCTCACTGGACGGCTGGTTTCCGCATTCATGTGTTTGAAATCGTCGCAACGAAAAAGCCCGGCCAAAAACTGGCCGGGCTTTGTTTTGACTACGCCGATTGCCACCTGAGCTTAATCTTCAAGCACCATGATTTCGACTTTGCGGAAGTCGATGGGATGGCTCTCGGACTGCAATGAAATTGTCCCGCCGGTGATCAGCAGGTCATCGCCCTTGATCAAACGTTTGGCACTTTCGTCGCGTTTGTCGAGTTGTGGCCTTTGGTACTCAAGTACAACTTCGCCGTCGAGCAGATGTTTGATAATCTCGCTGTTGTGGACTTCGGTCTCCGAGACGACCCATTGTTCCCCGTGGTACGTCTTCGATGACGAATTGATGCAGTGCTGCAGTTTCAATTCGCCATTCATGACGACGTTTGTCCCAGGTGTGCAGAGATTGGAAGTTGTCCGAGGATCCTTGCCATTGCCACCGAGGAACTGAACTTCGATCGAAACCGGGAAGTCCTGATCTTTGGTCATCGTCTTTGGATCCTGACCATGAACCATCACGCCGCTGTTGCGAGTTGCCCAGCCCGGGCCGCCTGAACATTGTTCGCCAACGAAGCGGTATTCGATCCGCAGGCGATAGTTGGAGAATGTGTCTTTGAAAAACAGATGGCCGAATCGCTCATCGAATTTTTCATAGCCACCGCCGTCATAGCGAATCTTCAGGATTCCATCTTCGACGCGATATGTATTGCCGAAATTCTCACCGACTTCGCAGTGACGAATCTTGGGAGTCCAGCCGGTCAGGTCTTTGCCATTAAACAAAGAAACCCATTCGCCTTTCGGATAGGCTTTCGCGTTTGGCTCCGTTGCAAACACGCCGGTGGAGACAGTCAGAGACATCACGGCGATAAACAGGGACAGAACAACACTCTTCATTCCAAAATTCCTTGCGGACAGCAATAGTGGGAGACTCATGAAAGTGTCAGGAGACACCATCGCCGTTAGAATTGCAAGTGAGTCGTGTCGTGCTTGTATTTGTCGATCCGTTGAGTACCCTCGTTTTCGTTGTGAGCGGTACGGCGTTAGCCGGCAGTTGATTTGATCTCATCCTGCGGGCTTCTGTTTACCGCCCAGCCGGAGGCGCCGGCTGTTGTGCTGGCCGGCGCCTCCGGCTGGGCGGTAAACGGTTAAATCAACAGCCTGCCAGCGCCATTCCGGTCGCCAAATCAAGAGAGTTTTGATTGAGGGGTATGACACAATGTGTGGCCGATATACGCTGAGAACTCCTGCGGCGCAGATGATTGAGATCTTCAATGTCGTCGACATGCCATCGCTGGCGCCTCGATACAACATCGCGCCGACTCAACTGGTGATCTGTATTCGAGCTGTCGCGGAAGATCCCAAATCGCGTGAAGCGGTACAGATGAGATGGGGATTGGTGCCGTTCTGGGCAAAGGATACAGCCATCGGCAATCAGATGATTAATGCTCGCGCGGAAACGGTGGCGGAGAAGCCGGCGTTTCGAGCGGCCTTTTCCAAACGCCGCTGTCTGATCGCGGCCGACGGTTTTCTGGAATGGCAGACGCTGAGCACTGGCAAGAAACAACCGTGGCTCATGGAAATGGCGGATCAACAACCGTTCGCCATGGCAGGGCTGTGGGAATACTGGACTCCGAAAGGGGAGTCGTCATTAAAGCCGGTCGTCTCCTGTTCGATTATTACGACATCCGCCAACGAAGACATGAGCGTTCTTCATGATCGCATGCCGGTGATTCTGCCAATCGAAGCGTGGTCGACCTGGCTCAGTCCAACCGCCAATGCGACTCAATGCAGCGCGTTGTTGAAGCCCCTGGAGAACGGCCTTTTGACGAAGACCTGTGTGTCCAACAAAGTGAATCGACCGTTTCCGGACATCGCCGAATGCCTGCAGCCGGTCGATCCGCCAGAACCATTGACGAAGAAACCGCTCAGTTCATAGTCCCGGCTTCAGCCGGCAGACGATTGGAAATGAGTCATGATATTGACTGAAGTCGACTCTACGAGTTGCGTGGTTCTGGTCAGTGACACAGACGGTCTCAGCGACATGGCGTCATCATCACTGCAAGACATGCGGCCGCGGCCGTCGCTACGTTGAGTGATGGAACTGGCCCCTGCGGCGGCAGCGATACAAGCTGATCACAACGATCGCGAGTCAGTCGACGCAGCCCCGTGCCTTCATTGCCCAGAACCAGCATCCAGTTTCGATCGCGTTGAACGGTGTAAATTGATGACTCCGCACGCTCACATGTTCCCAGCACCCAAACCTGATTCTCCTGAGCTTTCTCCATGGCCTGAGCCAGGTTAGCTACGACGGCAAACGGAACATGCTCCGCGCCACCGGCGGAAATATCGCAGACCGTTGCATTGACCGACGCACTGCGATCTTTCGTCACCACAATGCCTTTGACCCCAAAAAAACCCGCCAGACGGAAGAGCGCGCCAAGGTTCTGAGGATCCTGAATCTGATCCAGAGCCAACCACAAGCCTCGTTCGCCTTCCGCAACATGCCACAATTTTTCGAGTGGCAACGGTGAAGGCGGCTCGACCGTCGCCGAACCAGCTCCTACTCGTTCGGTCTCACGACCAGACTTGGCTGTCCGAGGATCCACGGCGCCGACTCGAACAGGGATGCGATGCTTCTGAGCCGCCTCGATGACAGGTTCCCATGCCTCACCGGGATTGTCTGAATGCAGACGAATCTGCTTCACAGCTTTCGGTCGAACCTGCAACGCGGCGAGTATACTGTGAGGATTTCGGAGTTCGAGCATGATGCTTTGAGACTATAGCGGAGAGCTGGCGATTGAAGCGGCACGGCGCGAGCCGTCCGGTGAATGCCTAAGGAAAAAGAATCCCGTGAGCGGACTCGGCCTATTGACTTATTTGTTTAACGGCAAGCCTGATGCATGAAGTTACCAGCAGGCCTCAAGGTCCCAATGACCACGGCCCGGATTCTACCCGCTTCCACATCTCGCTCGCATCAATCGATGCCGACCGAACCGGAAATTCTCATTCGGATTCTTTGCGAGCCTTCTCAATCACACTCGCCAGAGTCACGGGCACTCCGTTTTGCCGCTTGCTCTCATCCGCCGCTTCAATAAACGCGAAGATTTCCAGCATTACGTTTTCCGGAATCGGCGATTGTCGAGTCTTAAAGAATCGAGCGATCTCGATCACCAGTCCTTCATAATCAGCCGGCAACGGCACATGCTGCTGAGCCTTAGTACCAAAGATCATGGCTCCAAAGCCAGTCTTATGAGTATGTTCGCGGATGCCGCGATAGGTTCCGATGCGGCCATTTGACCACAAGCCGGTAACCTGTTCGCTATTATCTGTCTGGACGCGCGTAACAGAGATGCAGCCCGAGCCCATAACCGTGTAAAGTGTCTCAATGCCGTGAACTCCGTACCACGCCAGATCCGCGTGACCGATCCCTGCTCGAGATTGCCCGTAGCTGTCACAGCCAACGATCTCCCCGGCGACTTCACTGGCCAGAACCGCCTGCAACTCCTTCTGATATCGAAGTGCAGACGCTGTAAACCAGGGCGTTCCATATTGACGACCCAAAGCCTGAATCTTCAAGGCATCCTTCAGGTCATGCGCGAGTGGCTTGTCGATGAACACTGGCTTACCGGCCTTGAAGATTGGTTCCACCTGAGCCAGATGCTGGCGGCCATCGACGCTGCCCAGGATGACCACATCAACTTTGGGTAAAAGACCGTCGATCGAATCAACAATCTCGACGCCCATCTCTGCCATTTTCTGGGTGTAACCCTGAACCCGATCACGACTCAGAGGAAAGTCTTCACTACCGCCTGGATAAGCGGCCACGATCCGAACACCAGCAAGATCTCCGGTGTTCCCATCGCGATGCAGCAACTCGGTAAACGCCGTGCAGTGAGAAGAATCCAGGCCAATAAACCCGACGCGAATTTCCGAGGCAGGCCCTGCCGCAGAAAGGTCCGCGAATGGTGCGAGTGATAATGCAGTGATGGCGGCTATCGTTCGATTCATCAGAATTTGGCCTCTTGTGATGAGATCTCTGTTGGTGACGTCTTTTGTCCGGATGCTGGTCTCTTCTTCACACTGGCAAAACCGAAATCATCCTCTTGCCTGAGGGAATCTCCGAGCAGATTAGCCTGCCACCTCTTTGAATGCTCATGTCGTGAGCAATGCCAGCTAACTCAGTTTTGCTGTTTCCCGATTCAATCGCAACTGTCCACAGGCCGCGTCAATATCTGCACCTTTGCGTTTGCGAACCGTCGCGGTGACTCCACACTCTTCCAAAATCATCAGGAACTGCTGAGTGTCAGGATCGCGAGGCGCCGTCATCACCAGCTCATTAACGCCATTCATCGGGATCAGATTCACGTGAGCATTCCGGCCTCGCAGCAACCACGCCAGCTCTTCAGCATGTTCCGGTCGATCATTGATGCCGGCCATCAACACATATTCATAAGAAATCCTGCGGCCCGTGATTTCAAAGTAATCATCCGCAGCATCCAGGATGTCCTGAATGCCAATGTTCTTATTGACCGGCACAATCTCGGTGCGCAACGCGTCATTGGGCGCGTGCAACGAGACGGCCAGATTGTATTGCTGTCCCGATTGAGCCAGCTCACGAATCTTCTCTGGCAGTCCAACCGTTGAAACCGTGATGCGGCGAGCTCCGAGGCCAAATCCTTTCTCATCTGTCAAAAACGTCAGGGACTGCATCAACGCTTTGTAATTGGCCAAAGGTTCCCCGATGCCCATGACAACGACGTTGGTAATGTGCTCGTCATCTTTCATCAGCCGATGCAGCACGAGAACCTGTTCTATGATTTCTGTCGGTGTCAGATTGCGTTTCACTCCCAGCAACCCGCTCGCACAAAACACGCACCCCATCGCACAGCCGACCTGAGTACTGATGCAGACCGTACGACGATCCGGATCTCGCATCAAAACACATTCGACAAGCTCGCCGTCATGAAGTCGCAGCAATAGCTTTTCTGTAAGATCGCGAGCGATCTGGTGACCGACCACTTCGAACGGCGAAAATCGAAAGCTCTGAGTCAACTGATCACGCAATCCAACCGGTAGATCTGTCATCTGGTCAAACGACGTAATTCGCCGCTGAACCAGCCACCGTCGAATCTGGCCCGCTCGATATCCCGGTTGCCCGATCGACTTCAACCAGCTGACCAGCTCATCGGGGCTCAGATCGAGAATCGGCTGACGCGTTTCCGTCGGGACCTCCACGATCGGGAGTCCTGGCGAAACGACCGGACTGGTGTCAGCGGTGAGAGAAGTTGATTCAGGGTGAGTCACTTGGGATGCCGGTAAAAGCCGTGTTCAAAGCAAAGGAATCATCAATGATGGCGGATGATTCTGTTTCAGAAGGCGAGCATGATACCGTCAAATGTCATGAAAGCAGCGAACATCCGCAAATTCCGGAGTTTCTCGCCGCAGTCCGGTCTACTGCTGCCAAAGGATGGAACGAATTTGCGTCAGGAAGCCCCAACGCAGCGAGACGCAGTCATTTTTTCGGAACAGGGGCCGGAGTCGGCTCGCCGGTCCGAGCAAGATCTCGTCGATAGCGACGAATCAAATCGGCGTATTCACTGTCCAGGACATCTTTCCCGGCATCGCTGTTTTCGCCGTCGAGTTCATCCTGGAGTTTTCCCCAGGAGCGTCTCTTCCCGCCCGGCGCGGTTGCGTCCGGCGTTTTGCCGTCAAACTGCGACGTGTTGCCCGAATCTTTAGGGCTGTCGATCGTTCCAACATCGTCCGCGATTTGTTCCAGCTCTTCGCGTACCTTGCCTAACTGTTTGGCGGCTTCGTCAACCTTCTTCGCCGCCGTTTCAGATTCCTCTTTGGCCGCTTCCTCAAGTTTCTTTGCGGCGTCTTCCGCTAATTGCTCCGACAACTCCTTCAGCTTCTGCTTTTGTTCTGGAGTCATCTGTTCGGCCTCGGATTTCTCGGCCAGCTCTTTGAGTTCCTCGGCGAGTTGCTTCTCCTGCTGGCTGAGTTCTTCGGCTTTCTCCTGAGTCTCCTCGTTCTGCTCTTTCTCGATTTCCTCCTTCAGTTCTTCTGCGTCTTTTGCATCCTGCTCCAATTGCTTCTCGATGCGTTCCAGATCTTCCAGAAGTTTTCGTCTCGCGGCTTCAGCGGAGCTTTCTCCGCCAGGCGGTGCCTCGTCGTCGATGTAAATCGTCAAGGGTCCCTGACAGACAACCTGCGGCCCGGGCACTGGTCTCTCGTCCTGAGTACACACGGTCACGGTCAGCGATTCGCCCGACTTCACATTCAATGCTTTCAGGTCCAGCGTAAAGTCATGCGACACAATCAACGAGCCAGCGTTTAAGGGCTCCGCGGAAATCCTCGTTGATTCACGTTCAGCCTCCGCCGTTAACGCATCGACAAGATCCGCCTGTGGTGCCGCTGAGTTCGCCGGGTTGTGGCGATATTGCATGCTGAGAGCTCCGATGCCGATATCGTCTGCCGCACCGCATTCGACAGTCAGTACTTCGTCCGGACGAACTCTCATGGCATCTTCAATTCCACCCACAGACAAAGTCGGTGGAGCATCAGGCAGGACAATCAGCCGACGAGCTGTCT
>JBILXT010000352.1:0-7578 GCA_044378235.1 Planctomycetaceae bacterium
CGCCGGCCCGATCCTGATGATTGTGGCCGGACTGCTTTCGAAAACGCTTTTCCCCAGAATCCACACAACCTCTGAAAAAGAACTGGTGTCCACTGCGGAAGTAGTCGGCTTGGAGAAAAAAAATGCAGTCGCCACACCCGAGAGTCCATCTACTTTTTACGCTCTCGGCTCCGACTTAAAACTAAGCGAGCGATTGAGCAACAACTGGTTGATTCCGGAGCGGCAATTTGAGTTACCTGTAAGTACCCCCTTTTCACTCGTTTCCATTTCTGCAGATGGAACTCATGTCGTCTTCGTAGTGATGGGGGCGAAACTGTTCATGGGGCCGTTCAATGCTGAACGACTGCCGAGAATCAGTCGTCCGTATCAGAGCGAAATTGTAACAGTTGATCAGTCGATAAGTGGAGATCTTGTCCTGCTGGTCAATCAAGACTTCGGTCGGCCACCGGGTACGGATCAAAACACCGCCAAATCATCAGATCCTGGTTTTTTTATCGAGGTCTTCAATAAGCAGCGTGAGAAATGGGTACGTATTCCCGGACCATTATTTCAGTTGGCCCACGGAATGCCCCATCTTGTGCCGGGTTGGCACCTCGACAACAAGCGTCGAGTCCTTGTCCCTGAACCTGATTCACCATTGATTTTCGACCCGCATACTTCAGGTTATCAGCATATCCAATGGCCTGAAGGTCCCCGCGCAGCGATCTCGTGCTACTTTTTTGAAGGCATCGTCGCAATGCAGGACGGGACGGTCGTTCTTTTCCCGCTTGGTTTTCGAGATCTTGAGGGGACGTTTGCCCCGCCGAAGACTCTCTCAACATCCGTTACCGACTGTCAATTCGTTCAAACATCACCCGATGGACGCTTTGCAATTGTTGTGGGAAAAACACAGGCCTGCGTCGTTTCTATCAATGAACCCAGCTTGCTGGAAAAGTTCGATGTCAGCCACTTCGAGAATCCCCGCCTTTCATTCTCTGAAGATGGCGATTGGCTGACCTTTGCAGATTTGCATCAGGCTCAGACTTTTGACCTGACGATTCAGGAATGGCATGCTGAGCCACTGCTGTTCGACACCGAACTTCTGGTTGCGAACCCAACTTCAGATGCTTTGCTGACCGTCGAGAAATCTGGTCGTGTTCAAAAAATTCCGTTCGGCTCAGAGACTTCTCAGCGTGTTCGAGAATTCCAAACCGTCCCGCTGTCATCTGCGACATTCAGTTCCCAGCCACGTCGCCTTGCTCTGGCGACAGAAGATGGTCGAGTCATGTTCTTTCGAGTGCCGTGATCATTGCGGATCATCATCAGACCATTAAGGCGAGCAACCTGGTAGAACCAACCCTTTGAGCCTGAGGCGCTAGCCGAACTGAAGAAAAGCAATACAGTAAATTCGGCTAACGCCTCAGGCTCAATTCCCGGGTCAGCAAGATTTCCATGGCGGTAACGCAAAACCCCAAACTACGGTGCAGCAATGCAGAATAAATGCTTTTCGCCGCGAATGAACAGCTCATTGTCGACCGGGGCCGGGGTTGCATCAACTGTTTCTTCAACGTTGTTCGTGGCCACGATATTCAGCTCCGCGGCGTCAGAAATCACCACCGTCGTGCCTGCTCGCGATGTCAGATAAACATGACCACCGGCCGCAACCGGCGAAGCGTAAATCGCATCGAGTCCCGGTATTCTGGCTGCCGTGTAATAAGGTTTACCGGTGACAGCATCCACACACGACAGTTGGCCGTTCTTGCCTTTGTGGAAATAAATGCGTCCGGAAGAAAGCAATAGCGAGGCGATGTCCGGAGTGTCGTGATCAATCGTCCAGACAACTTTGTCGCTGCCTTTGATGTCTCCCTGGCCATCCAGTCGGAATGCTCCGAGGAACGATCCGCGATGACCGCTGCCAACATACACCAGTCCGTTCTCAGCGACCGGCGAAGCGCACGGACGTTCTGTTTGCCCCGCGCAACGCCAAAGTTCCTTGCCGGTTTCCAGATCATAGCTGCGAGCACATGTCTGACCGTTCATGACGACTTGCTGCTTACCTTCGAATTCAACAACCAGCGGCGTCGCCCAGCAGGTAGGTTCATCGCGGTCAGTCTTCCACAAAGTCTTTCCGGTGAGCTTATCGAGGGCGAACAGTGCTGATGGCCCCTCATGATCCCACGGCACGATGATTTTGTTTCCCGCAAGCGTCGGAGAACTTCCTTCTCCAAAACTGTTGCGAGTATTCATCAGACCGAAATCATCACGTTTCCAGACGAGATCACCCTTCATTGTGTAACAATAGAGTCCTCGTGAACCAAAATGAGCATAGACATGTTCGCCATCGGTACAGGGAGAAGCCGAAGCAAATCCGTTTGTCGAATGTGTTTCCTGATGGGGAACAGAAACGACTGCTGTCTTTTCCCACAACAGTTTTCCGTCAGCACGATCGAAACACAGTAATTTGAACTCCAGATTCGGCAACTTCGCTTCCGCCACCTTCGCAGCCGGAACGGCCGACGTCACGAAAACCTGCTGATCCCAGATCACAGGCGATGAGGAACCTCGACCGGGAAGTGCAACTTTCCATTTCACGTTCTTTGTGCTGCTCCATTCCGTCGGCGGAGCCGCATCCGGAGCCGCCCCATTCCCGGACGGACCTCGCCAATGCCCCCAGTTTCCGGCAAGTGCGACACTGCTGAAGCAGAGCATCAACACCACGACAGCGATAAGGCGGCTGGAGAGCGTTGCGAAAACAAAAGCCATCATCAAATCCCATCAAAAGAATGCTTGAGTGAAACGACGAACACTCTCAAAACAGTTCGCCGATTATGTAGCAGGTTTAGTGTGTTATGCCGTCAGGCAAACAAACAGTCCAGCCAATCGAACCAAGTCATCGCAACACCAACTCTCTGGTGAGACAGACGAGAGACGAATGTTAGTCATCAGACCGACCAGTTCACTACTTCTCGGGCTTCGCCACGTGCTGATCAATCAAAACAGGATTGCCATCTGGATCAATGACGAGCAAACTAGCTGGACCAGTTGATGCCTCATCGGCCTTCGTGACAAGAGTGAGACCGCGTTCGACAAGGGTTTTCTGAATGTCACGAACGTCGGAGAATTCTTTCAGCGTCTTCGAGTTTCGATCCCAACCCGGGTTGAATGTCAGGATGTTCTTTTCAAACAGACCTTCAAACAATCCGATGGTCCCTGTCTCATTCTGCAGGATCAGGAATTTTCCAGCTGGGGCACCAGCAATGACTTTGAAGCCGAGCTTCTCATAGAACTCTTTTGATTTATTCAGATCCTTAACCGCCAGACTCACAGAGAAATTTCCAAGCTCCAGCGGCGATAAATCCGGTTTCGAATTTTGAGCCGCCACAGGAGCGAACAGTGTTTGCAACAACATCAAGACAGGAAACAAACCAGCGGCCAGTACAGTTTTCATCACGTATCGCTCCAATTGCAATCTGCACAATCATCGGTTGAGAAAATCGAGGCGATGGTACCAAGCCCCGAGACGTCATTCAAAACGACAATCGCGTTCACGCGACCAGAAAATGGTCCACCTTTCCTGCCTCGATGCCCAAAGTCCCTCACGGGAAGATGTCTCCGTTTTGCGGCAAAACCAGCGATTCGAGCGATCTATGGTGACCGCAAGCAGGAAAACCCTGGGTGTCTGGAGAGTTTCCTGAAGGATGGGCTCAAAAACGCTGGCTTTTTTCTGAGCTTTATGGCAAAAAACGGGGTGCGGAGTGAGACACCACGGAATACCGTGAGATTCCCTCTGCGATTTTCAACTGAATGACCGATGGCAGGTCTTTGAGTCTGATCGATTTGTTCTTTCCGGAGGTAATCATTAAACGATCTCGTCCAGCAGCAGCTCCCCCGCAGAGCAATCTTCCGCGCATGAATGAGCGGATTCGCATTTCTCCAATTCGAGTTGTAAGTGCGACCGGGGAAATGCTAGGTGAAATGGAAACCGCAGTCGCACTGCGGATGGCCCAGGATGAAGGTTTGGACCTGGTTGAGGTCAGCCCGGATGCTCGTCCTCCCGTCTGCCGTATTATGAATTACGGCAAAGTGATTTATGAACGACAGAAGAAGTCCAGCGGTCCCAAGCAGCATAAGACTCAGTTGAAGCAACTGCGTCTGCGTGCCAAGACCGGCCAGAATGACATCGATGTTAAGATTCGTCAGGCACGGGACTTCCTGTCACGACGCGACAAAGTAAAAATCAACGTCATGTTCAAAGGTCGCGAAAACGCGCACCATGAGCGTGGGATGGAAATGCTTCAGGAAGTCGTAAAGAAGCTGGAAGATATCGCAACTGTGGAACAGGCACCGCGGATGGAAAGCGGCAAGATGATGTCCGTGATGCTGACGCCGATCAAGCATTGATCTTCGTCGGACCGTATTAGTTAGCTGGAGGGCACGCAATCAGCGTGCCCTCTGTCATTCGAGGAGCAGGAAGAATGAAGTCTGTTAATCGTTTCATGCTCGTTGCGGCTTTGGCAGTACCTTTCAGTGGATGTGCTGAAGGGCCTGAACCGAATGCGGTAGAAACTGTTGCTTCGGCCGTCGTTCAGCCAGATTCGACGTCCGTCAAGAACACCACGGAACCTCCCGAGCAGAAAGTTGAGAACATGCCTTCACCGCCAGCCCCCACCGAATACAACGAACTCACCGAGTTTGAAAAATACGTGATCCTCGAAAAAGGCACGGAACGAGCCTTCGACGGTGAGTACACGGACCTAAAGGATCCCGGCACCTACATTTGCCGTCGCTGCAATGCTCCGCTGTACAAATCCGACGACAAGTTCAGCAGCCATTGCGGCTGGCCAAGTTTCGACGACGAAATTGAAGGGGCTGTTGAGCAGACTCCGGATAAAGACGGTCAGCGTACCGAAATCACCTGCAGGAATTGCGGCGGTCACCTGGGCCACGTCTTTAACGGCGAAGGCTTCACCGACAAAGATACTCGTCACTGCGTTAACTCGGTCTCAATGAAGTTCATCGCGGAAGGCAAAGAACTGCCTCCTGTCGTCAAGAAGCCCGCTGAAACGAAAAGCGAAGACGCTCCGAAGCAGAAATAGTCGATGGCACAAACCGTGTGCTGATGCACTCAAGGCCTGTTCGCTTAACGGCAAGCCTCAGGCGACAGTGCAGCTTTCAGAACTCGCGGCCGAATGGCACCCTAGGCTGCCAGGCTGATCTTGATGTAATCGCGTCTGCAGCTGCATGGCCTTAGCCGAAGGCGAACGCTTAAAGCGGTGAAGAGCAAGTTGTTTGGTTATAGGAATCCAAGTCGTCGCATACACCGGACACACCGTACGGCTCGCGCCGTGACGCTTCAAGGCGATGTCGGTTTCCGCCTCACGACGCCTTCGCCAGCGGTATGCGATGAATCCGTCCCAGCAGTTCTTCATGCAGCGGCAGAGTAAGAAGGGCCTGTTCATTTTGTGCTTTGATCGAAGCCAGTATCGAATGCACCATGTGCGGATCCGCTGAAGCCGCCAGCGCGGGGGCTCGACGAGGCAGACGTTTGTTACCCGTCAGCAAATGGAAGTAACTGGTCTCAGGAAATGCTTCAGCCTGCAGATGATCCAGCATGCCGACTTCATCATAAAGACTCAATCGTCGTTTCAGATCAACGGAAATCTCCGCTTCCCTCGCAGCAATCCAAAATGCGCTGTCCGTGCGGCGGCTGAGTCGATAGTGCATCTGCACGAAGTCACGCACCTCATCATAGATCACAGCCATTCGCTGGTTGTAGTAGTCTCGCAGTGAGTCCATGTTACGACCGGAAGGAAAATTCTTCAGCAGCAATTCGATCCCCACCTGACTCAAATGAATGCCGCTGGATTCCAGCGGTTCCAGAAAACCGGCCGACAGACCAATGGCCACAACATTCTGCTTCCAGAATGACTTCTGACGACCAACACGCATCTTCAGAAACCGCGGTTCCTGTACGGGCAAAGGATTTAAATTCGCGTGCTGCTGCAATTCCTCCCAGGCCGCTTCGTCAGAGATGAACTGAGAACTGTAGACGTACCCCAATCCCAGATGCGCGGCCAGAGGAATATGCCAGGCCCAGCCTGCTGATAATGCATGCGACTTCGTATAAGGAGGTACGGTACCCTCTGCTGGAATCTTGAAAGCCACAGCACGGTCACAGAGCAGATTGCTGTTCCAGTTCTGGAATGGATCTCCCAATGCTTTCTGCATCAATACTGATTGAAAACCCGAGCAATCCACGAAGAGGTCACCTTCAACTTGCTCTCCCGAAACCAGCCTCACGGCACGAACATCTCCGTTTTCGGCCAATTCAGCGTTCTGCACTGCTCCGGAGATTTCGTTGACGCCGTTTCGCAAAGCGAGATCACGTAGCCAGCCGGCGAGTGCTTCTGCATTGAAGTGAAACGCGTACGACTGAGTTTGCGCAATTGGCGATGGACAATGAAACGCATGCGGTGCCTTTCCGGCGATCGATGCGGCCCATTGCAAGGAATAGGCTTCATAGGTCTCAGGCGTTCCGAATCGTTTCGAATCAGCCAGCCAGAATGGAAATAAATCTCGCCCGTCAATCCTCGCGCCGCAGACTCCAAACGGATGCCAGTTATCGTGCCCCTTTTCGTGCCAGTCGCAGAATCGGATGCCCAGTTTGTAAGTCGCTTCACAGCGCTGCATCATCTCCACTTCATCAGCGCCGAGCTTCTTCAACAACTGCACGATAGAGATTACGGACGCTTCACCCACACCGATTCCACGAGGACCGGGCGGCTCAATGACGGTGATGGAGTGCTCAGACAATCTCATGACTCGAGACATCAAAGCAGCCGTCATCCAACCGGATGTGCCTCCGCCAACAATTACAATGCGTTTCGTTGACTCGGTGGCTTTGCTACTCATTAAAAACCAACTCCATTATTCTCTTGAGCACACAACATCACGACTCGAATCCCAAATACCCCGACCATGATAAAGTGGACAGCGTCATTCTCGGAACACAGTCGTGATCTCGGATTGTTTTCCGGGACGCGTTTGCGGGCTGTTGATTCAATCGCAACACGAAGCGTCAGTTTTGATGTTGCGCATTTGGGTTAGGGCTGGAAGCCCGGAACAACCTCTGCCGGTGGCGTGAGCCACCGGACTGCAAAAACACCGCGATTCAGGCCTGATGGGCCGGCACATCCCGTCTTTGTACCGGCCCTCCGGGCCTCAGATTCCTTATGTTCGAATACCGGTGGCTCACGCCACCGGCATTGGATTTGTCGACCCTCCGGGCCTGAAAATTCTTAACTTCAAAAAGCATCAGCAAGATCCTTCACTGACGCTTCGGGTTATGAAAACTCATCGAATCAACACTCCACCACCGTCCGTTTTTTTGGATTCTTCTGCATAAACCGAGGACTAACGCCCATCGGCTGATGAAACCATGACGCTCTCCAGTGAATCAGCAATACTCGTCCATCATGTCTCAGGCGCTCCTCGGAAGAGGCTTGAGCAGATCCTCATGCCACCCGAATTCGCGAACGTATGCTGCATTCAGACCCAAACATTGTCGAGAACCACAGACGTCACGAAACGCACACTGGT
>JBILXT010000353.1:0-7577 GCA_044378235.1 Planctomycetaceae bacterium
CGTCGATCCGGGCTTTTCAGCAATGTCTCAAACACCAATGCATGGCCAGACTTCGCCTCAGATGTTCGTGCCCAACGCTGGAACAGGGAACAGCTCGACGGAACTGCATGATGGATCACAGCCAAACGCCCCTGTGATTCAAGCTCCGCTGCAACACTACAGTGCACCTCCACAGACATTGCAGTCCGTTGAGCCCTCCACCGAATTGCCATCTCAGCAAGTTCCTCCAGTACCGAATGGCACACTGGCATTGCCTCCTCTGCCTGCTCCGCCAGACGCTGTGCCCGCGGCCCCCGGCCAGACTCGCTTTCAGCCGCAATATGAACAGTTGATGATCGGAGCCGATGGACGCTTAACGACGGCCACGGCAATGAATCGCAATCAGGCGTTCAACTCGAGCACCGGCCGATATGGCCAGGTCAATCGACCAGTCGCGTCACAACAATTTGCTTTACCGTCTACGCAGCGCAGAACGGGGCCGCCGGTTCATTTCGCTGATGCTGTGGCAAACCCTGCAACACAAAAAAATCAGCGTTACACGCAGCCTGCCGGGGCAGCCAGCCGTCCAGCCAACATCAATAATGGTTATTCGGCGAGAACACTTGCGAAACCCGTCTCGCAAAGTCAAAACACGCAGCCAACAACCTCCTCGCGCTATGGAGTAACCAGACCTGCGACCAGTGTCACTGTGGCTCCGGCGATCGTTGTTGAACCGTTGCGAAAAACTCCCGGAAGTTATCGATAGCCTTCATTGGTCCTGATGTCTGAATTCCCCCTGACCGTTGAGTGCATTGTCGAAGCCTATCTGTCAGGGGTTCGGATCGACTCGTTCCTTTCAAAACACCTCCGCAACTATACGTCGTGGCGAATCAATCGAATGGTGACGGCCGGGCTGGCAAAGATCGATGATCAACCGGCAACTCCTGACGATCGCGTCTTCCGAGGACAACGTGTTTCACTTCGTCTGCTCGAGCCTCCTGACAAACTGCTGGACCCGGAACCCATCGTCGTTCCAGTTGTCTACGAAGATCCCTGGCTGATTGTCGTGGATAAGCCGGCCGGGCTTGTTGCTCATCCAGTGGGAGACTTCCAGGATGGGACTCTGTCGAACGTCCTGCAGAGTCATCTGGACCGTCAAACAGCCATCAAAGGACTTCTTCGCCCTGGTGTCGTTCATCGTCTGGACCGCATGACCAGTGGCCTGATTGTCACAGCCAAGGAACATTTGGCTCATCGACTCCTATCGATCGACTTTCAGCACGGAAAGTTGTCAAAATCTTACATCGCTCTGATCGAAGGGTGTCCGGATTTTGAAACTCGCACATTGGAGTTTTCAATCGGACAACGTCCCGGCGGCAACAGCGTTCTGATGTCGGCACGAGCAGACGCAAAGAACCCGAGACCCGCGAAGACTCGAGTGACCGTCGTCAGAAGATTCGAAAACTACTCGATGGTGGAATGTGTTCTGTTCTCCGGACGCAATCATCAGATTCGAGTCCACTTGTCGCACATCGGTCATCCGATCCTCGGCGACGAATATTATGGTCCGCACGGGACGATCAAACAGGCTCCCAGATTTGACGGGGATGATCCAACGGAAGAACGACACGCATTGCATGCTGCATCGCTGGGATTCTTTCACCCCATCCTTCGTGAATGGATGCAATTCCGGACTTCGCCGCCGATCGATTTTTGGGCTCTGGCGGATTCGCTTTGCTGAAAAAGACAGATGTGAACAGCTCCAGGGAATTTACAATCGCAGCACCAATAATGCTGTCGATTCTGCATTTTTCCAGCATTAAAGCAGAACCGGGACGCTGACGCCGAAGTCTCACTGTTATTTTTTTTCGAATTTCGGCAAGCTACGGTCATGAAGAAGACCGTGACACTCATCTTTACGCGGATATGTCGAGCCACTTCATCGACCAGTGGTGGGGATCAGATGTATCGACGCCGATGTGAGGCAGCGTCGGCAGCTACCGTTCTTGCCGCCGTGTTACTCTGCTTATTCGTAGTGCGTTCATTTGCAGTTGATGAAACGCTCAACAATGGCGTTAGCGAAGAAGCGATTGAAAAACACGGTCCGATACAGATTTTGGCCGAGAGCTTGCTTCGCGTTCGTGAACAGGAACTGCTACTCCAATCCGTGCGTGTTGGGGCGGACGGTCTTTTTACCAATGGATCGCTCGAAGCGTTGCAGCAGATTCTTGCCTATCCCACGGACGTCTTTCGAGTTGATCCGAAGACAACTCAACCATCCGGCGTGCGTCACCAGGCACTTTGTCAGTTGCTGACAGCCAATCATGCAGCGCAAGAGCAGTGGGTGAAGGCGGTGACGGTCCTTGCGGATTCAGGATTTCGTCAGGCGATTCAGTCAGGCGACAGGTCAGCGTTGTCGCGTGTCGCTCGTGAGTTTCCTCTTACGGAATCCGGGATCCGAGCCGAAATACTGATTCTGACAGCGGACTTCCTGAGCGGTCGCCGCTGGGATGTTGAACAGCGCTTGCAACAATTGCTGACGGACTATGCTGGCACGATCCACAAGGACTTTGTTCGTAAGATCTCGAAGTCGCTCCTGGAGAAAGTGGCCCTTGAAAACACGAACAGCCCTGATGCGACACAGCTCTCTTTAGCAACGGCCGAAGAGATTGAAACGATTTCACCTCCCTGGCCCAAAGCGGTATGGACCTGGACCGAAGATATCTGGAACTTTCCAGGAGCACCGCAGCCCAAAGCCGGTACCACACTGGATTCGATGATTCCCGACTCCTCGGAATCACTCAACGATTTCCGAAACTGGCGGCCAGTTCTGTGGGACAATTGCCTGATAATCCGAACTCCATTTCGCCTTGTAGCGTTCGACAGATCGACGGGCCAACAACGATGGACGATGCCGACTCAGACGTTTGCTCGTGACGAGAACGTCAACAACTCCCATGAAGACTCTGACCCTTCACCGTTCAGCGGCGGAACCGGCGATGAACCAGGAGTCTTCAACGGACTTGCGGCATTCGGTCTGATGTCGAGCGACGATGAGTTCCTCTATCTGATCGATCGCTTCAATTTCTTCTCCTCTGCACCGGAGTCAGTAGAAATCGGCCTGCGCCCTCGTCGGCCATTTCGACTGGGTGGATCTCAATTCGATTCAGCGTCCTTAGCAGACGCTCCTCAGGCCACCAGAATCGTTGCCCTGCGAAAGACAAAGCCAGGCAATGTGCCGGAGATTGCCTGGGTGGCCGGTGACATGTCACTGTTCAGCTACCGAGCGATTCCGTCGGAAAAGTCCGGGGACAGCACTTTGTCTGAAGGTGCTGAAAAGTCAGCAGCCTCTTCTCTTTGGAGTACAACGACGAGCAAAGCTTCGGATACTGATACGTCTCATGGGCAGCCTGATGTAGTGCAGCCTTCGGGGCAGGCCGGAGACTACGTGATTAATAGTCAGGCTCCTCTGACTTTGAACGGGCATCGCTTTCAATCGCCGCCGGTGGGACAGGATGAACTCCTGTTTGTGCCTTCGACGTTCCGAGATCTGCAATGGTTAAGTTGTCTGCGCCGCGGAACCGGGGATATCATCTGGCAGCAGCCGCTGACGTTTTCTGATGAAATGATGAGTCGCTATCAGGATGCGAATAATCCTGTCCGAACGACTTCAGTCTGCCTGCTGGTTAACAATTCCGTTGTGTGCTCGCTGCCTTCCGGGATCATGGTCGCTGTGCGGGCGTTCGACGGTCAACTGGAATGGGCTACAGCCATTCGCGAAGAAGAGTCATCTCAACAGATGCGAAATCTTCGCTGGCAGACGGAAGTTGACGAAGCACAGCAGATTGAATCTCCCTGCGTTCTGCTGCCAATTGCCAGCGATGGCATCATTGTCTGTACAGATAACCGATCTTCCCGCCTTCATGGAATTGATGCACGCACAGGCGAAATACTCTGGAGCACATCGCGACGCGCATTCGGGCCGGGAGACACGGGCGGAAGTCCCGACTATTACATTGCTGGCATTGCCAGCGGACAGGCGATCCTGATTGGAGAACGTCACTGCCGCAGCATCAGCCTGAAGACAGGTGATCAGAATTGGGTCGTGGGAACAATGCGATCGTCCGGACGCGCAGAATGTCGCGGTGATCGCTGCCTGATTCCGCAGGTTGATGGTCAGGTGATCTGCGTCAACACGAATGACGGGACAATCATTCGACAAAGACCTTCGTTCCTGCCGCCCGATTCCGCTTTGCAATTCGGATCAATTACCAGCGATGAGGAATTTGTTTATGCCTCAACGCCGGTGTCCATCGCTGTATTCCCACGTGCCGACACGCTTCCCAAAACAATCCCGCTGCCGGACACGATCACACCGGAGACGTCTGCCAATGTATTGACCAGAATTCAGGCTCTATTGATCAACGGCGACGATCAACTCGCAATCGAATCACTGATGTCAGCCGCCAATGTCAATGTTGACCGAAACAGCAATTCAGCAGACTCCATCGACGATGGAATCAGCGAAAACTTTGAGCGTTATCTGGGAGAACTGATCCTGCAGGACTGGGCGACAAGAATCGTGCAATCTGTGGGGTCGGAAGATAACAGCAGCCTGCAACCTCTGATAAGTCAGGAGCGAGCAAGACTACTTCCGCTATTGAATCTGAGTTCTGAACAACAGGTTCGTGCAGCGGTCCTGACAGTCCTCAGTAATCCAGAGAATCCACTTACGGCAGACGACCTGCAGCAACTTTCGGCATTCCCGGAGTGGGGCAAGGCCGTCGCGATTACAGACGGCTGGAGTGTTCGACCGGAACTGTTGCTTGAGAAATCGGCATCACAACCACCTGTCGACATCGACACCGCATCATTCTCAATTCCCAAACGTCGGCAATTTGCCGCGCACGTCACATTGTTTCCTAACCAGATCAGTTCAGATCAACGACGCGTCGAACTGATTGAGCAGTTGATCAGGACAGGTGACTTCACATCCGCCGAGACAGTTGCGATCAGCTGGCAAAATATTTCCAGTTCTCCGTTGCCAGGAAAGATACTGACGGAACTTCGAAGGCGCGATGTCATTGCGGGATCAAAAGACGATTCCCCTGCAACAAAGTCCGTTGAAAACGCAGTTGCAGAGTCGCAGGCAACTCCAGCGGGTGTGAACTCGACGAATGCACGAAATGTCAGTTTCGAATCGACGCAGAACCTGTGTGTCACGGACTGGGATATGCAGCGTGTGGAAAGAGGCTTGTGGATCAGTAATGTACCGACTTGGATTCGGCCGAAATTCTTTCTGGTTGATGGTGCAGGCGCTATGCCGGAATTGGTCTCCGTCGACATGACCGATGGCAGTTTACGTGATCGAGTTCCTCTGCCATTTTCCTTCCATCGCAATACGATAGGATTCCACGCACTGTCGAACGGAGTCTCAACTCCGGGTCTCGTGCCATTCGCCGGCACTGACCAGATCGTGATGGTTTCGTGCACTGTTCCGGACAAAGCCGGCGTGATATGGAATCGACGGCTCGAGAAGTCTGAACCTGATAACTCCGTGATTGAGTTCGGTCCATTGGGGGCAGACCATTTTGTCTGGCATCATCGGGGCGAACTGCACTGTTCTCATCCTCTGACAGGTCAGGATCTTTGGGTCCGGCGACTCCGATTGTCTCCCGCGACTCGCCCAATCCCGGGTGTACAGCGGATCTTTGGTGATCACAATACAACGATCGTGATGGGGACAGACCTCTCAAGCTACGAGCGGTTTAGCACTCGAAATGGAAAATCATTGGGCACCGGAAGACTCTCGATCGGACGAATCAGTGATGCTGTCACGATTGGACGCTGCCTGTTGTATCCGGATGAAAACTCCCGATTGCATCTGTTCGACGGCGGCACAGGGCTCGACGCGCTGCAGAACAGCGATCCCATCATTCTTGGACGACACAACCCTGACAGTATGTTTCAGGTCCTGAGCAATGGACGTGTCGTCACAGTCACTTCTGCTTTTGAAATCGTGCTGATCGACACCATCGCTGGTAAAGTTCTGTTTCGAACACCAGCCGCACCTCAGATCAAGACCGGAATTGTGTTTGGACTGACCGCGTTCGAACGTCACGGGCAGCTGTTTGTGGGGCTTGAAGAGCAAAGAGAATTTGTCATCCGCTCGCTGGAAGGCAGCTTTCGCCTGCGAGATCCCCGGTTACACGGTGGACCACTTCTATGCCTTGATCCGAACAACGGTGCGATCAAATGGTCGATACCACTTCAGGAAACGTCTATCCCGGAAATTCATGGTGCGTCAACGGACATTATGCTGATGTGGAGTCAGCCACCGGTTGATGAATTGCAACCCAATGATCGCCGAAATACATCGCTGAAGCTTCAGTTAGTTGATGTCGCGACAGGTGACATCCTCGCGACTGAGCCATCGATCTCTTCCTCCCGACCGCTTCGCTGTGTGCATCGTGCCGATCAAAACCAGATTGATGTGATCGCTCGTGATGCTCTGATTACAATCAAAGCGGAGTCTCGAGATTAAACTGCAAACACTCAGCTACGCAGGGACTGACTCCCGCAGGTATCTGGCAATCAACTGGAACAGCGACCATTCAGGCTGCCTGTCGCGGCGGAGCGTTCAGTTGTGACTCTGGCTTCCTTCGAGTTTGGCTTGCTGCGTCAGCCGGTGCTGGCCGCTGTCATCGCTCTTGTCATCAGTATTGTCGCCGGACCAGTTGTGATTCACTGGTTGCGGCTGAAGTTTCGCGAACGCATCGCCAGCGATTCAGCAACACTCAACGCTCTGCATGCGTCAAAGCAGCAGACGCCTACGATGGGAGGAGTCCTGATCTTGCTGGCTTTTCTTGTCAGCTTGTTCACAACATCTGCAGCCACCGCGAAATCGACGATCATCATCGGACTGACGGCTTTATCGCTCTGCATCGTGGGGGGACTCGACGACTGGATCAAGGCTACGACTTCAAGAAAAGGTCTCACTGTTCGACAAAAGTTGACGGGGCAGAGTGTGGTCGCTTTTGCCGCTGCAGCTGGAGTTTTCTTTCTTCAGATCGCACCCGCTAGTTCTGGACTTTCATTGTCGGCATGGCTGCCGGAATCGATCAATTGGCTGTACATCCCCTGGGCTACCATTGTCATTATTGCGGTTTCGAATGCTGTCAATCTCACCGACGGACTGGATGGGCTCGCCGCCGGATGCACAACAATAACGGCCAGCGCGACAACTGTTATCATCCTGGCTGGTGTTTCTTCCGGACAAGGATCTGAAAGTTCGATGACCGTGGCCGCCAGCAGCGCAGCACTGGCCGGCTCAGCTGCAGGGTTCCTTTGGTTCAATCGCTTTCCTGCCCGCGTCTTCATGGGGGACGCAGGCTCACTTCCGATCGGCGGAATACTCGCGATAACAGCCCTGATGAGCGGTACGGAATTACTGCTGTTGCTGACCGGTGCGGTCTTCGTCGTAGAAACACTCAGCGTGATGCTGCAGGTCTTCTGGTTTCGACGAACCGGGCGCAGAATTCTGCTCTGCAGTCCTCTGCATAATCACTTTGTGTTTCAAAAGGTGCCCGAAACGAAGA
>JBILXT010000354.1:0-7567 GCA_044378235.1 Planctomycetaceae bacterium
CGCCAGATCCAGTTGCTGCAAGGCTTCTGTCAGATACTTGTCGTCCTCAATCGAACGACCTGAACCATCCGCCCCTTCATTCGTCCCATCAGTCCTCTGCGTCCCATCGTTCGACACTGTCTCAACAGCCTCACGCCCTGCCGCTCGCCAATTGCGCAGCATTTCGGCAAACTGCAGACGTTCCGTTGGTTCAGGGTTCATCCCGCAGGCTTCTCGCATGGAAGCCAGGGCCAGTTCATTCTGGCCAAAACGATTTAGCACCTCCGCGAGACGAATCAAACTGGCCTTTGAGCGACGATCGCCGTCCGCAATCTGCTTCCACTCCGCGACGGCTTCATCCGTCCGCTGCAACTGATGCAGATACTCACCGAGATACTCGCGATACTGCGGTTCATTCGGGGACTTCTCAATCGCCTGGCGATACAACTCAATCGCTCGTTCGCGAACGTCTGCTCGACGAAACAATCCGGCCAGTCGAGACAGCGTGACAGAATCATCCGCTCGATTCTCCAGCATCCGATTCCAAACGGCAGCGGCCTTCGCCTGTCGTTCTTCCTGCGGCACATCCTTCTGCGAAATGATGAGCTGTCCCCAGTCCTCGAGATGATCCAGATTTCCGGAATCAAACTTCGACAACTCTTCATACTGCACGATGGCGTCTGAAATCTTGTCTTCTCGAACTAGCTGCTCGATCAAAGATTCTCGAAGCGATGCATTCGAAGGCGCGAGTTCAATCGCCTTACGATACCAGTCCGCCGCATTCGCCGTTTCGTTCTGCAGAGACAACGTCCGCGCCAGCCGAGCCATCGCGTCCACATCGTCCGCATGTGCCGAAAGCCATTGCTCATAATAGGTGACAAGCCCCGGCAAATCGTTGCGACTGCGAAAAGTGCCTTCAATGCGACGACGGATTTCTTTGTACAACCAACTGTCCGGATCCAGATCGCTCAATTGAGTTTCCAGGACCGCAATGGCTTCCTGAGATCGGCCAAGCTGAATCAGGACATCGCTCGCCGCAAGACTGGATTGCACTCGCTGATCGGCGTTTCGAGTTTCCTTCACCAACGCCTGATAGCGAACTAACGCTTCTTCCCAACGACCATCTTCCGTCAACGTCGCCGCGATCTGTTCTTTCACCCGCAAGTCACCGGGGAACGCCTGCTCCAGTCGTTCCCACACCGCCAATGCAGCGTCAGTCTTCTGGGCTCGCTGATGAGTCCGTGCCAGTTCTTTGTAAATCTCCAGCAAGTCGATCTTCGCAGGGCGAGACGCAATCGCCTGCTCCAGAGACGCGGCCGATTCATCAAACTTCTGCCCCAGAGCCAGCGCTTTGGCGAGATACCAATGAGCCACAGGATCTTTGGGACGCAATTCTGCAGCCTGCTTGAGAACTCGGCTGGCCGCGTCGGCTTCTGAGTGCCGCAGCTCAATCATGCCAAACAACAGACAAGCGGCACCTGGATCAACATTCGCCGGCAACTCCAGAGTCACCATGTCGCTTGTGATCGTTCCCGCCGCCGGAGCAAACTCCTCGGGCAGTTTGGCCGCTGACCGTAACAATTCTTTCAACGTCGCGATCGAGCCACGATCAATGCAGAAACCGTAGACGCGATCGAATGCTGTTCCGAAGCGAGGATTCTTCACAAGGACCGTGAGAAATCTCTCGGCCGCCACCTTTGCGTCTGCTTCATCGACCTCATCGGCTCCAACCGCATGGCTGAGCGGCATCGACGCCATCGAGATCAGGCAGGTGAGCACACACAGCAGCAAATGCCCGAGTCGCTCGCGAAGGACGCCCCCAGTGGCCTCTAGGGCTATTGATTTAACCACGGATTCTCTGTCTCGTTTACCGCCCAGCCGTAGGCGCCGGCTTTTGTGTGGGCCGGCGCCTTCGGCTAGGCGGTAAACGGTCAGATTAAATCGCCGAACGTCTGTATATCGTTGAATGCGAACCTGGTGAGAAAAAATCATTTTACAAACTGGAACTCTCGAGCATTCAAAATTGCCCAGATCACATCTTCCCAGGCCTGCTGCTTGTTCTGATAATCCGCCACGCGTGACAGGATGAACTCGGATTCTTCTGGCCGTGGTTCGCGAGCAAACGCAGCGAGATATAGTTCGCGAACTTTTGCGGCATCGGGCCGTTCCATTTCACGAGTGAACTTTGCCGCTCGGCCCTGACCATTTTGCAGACGCCCCTGCACATCGCCTGAATTCAACAGGTGCAGAGACTGTGACAGATTGGCCTCGGCCGATCGTTCACACTCGCAGGCACTCTCCGCTTCTGGCTTGCCAAACACTTCGAGGAAGTAATTGTTGAAACCGTTGTCCGGAAGCTGAACTGCGGTGGTTCCCTGAGGAATCGTGCCGAAGTTTGATGGCGTATCCGCGACAGCATTCACGGCATCGTAAAGAACTTCGGCCGTTAATCGACGCGGATAGAAGCTGGAGAAATTCTGCTGATCGCTGCTGTTGAATTCCGTCGGCTCAGAACTGAGCTGATACACGTTCGATTTGCAGATCGTGCGAACGAGGTCCTTCAGATCAAAACGATGATCCAGAAAATGCTTCGCCAGTGCATTCAGAAGCTCAGGGTTTGAAGGAGGATTCGTGACGCGCAGATCGTCTTCCGGATCCACGATGCCTCGCCCAAAGAAATGCTTCCAGTAACGATTGACCAGCGCCTTGGCGAAAAATGGATTCTCGGGAGCTGCCATCCAGTCAACCATATACTGGCGAGCATCCTCGTAAGGAGAAATATCCAGCGGCGTCCCACCGAGGCCCATCGGTTTCACATCCAGCTGTGATCGAGGATTCTTCGAGACGGGAGCATTGGTTTTCAGATAAACCATGTCCGGCTGATTGACGTTGGGATTGAACTTGCTGTTCTTCAATCCGACCTGAGAAAAGAAGGCTTCGAAGCCGTAGTAGTCCTGCTGGCTCCAGCGTTCAAACGGATGATGATGACACTTGGCGCACGCCATACGCATGCCCAGAAACAACTGAGCCACATCTTCCATCTGTTGAGTCGACGTGCTGACTTCTCGATACCATGCAACCGGAGGATGTGTTTCCGGATCACCAGTCGCTGTTAAGACTCCGCGAACAAATTGATCGTACGGCATGTTCTCACGTAGAGCCCGACGGATCCATGCGTGAAACTTATACGTGTAAGGAACGTCCGTTCCGTTGCGGCGTTTATTTCGCAGAACTGTGGCCCACTTGTTCGCGAAGTAGTCTGCGTAACCGGGACTCTCAACAAGTCGATCAACCAGTCGGTCACGCTTTGCGGGATCAGTATCCGCAAGGAACTGCTCGACCTCAGCGACCGATGGCAATCGACCGGCAACATCAATGGAAACTCGCCGAATAAAGGTGGCATCGTCACAGAGCGGTGAAGGTGGAATGCCCAACTGTCGCTGTTTCGCAAAGACGAGCGTGTCAATGAAGGTCTTCTCAGGTGGCGTTGCAGGAACCGGCAATCCCTGAGGAATGATGGCTCGGAAGACGCCAACCTGTCCCTGAAATCTGACCATCATGGCGACTTCACCCGGCACATCTTCAACCGTGATTCGACCCAATGATGTCGAGACTGCCATTTCCGGATAATTAGCGTCGTAAGAAGCCAAACGAGTCACATCGCGAATCGATCCATCGCTGTAATGAGCGATCACGGACAACTGCTGGCGAGTTCGCACGTTCATTTCTCGCACGGCCGGCACTGCTTCAATGCGTTCCAGCACGGGATCAGTTTCCGCTCCATAGGGCATCCCCTGACGAATCCAGCGGCTGATCAATTCCCATTCGTACGATCCCGGCGACATACGTTGACCACCACCGTGAGGCAGGACGTTCGCTGGTTTTTGTAAAAGCAAACTAAAATCCGGATCTGCCGGGAAAACGCGCCGTCCACGATCTTCGTGAACGAGATACTCGTAATCTTCCTCAGGATAAAAACCGAGCAACGACAGCTTGAATCCGTTCTGGCCGTCAGCCTTGCCGTGACAACCGCCGGCATTACATCCCAGCTTCGTGAAGATCGGGACGATTTCGTTTTCGAAATTGACCGGCAACTCTTCGGCACATCGCGAAGCCGTCAAAGCGATCGTGGCAGTTTTGCCGGAGGCTTCCGTCGCGGTAATCGTTGCGGAGCCGTCAGCCAGTGGAATAACAAGACCGTCCTTTTCAACCCGCAAGACATTCCCTGCATCCACAGCATAAGTCACATCGTGAGTGAAATCATGTTTTTGGCCGCTCGAATAAACGCCCGTCACAAGCAACTGCTTGCGAGCATTCTGGCCCACAAGAGCTGTCGCGCCGGCCGATTCAAATTCGATTCGAACCAGATCGCCCTTCGGCCCCAATCCTGGAAACTCGGCCGCGACAACATCTGATGTCAGCATCGCGCCAAACAACGCACAGGTCAGTAAGCCCGAGATTGTCGCCCGCATTATTTCCTTCTCCTCACGAAATCGCCCTATCGTTGAGACGCCGTATTGTGACTGATCACCAGTTCACAATCAACGGGGGGAGCTGAAATCGACTCGGTTCGCGAACAAACTTCAGCAGCGGCGAGGTCAGCCGGGCGTTCGCTCTGAGCCTGAGGCGCTAGCCGAACCGCCAGAACAATTCGGCTCAAAGATCGCGACGAAACCGGAATCACGACATTCTGCTTCGATCGCCAGAACGATTCGGCTAACGCCTCAGGCTCAAAGACGAGTTGCGAGGCGGTTCCTCTGTGCTTTCTCACCTTGGGTGATGTCCAAAAGAACTCACCCGAACTTAGTCACCGCCGCCGCCACAGCCGCCGCATCCCCCACCTCCGCCACCGCCGCAGCCACCTCCTCCACAACCCGCTGTACCGCAGCCCGACGCACCCAATTCCACTCGATTCGTCTGCCAGGCGGTTTTGAGAGGAAGGAGTTCGGCTCCGCTGAGTGCGGCGGCTCCAAAGAGTGCTGTCCCAATCGCGATGCTCTCCGGCGATCGAAAAGCGGCACCGACTTCACCCTTTAACCCGGCACGTGCCCTCGCCTGGTTTTTCAACCAGCTTCGAGCTGTGGCCGTCACTCTCGGTCGAATCAGAAACCAGATCGTCAGCAGACAGGGAATGATCAACATCGCAACCAGGAATCCAACGGGCTTGCCTCGTGAGACTCCCACATTCACTTTCGCAATTCCTACTCCACAGACAGCCAACATGATCAGGAAAGAATAAGCTCTCGCCGCGAAAGCGTAAGAAGCGTTGCCCGTTAGCAGTCCTCGCTTCCGAAGCGATTCTTCAAGTTGCTCTCCCGAGCTCTGCAACTCGTTATGCAATTCGGTCATCGTAAGCCCTTTGGTTTGCTTCAGGCATTGAGCCACGGTGTCCTCAAACTCATTGTCGCCTCTCGTGAATGAGTCTGTCGTAAGGAAGAGAGTCTTTGTGGCTCGAACATCCGCGATAACATGCTTCGATGTGAGCAACTTTGCCAGAACTGCGTTCACTGCAAGCTTCCAGTTCCCCTTCAGGCAGGCGATTTCGTAATAGCGAAGGTCCTCAGGCACATCTGAATCATCGGGCCAGAGAATGTGTCGCAACAAGAACGCTGCAATGACGCCACCAATCAGGACAAATGAGTACCACTTCAGGAAATCCGGACCGGCCCAGTCCAGTGGCCCCAGAGGAATCACGGCGGGCGTCAAAAGAAACGCCAAACCAAAACCGGCGACCTTCGTTGTTCGAGGCCACTCAAGAATCTCCTGCAGCCTGTTTGAAACCCCACCAAACCAGGCTGGACTTTGAAGATTGATGCGACGAACCAGGAGATACTTTGCTCGATCCACTCGCTGAACATCCTTCGGTGTAAATCTCTCCGACGCGCTCGGCCACAGAAGTCGATCCGGAGAGCTCCCAAACCATCTCTCATAACTGGCCAGCGTTCGTTTGTAGAGTTCAACGTAAAGTTCATGCTCAGATCGCCCACCCTTCGTTGGCTGATGGTGCAACGGTCGTTTGAGGATGTTTCCACAGAGCTCTTCCCAGTACGATCGAGTGTAGGTCAAGTGCAGATGCCAGACCTGATCCACATCCTCCGAGGGACACACAATGTGATCTGCGACCTGAGAAAGAAACAGGAACTTGCGATACTCCTCAATAGCCTTTTCGGTGTAAACGCGAGTCCATCCGTTTTCGTGCTGCAGCCGATGACTAAACGAATAGAAGGAGCCTGGCTCATCGGGATGCCACAACATCAGTCGATTCCAGACATCGTTCTGCATAGCCAGTGCAGAGGCACTTTGCTCCGAGGGCATTTGTACAAGGCCTGTTTCAGGTTTGCCAAAATCTGACGTTGTCATCTTGCATTCCTCAAGAAAGTTGACGTTGGATTATGCTTCGACCAAGCTGCTAAACGAAGCTTCCGGGCATTTGGATCCGAGAGGTTTGTTAAGACTTTGTTAAAGAAGAGCATCTGGTCTGTTCAACTGGATGGAGACCGAATCAATCGGGATCCGAAAGGTCGCCCCGAACTCGGCATCACCCCGGTTCTCAAGTCGGAGAAGAAGTCTTCGATTGTGCGATGGATGACGAGGCGTCCGTCGTGACATTTCAAGCACCGCCAGGCCAACGTTCCGTGCCGCTCGGTTCCCGTTTCTGTTCGAATGATTTGTGGCAACGCGGCCTGGTTTTCGGGCTTGCTGTTTGAATCCCGGCTAAGGTTCTGATTCATGTCTCCGTGTATCTTTGGATAAACCAGCAAGATCAAGGGCGGCCCGAACTGATGAGAACAGTTGCGAACGTCCCGCTCGGTGGCCCTGTCGTCAGAGTTTGGCCATAATCTCCAAAGACCCAAATTCTGCAGACAATTCGCGAGACTCTTTATGCGAACAACGGCCTTGCTCGTTCTCTCCTTGCTGCTGGCAGTGACTTCAGATCTAACCGCAGCAGAACAGCGTCCCAATATTCTGGTCATCGTCGCGGACGATCTGGGATATGCGGATGTGGGCTTCAACGGATGTAAGGACATACCAACTCCCCATCTCGATGCTCTGGCCCTGCAAAGTACTCGCTGCACAAATGGCTATGTAACTCATCCGTTTTGCAGTCCGACTCGCGCAGGTTTGTTAACTGGTCGATATCAACAACGATTCGGCCACGAGAACAATCCCGCGTGGTTACCGGACAACACAGTGGCTGGCTTACCAATAAGTGAAACAACATTACCACAAGTGTTGAAGCACTCGGGCTACAGGACTGGCGCTGTTGGAAAATGGCACCTGGGAGCCCATCCGCAATTTCATCCAAATCAACGAGGGTTCGACGAGTACTTCGGGGCGCTGGGCGGTGGGCACGTCTATCTCAATGGAGCCAAACTGGGCGAAGAGTACTCCACTCCCCTGGATCGCAATGGCAAGAAGGAACCATTGGAAGGCCATTTGACGGAAGTTCTTGGCAAAGAAACTTCGGCGTTCGTGACCCTGCACAAATCCGAATCGCAACCATGGTTCCTTTATCTTGCGTTCAACGCGCCGCATACACCTTTGCAGGTGACTGAGGAACAACTTGAGAGAGTTCGCCACATCCCGG
>JBILXT010000355.1:0-7560 GCA_044378235.1 Planctomycetaceae bacterium
TGTAGTGCGACTTCGCCCGTCGAACCAGAACAAGTTCCGCTGAAAGTCGTTTTTCGGCACTGCACTTGGCACGCATGCGGTAGCTGTCCGCAAGCAGAGGCTGACTCAAGTACATGCAGCAAAAGATAAGGGCCATGCACCTTTTAAGGGGAGATGTGTACCGGCGAATCGAATGACTGACCGTGTCTAAGAACAGAGCGTTCATGAATTCGTCCTTAATGCGATGTCCTGTAACGGACGCTATCGCAGTGAGCGACATGGGTAAAGATCATTCCCATCGCGAACAATGCTCCGTGCACGTGTTGTCAATGCAAGGTGTTTCCTGCAGAAAACTCGATTCGCAAAGGTGAAGACCAGGGGCGGTTCATGAACCGGCAGAATCGACCTTTCACCAATCTGTCGCTTCTGCATACACTGCCACTCTCCTCTCGCAAACGGCATTATTCGCCAGACCTCACTTCGGCGATTTGTGTCAGATGCAAAACTCACCTCATGTGATCCGTCTCTCAACGATCTCACATCTACGGCTCCCGCCATGATGGGTGAGATCGAAAACGGATTGCGGCATCCTCTCTCCGTGCTGCGATAGACATCATGAAAACGTCTGTTTCACGCTGGTTCCGTGACCTCGGATTCTGCTGCGCGACCTCTCTGATCGCAGGCTGTGCGTCTGTTAATGGACCGGGCACGATTCCGGGCGGCTACCCAGGGCCTGTGCGTGGAGGATATCCGCCGATTACGTATGTGCCGTACCCCGGCGGTATTCCGTGGTACAACGTTGGTTATCCACGTTTTCCGGGCAATCCTTACACTCCAATCGTGCTGAATCCGACACCTTCACCTGGAACTCCTAATCCTGGAACACAACCTGGCGGACCGTCACCAAATCCAACAATCCCTGTTGGGCTGCCGGGACCACAGACTCCTGGCGACGACTCTCTCAACTTCTGGAGTCCATGGCCTCTTCCGCCCCGTGCAAATTCGTCGACCGCATCTTTGAGTCAGAGTGGACGCATTCGAAATACTACTCTTGCGGGAGTGAGAGATTCAGACGCTATTCTGCTCTCTCAATCCAGTCCTCAGATTCGATCCGCGTCAGCAAGCGGAGGTCGTCAGTTCGACTTGTTTGGTGACAGCACCCCAACGCTGGATCACAGCCTCAAGTATCATGGCGGACGGACGATTCGCGACCTCTATTACGTCAATTTGTACATCAGCGGCGATCAAAAATGGACGCGAACAGACGTCGAGCAAATCGATCGCCAGTTGGGGGCCGCGATGCGTGACGAACATTTGAACAATGTGCTGCTGCAGTATTTTGACAATCAGCCGATTCGATCGACCGCCTTGCCGTCTCATCCGCTGGTGGGCTATACGCCAGGCACTGTGACACGTGGTGATATTCAGAATATGATCGGCTGGCTGCACCGGCAGGGCTTTCTTCGTTCCTTTGATCTGCAGAATACGGTTTTCAATCTGCTTCTACCGCCAGGTTCTGTGCTGACTGTTGACAACCGCGCTGCGATTTCTGTGAGTGACGAAGTGACTGGCAGTGCACCGAGCGACTTGAAGGGCGTGGTACCAGAGTTCGAAGAAGGGAGTTCGTTGACTGGACTGGCTGGGTATCACGGTTCCGTGGTCACCGCAGGCAATGATCGAGTCTACTACGCCGTCAGTGTGTATTCGGAACGTGGCAGAAATCAGACAACCAACGGGATCCCGGTTTTCAGGGAGCCGTGGAAAAACGTTGTTGCCACACTCTATCACCAACTCGTTGAAAGTCGCACAAACCCGGATGTGGAAGAGGCGATGCGACATGAGTCCGGCGAGAATGCCAAACAGTATCTGGGATGGGCTTCGGATTCTGGATTGGAGGCTGGTGACGTTCCTCTTCTGGCGAACATGTCACTCAGCAGCGTTTTTCGTGAAGTCCCATTGGCTAATGGGAGTGGTGTAGTACCAGTTCAGTTGCCATGGTCCAACGCCATCGGAGGCCCCGAGGGTCCGCGCCCCCAACCGCACCCACGACCTTGAGCGTTGCTTGGCCCGCCGATCGTTGATATGTCCCTTCGCGATTTCCCAGACAGCCGTAGTTTTGTGACCAGGTTTGCGTCAAGACATTGAAGACGTCATCGCGACTACCGCATGTCCGATGCTGAATGGACACTAGCCTTCCCGTCATCACCCCATTCCATCAGTGTGACGGTCGCGGCAGAACATGTTTGAGAATTAAAGTTCGCTGGATAAGTTTGCGTGAAGCCATCAGGAAACTCATTTCTCGATGTCTACCTATGCTCCCGTGACCGCATTAGTCGCTCACCTGAGCAGTCGCGCCGGGAACGAAGGCGGGGTACTTTTGTGCCGCGAGAGCCTGGGCTTGTGCACTGTTTTGTGCAGGGACCATGACAACCATAGGGCGAGCACGAACGCCGGGACGAGGCATCATCTGCACTTGCCAGATCTCAGCGATGCCGGCATTCACCGCCATCATGCTCAACTGCATCAACTGAATCTGCTGACTGGCTTGAGCCGCAGCTTCCTGACTGCGGTGGTATTCGGCTGCCGAAGCCTCAGCAAGGAAACTTTCACGGTTTCGCTCGTCCTCGGCCGTTGATTCGGCCTTCCATGTGTCCCAGCCAGCTTCGAGAACTTCTCGTTCCTTCTCTGAAAACAGGAACAAAGGAACTGCGATCTTCTCACCGTTTTCAAGTTCCATCAGGACACCGTCCACAGTGAAGGATTTTTCTTTTCCTCTTAGCTTGCGACCCCAAAGCGCCAGATCAGACTCTGTCTTCACGGACTTGTCGTCAAACTCCGCCACAATCTTTGGCATCATCTTCTTGTAGATCTGGTCCATCCTGCTCAATGGTGTCTTGTTGACCTGGATCGCTCCTGACTGAGTTGTGATCACCAGTGTGCGTGTTCCGTAACCGATCACTCGACCACGAAGGCTCACTCCTTCTCGACCAGTCCAGGTCTGCATTTTCTCCGGAGGAGCATCATCCGTTTTTGATTCCAAATACTCCTTCACGAACGCCTGATCGGCTTCGCTGAGTTCAGACACGATATACGCCTCAAGTGTCTTGCGTTTTCCTCGCAGCAGAATCGTCTCAGGGCTGGCGGCAATCAGGTCTCCGGAGAACTTGTGTTTGCCGGTTGCGTCGGTCCAATCACGTGCAAACGTAGTCTCTGATACGAGACACGAAATGGCGACCAGCAGTGCAGCTATGGATTTGGATTTCATCGTTCGCTCTCAGGACTGACAAGAAGTGGACACACAGTCGGAATGAGCATTCCGGAGAACAGTCGATTCCTGTTCATTCTTCGGCCTACCATTGGATCCGTGGATTTGCGGCAACACAAGAATTCTAGAGGATATTCAATAGTCATTGCGACGAACTCGTGGCTGTTTGTAAAACGATTGAGGGCATAATCCGGCCATGATCTGCCCCTGAACAGAATAGCGGCCTGGAAAAATGCAGAACCTCGTTGGGATACGGAATCTGCACGGCGTCTCTTTCTCTGCCTGCCGGGACAGCATAGACTCCCCTCAGGCTGACGATGTCCGGGGGGACAACGCCAGTCGGGAACAGATGCAGGGACAACATGTCTTCACCGACTCAAACAGTCACTCAAATTTCGATTCCGCCGAAAGTTCATGCACTGATACGGCGCGTGCGTTTTCGATTACGGCGTGATGCTGTTGCCACGGGTGTCCTGCTCACTGTGTGTTTTGCGGCCGTGATCTTCTGGGTGACGACAACTCTGGACATTGGCTGGTTTCTGCTTCAGCAGCTTGAACTTCCTGTTGGTCTTCGAGCCATTCTGCTGGGTGTGATGCTGCCCGCTGTGTTATGGCTTCTGGCGAGTCGAGTTTGCTTTCCACTCCTGCGTCGCGTTCGTGATCTGGATATTGCGTTGATTCTGGAACGTCGATTTCCGCAGTTCCAGGATCGCCTGATCACATCGATTGAAACATCAAAGGGTTTGCCAGTTGAGGGGCCGCTGACACGCCCGATGCTGGAAAGGTCGATTCACGAAGCAGAAGCTCTCGCGGAGACCGTCGTCTCTGATGAAGTCTTCGATATTTCGTCGGTCAAACGGCTGAGTCTCTTCGCGGGCGGGTTGCTGCTATCTCTGCTCATCACAGCCATTGCTCAGCCGCAACTGTTGACTCGCTGGTGGAGTGCATTTGTTCGTTGCGATGAGAGCTACCATGAACGAACCACAGATCTGAAAATGGTCGCGATTGCACAGCCAGGCGACAGGCCGGTCGAGTTTGTTCCAGCGGATGATCAACTACTGTATCGTCATCCGCGCGGAGCTGATCTGGAACTCGAAATGTTTGTCCCTGAAGGTGGTCCCACCGAAGGGCAGGAATGGATCGTTCCAGACCGAGTTCGCGTCGATGTTGTCAGAGCGGATGGTTCACGCAGTCGAACGTACGTTTCTCCTACATCATCATCGAACCGAAAGTTTCGCTTTGTCGTGACGCGTCTGCAGGAACCGATCACGGTAGAATTGCTGGCCGGCGATTATCGCAGCAGAACGCCTTATCACGTGGACGTGGTGAATCCGCCCGGGATGGATGGGATCCTGCTGAAGTGTGTTTACCCTGAATACACCGGCTGGAATCAGCAGCGAGAGACGTCAATTTCCGTGAATGGCAGTGAGGTTCAGCTGCCGATCGGAACATCATTTGAACTGACGGCAACTGCCAGTAAGGCACTGCAAGGCGTGCGAATTGTTTCCGATCAGTTTGAACTTGCAGGAGATCACGATGGCTCAACTCTGACCATGAGAGACTCACAGTCTTCAGACTCCAACGGAAAAAAACTGATCACTTCAGATGGGATGGCCTTTTCTGCTCGATTTGAAATTATCTCAGCTCTGCCTGAAACAACGAAAGAAACTGTCGCCTCAACTAGCGCAGAGCCGGACGCAACGACCGTCGCGGTGAATTCAGAAGTGGACGTCCTGAAGATCCCCTCGAATGCCAATCTGCGTTTCTTCCTGCATGACATCGACGATGTCATGACTGTCAGCCCCGAGACACTGCGCGTGCAGGGGCTGGAAGACAAGCCGCCGGTTGTTGTGGCCCAGATGACGGGCATCGATAATGCCATCACGCGATTCGCCAAGATTCCTGTTGCCGGCAGGATCAAAGATGACTACGGATTGAAGTCAGCAACTTTTGAGTTTCTGGTCGACGATGAATCAACGTGGCGACCAAGGCCGTTTCGTTCGATTCCGGACAAAAACACGACCGACTTCGAACTTCGCCGCAGTGAGACGGAGGCTTACGAACTGTTTGATGTTCAGGTGCTGGAACTTTCGGAAGGGCAGACGCTGACGCTGTCGATCACAGCAACGGATGCGAACATCTTTCCGGACGCCGGTGTGACTCGTGGCGAGCCCATGCTGTTTCGCATTGTCAGCATCGAAGAGCTGCTGTCGCTGCTCTATACGCGTGAGATTGCCCTGCGTGGCCGATTTGAGGAAGTTATCAGCCAACTGGAAGAACTCAACAACGATCTGCTGTTCCACAAGGATGTTGCAGCGCGAGTCGATGCAGCAGGGGCCAACGCGGTACAGGAGGATCTAGTCAGCCTGAATACCAGTGCAACGCGCAGTGGCAATAATTTGCGACGACAGGCAAATGAGCTGAGTTCAATCATTGAAGGCTTCGAGGAAGTTGTTCGCCAGTTGATCAACAACGCGGTGCCTCCACAGCAACTGGCTGAGAATATGCGTTCATCCATTGTGGACCCTTTGAAGGTTGTCAGCGAGGAAATGTTACCTTCCGCCGATAGAGCCGTCAGTGCCCTCAGAGTTGCTGCACAGGATGGACAGCCGACGGAATTGCTCGTCGCGAATGCGAATGCAGAGGTCACAAAAGTCATCGTGGCTCTGAAGGTGGTTCTGGAGAATGTGCGAGATATGGCTGAGTTTCATGAAGCTCTGCGCGATCTGAAGGCCATCCTTGATGAACTGCAGAAGAACCGGGACGAAACGAAAAAGCTGCAAAAGAATCAGCTTATTGATGATATCCTGAAGTAATGATCAGCCTTTGTGTTACCTACGACCAATAGCTGACCCGTATATGAAACACTGACCGCCAGGTCGAAGCAGGGCAGGAGAACCTCTCCTGAGGATAGATCCTATGAATATTCGCAGCATGATCTTTGCGGCAAGTTTTTGTACCTGTTTATGGATGTGGTACGGCGTCGTTGCTCAGGAACCGAAACCATCGGCCTCGGAACCCGACAAGAAAACGGTGCCCCCCAAAGTTGTGACGCCAAAAGACCTGCGTGACGATGCGCTGGCGATCAGCGGGCGGTATGCTCGCTTTGAACGCATGCTGACTCAGATGGCCGATATCCTTGGACGTCAGGATCCGGAGCGTGCCGATCTCCTGCGACGTGCCATCGGTAAGGGACGCGAGGATCAGGTCAAGGAAGATATCGAGAAGGTTGTTGAGTTACTCAGCAAGAGCGAACTGGGGACGGCGACCGAGAAACAAACAGAGATCGTTGCCAGTCTCGAAACATTGCTGAAGTTGCTGCAAAGCGAAGACCGACGCAGCAGTGTCGAACGTGAACAGGAACGACTCAATGGCCTGCTGAAGGATGTTCGAAGCATCCTGGCGGAACAAAAATCAGCCCGAGCCGCAACACAGAACTCTGAAGCTCCGTCGAATGCAGCTCCCGGCCAGCAAAAAGCGCTCGAAGGTGCGAAGAAGACTCTGGAATCAATGAAGGAGCACGACGACCAGCAGGCTGAAGCAGAGCAGGGCGATGACAAAGAGGGTGATGAAGGCAAGAATCCGGACGGCTCAGAGGAATCGGACGGGAAGAGCAGCGGGAAATCAAAGGACGGCAAGTCGGCCAAAGGAAAGTCGACCGAAGGCAAGCCCGGAGAAGAGAAAAAGAAAGATGGCGATCCTGAAGGGACGGATCCCGAGGGCAAAGATCAGGAAGGCAAGAAGAAGGGTGATCAGGAGCCCAAAGGCGACAGCTCTCCCGACAGCAAACCCGGTGATGGTGAACCAAAGGACGGCGAATCGAAGGACGGCAAAGACGGGAAATCAAAAGACTCTGGCTCAAAGTCACAGCAGAAGTCATCTGGCAAGAAAAAGTCGGCTGGTAAGTCCGGAGAAAAGTCCGGCAAGACCGAACCGAAACAAACTCCGGGTCGTGAGCAGCTTGAGAACGCCCAGCAGCAAATGGAGCGTGCACTTGAGGAATTGAAGGAACAGGAGCGAGAGAAGGCTCTGGAGCACGAAGACGAAGCACTTGAGGAGTTGCATGAGGCGGCATCAGAGCTTGAAGAAATGTTGAAGCAGCTTCGTGAGGAAGAAAAGGAGATGCTGCTGGCCTCGCTGGAAGCTCGCTTTCAGAGAATGCTGATTGCCGAGACTCAGATTCAGGAAAGAACGGTAAGTTTGGCTGCAACACCTCAGAAAGACTGGTTGGATCAATACTACGGACGATGTCGTGAGCTGGCTCAACAGCAGACCGAGCTTGCCAGTGAATGTGCACAAACAGTGAATCTGCTGCG
>JBILXT010000594.1:0-3661 GCA_044378235.1 Planctomycetaceae bacterium
ATCTGGGAAAGGTGGCCGCCGCGTTTACTCCGGCCACTCGCGGAGTCTGGATTGAGACGCCCAGCAACCCTCTGCTGAAGGTTGTGGACATGGCAGGCGTTGTGCAACTGGCACGCAAGCATAATGCGATCACAATTTGTGACAACACGTTTCTGTCTCCGTATCTGCAGCGACCGCTGGATTTTGGAGTCGACATCGTGATGCACTCCACGACCAAATACATCAACGGGCACTCCGATGTAGTGGGTGGCTGCGTTGTCTCCAAGTCACCAGAGCATGCGAAGAAGATTGCATGGATTTGCAATGCACTCGGACTGGCCTGCTCACCGTTTGATGCCTGGCTGGTGCTGCGAGGAATCAAAACCCTGGGCTGCCGCATGGATGCTCAACAAAGTAACGCCATGAAGATTGCTCGATTCCTGGATGCTCATCCACTGATCGAACGAGTTTACTATCCGGGTCTTGAGACGCATCCACAACACGAACTGGCGAAAACTCAGCAACGCGGCTTTGGAGCCATGCTGTCCTTCGATACGAAAGATGGCCGCAGCGTTGCAGAACGAGTCTGCATGAAGACTCGCTTGTTTGACGTGGCCGAATCCTTGGGCGGGATTGAATCGTTGATCTCGTTCCCCGTCACAATGAGCCATGCGTCAATGACACCAGAAGCCCGAGCAGCCGCTGGCATCTCTGAAAAGACCGTTCGCGTTTCTGTCGGTCTTGAGCACTCGGAAGACCTGATCGCCGACCTGAAACAGGCGCTGGGTTAGTTTGCAGGTGGCTGGTTGATTTGGTTCGCGGTGCCGACTTGAGTCCACCGAACCACGAACCCCGTCAATATCCGACTCAACGCCCAGAGTGCGTCACCAACGCTTTCAAGAATCGCGGGGTTCATCATGATGAATCTCTCTCGGCGTTTTTGCTGCAAGGCGGCGAGGGATCCGTGGAAACATTGGGAAACGCAGCATCGCAATTCCTCGCTCACGCGTTTTAAAGTTTCGCATTCTCAGGCCCGGAGGGTCGACAAATCCAATGCCGGTGGCGTGAGCCACCGGTAAGCGAACATAAAGATTCTAAGCCCCTGAGGGTCGACACAAGGACGCATGTGTCGGCCCATCAGGCCTGAAACGCATTTTTCTGCAGTCCGGTGGCTGACGCCACCGGCAGAGGATGTGCCGGGCTTCCAGCCCTAAATAAAATGCGCAACTTCAGAACTCACGCGTCGAGTTATGACCGGTGCATTTCTCGCTGCCAGCATGCAATCCCTTTACGCCACCCAAGTTAACCCCGGTGGTCTACAGGCTTTTGCACCACTCACTGCGGCCGCCGCTCTCCACCGCCGATTTTCTTCCGGCGCATACTCAATTGCCATTGGTTGCAGAATTAAATCACAACTGGTGCAGAAGCCAATGAACCACCGGGGCAGGCCCGGGTGGCGTAGGAAAACTCAAAACCCATGCAGCTTTCGATGTGCGACGAGATTTCCCAGCAACGGCCAGTGCCGTTCATCGCGTGGCAGCAGGATCCTTCGACCAACCATCTGCTTCAGCGGCGTCTGATCCGGTGAATCCTCATCGAACGCCGACTCTGCCACGATCACGCGATAATCGTCATCCAGCGACCACAAGCCACCGTCGAACAACCAATGAGCGTTCTTGCAGAGCGACAAACCATTCCGCACGTCGTTGTTCTTCGAACTACGAAACGGAGCAATATGAGCCGCATCAACGATAGTGCCTCGATCGACGGTGATGATGCGATAACCGGTCAACGCGCAGGTGTAGTTGTAAGCGGGAACAACATCCAGACGGAACCGAGCACTACGCCCTTCAGAACGAGCAGCCTGTTCAGGCGTTTGAATGCCCTCTGATTCCGGAATCACGACATTGGAAGGAAGGCCCATCATTTCCCGCAAAGCAATCTGTTCCTCGGGCCGGAAGTACGTCTCAATTAGGATCAAAGCCGCCCGTTGTCGAAACTCTGGGTCAAGGCATGCCACACGGAAATCCGGATCGAGCCGCACACATGTTGTCACCGAACGATGAGTGGATGATTCGCCGTGCTTGTCCAGCGGAGTCCAAACACCCGATGACTTCAGGTGATGAAATGGCATCCGGATATCAAGCTTCTGCTTCCGCCGATGCGCCACAATGTGCTCGAACAATTTGAACTGATACACCAGTTCCGGCGACAACAGCAAGACCTCCGGCAACTCCCTATCCCGCTCCGCCGCTTTCAGCACCGTCAGCAACAACAACGGCTTATGCGGGGCCTCACCGCTCGGATTCACGTCACGTAGTTCTGACAGCCAGTTTTCGCAGCTCATGCTGTGAATTTCCTTCAGGGAATATCGAGTACGCAAACGAATTCACCAATGACTCGCAGATCAGCGGTAGTCTCGGCGCTGATCTGAATCGACGGGTATTCAGGATTCAACGGCAGCAGCTCAACGCTTTCGTTACTCCATCCTTCGTCAGTTGTAACCTTCGTTGATCTGTACTTTTTCACCGTATATCGACCACCATCTTCAGGATCGTGTTGCGTTTGACACTGAATGAGGAGCAGTCGATTGTTCCGAGACCCGGCTGGGCAAGGTTTAAACAGACACCATGCGCCGTCTGCGATCTTCGGCTCCATGGAACGACCAACCACCTGTGCCACGAACATCCCTTCCGTAAGTTTCTCATTTACGACCTTCACCCAACCGGCTTCAGCGGGAACTCCATCGGGTCCCCACCCACCAGCCGCCGCCGTTAAGTCGTAGACCGGCACGTGCGTTGTATAACGTTCCTTCGGCTTAACTCGGTCCGCAATCTTTGGCTTCCGAGCCCCCGACTTGACCGGTGCCTCAGAATTGACGACTTCGCCCGCTGGGGAAACCGGTGACGCCGACCAGACGTCGCCTTCCTTCGTGAATCGCACGACGAAACCAGTTCCCGGAAGCCCTGCATTGGGACCAAACCAATTCCTCAACAGATCGCTAAGTTGGTTGGTTTTCTCACCATCCGGCGCCGCGACGTTGCACGCAACTTTGACGAACTTGAATTCCCATCGTGATCCATCCGGCAGACGCACTGCCTTGGGTCCGACGGGGCGACCCGGGCAGACCGTCTTCTCTGGAACAAACAGTATCGGCTTACCGTTCGAATGCGAGACCTTTGCCTCGAACGTCACGCCGCTGTCCGTCTCAGGAACGGACTTCCAACGGCGCACATACTGAGCCAGTCGCCAGTCGACGATTTCCGCAGTTAGCGATTCGAATGTGACCAGCAGGTTTGGATCAATAGTCGATCGAAACTGAAACTGATTTCCATCTCGTACAAACCATTTGTTTCCGGCCTGAAGATCGGTCCAGCGATCAATTGGCCATTTATTCCACCACTTGGTCCATGCAGGGTCGTCAGCCAATGCATGATCAACCGCGTGGCCATCTCCCTGAAGATCTTTTCGCAGCACTTCATGATTCTGGAGATATCTGCGGCACTCGCGTGCAAATTGATTTAACTGGACAGGGGTCAAAAACGACTGCTGATCCAGCAACACGCGCAGAACGATCATCTTGTACGACTTCGTAAGAGCCGTCGTCTCCAGCATCTTCAGCCAATCACCATATTGCTCACAGACCTGAGCTTCCTTCTCGTTCAGGTCGCCCTCTGAACGA
>JBILXT010000575.1:0-3884 GCA_044378235.1 Planctomycetaceae bacterium
GTCCCAGTTCGTCACGGATCGCTCGATAGGCTTCGATTGCCTGCGAAGGGCCCGCCGGAATGAACTGCCGAATCAGATCTTTGGCTTCGACCTCTACATCGACAAGGCAGCCGTCTGGAAGATCGGGCGTCTCCCCGTTCAGCCACCTCTTCAGCGTCGTCCAATTCGCGGCGGCTTTATGAAGCGACAGAATATGAATCAATCGTTGAGCAAAGATACGATGATTTCCCACGAAGTCGATCACGAGCAAGCGTGACTTGCCTTCACTGGCTCGCAAGCCTCGTCCGAGCTGTTGCAGGAAGATCACCTTCGATTCCGTTGGCCGGAGCATGATGACTCGGTCAACGGCGGGGATGTCGAGCCCTTCATTGAACATGTCCACGACGCACAGACATTTCAGATTTCCGCGACGAAGGTTTTCGAGCGATTCGGAATAACTGTCGCTGCCACCTCCCGAAAACACGGCCGCAGCCTGCAGCCCTTTGCTGCGAAGCCAGTCCCGAGTAAACAAGGCGTGACGACGCGAACAGCAAAACACAATCGTGCGTTCGGCTGAATGTTTCTGCATCGTGAGCCACAGTCGATCCATACGCTCGCTGCGAATCACACGATCTTCAAGTTCCTCTAATGCAAAGCGACCGTTTCGCCATGGAATCTGGCCAAAGTCCACGGTGTCTTTGATGCCGACATAGTGGAACGGTACCAGCGATTCTTCGGCGATCCCGTCGCCGATGGAAGCGTGATAAGCAAGGTTATCATCGAAGATGGAGGCCACATCGACGCCATCCGTTCGCTCCGGAGTGGCAGTGAGCCCGAGGATAAACCCTGCGTGCAGTCTCGCGAGAACTCGGCGGTAACTCGGTGCATGTGCGTGGTGCACTTCGTCCATGACCACGAAGTCAAAGTGTTCCTCTGCAAGTCGATCCAGTCCGGATGGCCGCGACAGCTTTTGAATGGATGCAATCACCAAGTCGCCGTCCAATTCGCTGCTGCCCCCGATGTACCACGATGTCGTGCCTTCGCCGAATGAATGGTCGAGCACCAGCGAGATCGCCGCCTCAGCCTGTGCCAGAATATGGGCTCGATGAGCGATCACAAGAACTCGCGGTCGTCGACCGAATGCGCCCCCAATTTGTTTCGCATCGAATGCGGCCAGCCACGTCTTTCCCATTCCGGTTGCAACAGCCACTAACGCACGCCCGTAGCCAGCGTGACGAATCTTCTGCAGAGCATCAAGGGCTTCGATCTGCCAGGGCCGAGGATCGTACGGGCCTTGCCGTTCATCGATTCTCTCCGCTTCAAAGTGAACCGATCGAAAAGCCTTCGCCTTTTCTGCGTACTTGCTCAGGAGGTCTGAACTCAGTTCCGCCGCGACGTCCCAAAGCGATGAAAACTCCAGCCGAACCTTGTCATGAGCTTCCGGGGCGGCATGTCGCTCGCTGAGCAGATTCCATTCGACTCCAGTTTGCAATGCGGGACGTGACAGATTGCTGCTTCCAACCACAATCAGCCCGGAACTGTCATCCGATATCTGCCACGCCTTTGGATGAAACGAAGCCGGTGAAGACGGTAGCCTGTTTGTTTCGATCAGCTTTGCCTGCAGCCGCGATTCGTTGAATTCCTCGAACGCCAAATTGGCCCACCCCATCAGCCGCCACAGGGCTTTGGCGTCCGAAATGTAGAGGTAGTCACTGACGAGAATACGAACTCGCCCATCGTTACGAATCGCTTCGAACAATCGATCTTCGATCACATCGAGCCCAGACAGCTGCACGAACGATACCAGCACATCAATACACTTTGCTCCGGCCAGTCGCCACGAAAGCTCATTCCAAAGTGGCGAGTTCGGGTGCCCTGTGGCCAGTGTGAGTCCAGCTTGTGTCGCGACTGGTTGTTCGCGGCCTGCCAGGTAATTGCCTTTGCCGGGAATCACATGGCGAATTCCACCGCGCGGATCTGCGACATCGCCACGGTATCGCGGAATCACATGAACATGCAGATGAGGTACGGTCTGCCCAGCAGCTTCCCCCGCATTGAAACCAACATTATAACCATCAGGCTTCGGCTGCAGCCGCTCATCCAGAATCAACTTCACTTCGTTCACGAGCGACATCAAGGCTGACTGTTCGTCTTCAGTTGCCTCGAACCATGTGGCGACCACGCGACGGGTTACAACAAGCACGTGCCCGGGCGTGACAGGAAAACTATCAAACACTGCGAATGCAGCATCATTCGCCGCAAGCCAAATCGTTTGTGATAGTGAAAGGAAAGGTGAATTCATTAAGTGCTTCCATGGGCACTGCAGACATAACGCTCAGGGAAGTGTACCTCGTTGAGAGTTTCAATGGTGTGCCTGCGTTCGCCGCGGCGAACTTGTCACACCCTACGGATCAGTCATCCCCGCCCGCTACTCTCCGGCCAGCTTAGTCACGGGGTTCGGGACTCTCAATCGACGGCTTTCAGAAATCTCTGACATTGACCTTTAATTCTTGTCCGAGGCCTTTTCGTACCGCGGACTCCTGCTCATCCGGTGCGAATGGTCGCGGCTAGTCGCAACGCGTGAGCGGACTTCTGTGTCCGCAAGTATCAGTCTTGCTCATATGGTCACTTCCCCGAGCGGCAAGAACATTACGAGATTCAACACGTCCTGAATGCCGTGGAATCCACGGTCGCCAGCTTTACGACTGCCTGACAGCCTGAAATCATCGACGTGATTGCGCGTAAAAAAATCCCGTCGGGTGACCGACGGGATTTATGATTCACAGATTCCAACAGTTCTCAGTCGTTCAAACCCCAGGTGCCGTCCCATTTTACGAAGCCTTCGATCGCCTCGTATTCCGCCAAACCCAGCTTGTCGTAGCGACGAGCGGTGTCAGCATTGCGAGCTTCTGCGCGTTGCCAGAATTCTCGCATATCAGCTCCGGGGAACAGAGCACGGTCCTTCTGAGATTCGTGCTTGAAGATGGCGTTACGCTTCTGCTTCACTTCCTGAGGGCTCAGCGGCACGGCCATTTCAATCTGATGGACCGGCCACTCCTGCCATGCACCGCGGTATAGCCAGACTTCGCATTCCTTGAACCATTCATCGTTACGACAAACGTCACACGCATGGAAGATCGCCTTCAGGCAAACTCGGTGCGTGCCGTGAGGATCAGTCAGGTCGCCAGCCGCATAAATCTGATGTGGCTTGAGCTTTCTCAACAGTTCCGTAATGAGCTTGATGTCGTCCGGTCCGATCGGCTTCTTTTTGACTCCGCCGGTTTCATAAAACGGCATATTCAGGAAATGCAGTCGCTCATTCGGAATGCCGCAGCATCGTGCTCCCGCACGGGCTTCGCCCTGACGAATCAGACCCTTGATCTGCTGAATCTCTTTGCTGTCCACCTGACCCGGCTGCTTGTGCTTGAGGAACTCTTCGACGTGCTGCTCAAGCTGCGTAATCTTGTCTGACATCAGACCAAAGGCCGCACAATAGTCGGAGACGAACTCCGTAAACCGCAACGTGTCGTCGTCGAATACGGCAATGTTGCCGGACGTTTGATAGGCGACATGAACTTCATGCTCCTGATCGGCCAGCCGAATCAGGGTGCCACCCATCGAAATCACGTCGTCATCGGGATGAGGCGAAAAGCACAGGACTCGTTTCGGAAAAATATGATCGAACGGCTGTGGACGGTCACCGGGCCGCTTGGCATGAGCCGGTTTTCCCGCAGGCCAGCCGACAATCGTACTCTGAAGATGTCGAAACACATTCAGGTTGATTTCGTAAGCCGAACCGTATTCCGCCAGCAGGTCCTGCAGGCCTTCTTCGTTGTAGTCGGAATCGGTCAGCTTCAGGATGGCTTTGTTCATCTTTTCCGACAGCCAGATGACGGCTCGGCGGA
>JBILXT010000356.1:0-7528 GCA_044378235.1 Planctomycetaceae bacterium
AAACGCTTTGCGAACGCACCAAGGTTCCTCGGCGATATCTGCATAAGGTCCTGCAGGATCTGGTCCGAGCAAATCTCGTGCAGTCACGATCCGGCCCCGGTGGCGGCTATTCTTTGAGCCACGATGCTGATGACATCACGATTCTGGATGTCGTTAACGCCGTCGCGCCGCTGGAACGCATTCGACATTGTCCGTTGGGGCTGCCCGCTCATACTCAGCTTTGCCCGCTGCATCAGGAACTGGATCAAGCCTACGCAGCAACGGAACAGGCGTTTGCTCGAGTGACCATCGGGGAAGTTCTGCGATCCGACAGCAAGATGGTTCCCCTTTGTAACAGATGACAATTTGCTCACGATTCAACCGAGGAGTTCAGACGCAATGAAGACGAACACGATCAAACTGCTGCTGCTGTCATGTGTCGCAGGGCTGCCTGGAATGGCAGGAATACTCTCCGCCGCGTCATTCGATGAACCGAAAACAGCAGATCAAGCCACCGAAGCTGCGAAGTCCCCTGACGGCGCGGAACAGTCAGGCGTTTCGGCTCCAGAAAAGGACACCAATCGCGTCCCAATCAGTGTGGCCCGTGACCGAGCCCGGCTGATGCACAGCATTTACTCGACAACGCTTGGGGTCATGCACGATCGCTATTTCCATGCTGACAGGTCGATCGTACCAGCTCGCGCGATGGAAGATGTGTTCTCCGGCATTGAACAGGAGACAGGTTCCAAAGCCAACTGGATCTCTGTCAATTTGAAAGCCATGAGCATCAATCACGAGCCTTCCACGGAGTTCGAGAAAAGAGCTGCAAAAGAAATCGCGACAGGCGAATCAGAAGTCGAGACGACAGAAGACGGTTATTATCGTCGAGCCACCGCGATTCCGATGACCGGTGGCTGCATCAGTTGTCATGCCGGTGTTTTCAGCCAGCCTGCAAAGTCCCGCAAGTTCGCTGCGCTGATTGTCAGTATCCCCGTGACCGACGAGCCAGTTGCTCCGTAGCTGCAATTAACGTTATCAGCCGGAACGCGATCGCGAAGTGTCTCCCAAATTCCTTCGTTTAACCCGTGGCCGACAGGCCAGGCGTTCTCTGCTCCTGGCCTGTCGGCCACGGGTTAAACAAGAGAAAACACTCGGTGCCATAAGATCCAATCAGAGTGAGACACTACATTTGCGTCGGGTTATAAACCGTTGACGCGGCGAGCAAATCACTTCGGCGCGTTTAAGAAAGAGCGAACCTGCTGCAGCAACTGTTCCGAGGCATCTTCGAACACATAATGGCCCGCGTTGGGAATCTCCAGGACATTCGCTTTCGGGAATATTCTCCGAAACTCGGTCAGGAAGTCCTTTGGAGTGAAGCACCAATCCTTCATGCCCCAGACTAACTGCACAGGATGATGGCGGAACTTGTCCAATGACTGTTCAACACCTGCCAGAGTCGCGTAGCTGCGATGGCTCTCCTGCAGGGGAATGTCCTGCACGAACTCATGGACAGCCACACGGTTGTGCCACGAATCATAGGGAGCAATAAAGCCGGCTCGGGCCGCAGCTGTCAGAGGTTTCTCAACGGTCATATACAGAGCTGCGCGAGCGAACAAGTTGAAGCCAAGATCACCGATGGCTCCCAGCAGGGGAATGCGACACAGCGAGATGCGAAACGGTATCGCCTGACTGCGAAAGGCTCCGGTGTTCATCAACACAAAGCGTTCGAATCGTTCGGCCATTCGCCCCGCGCAGCCCATGCCGATGGCTCCGCCCCAGTCGTGTCCAAACAGCACGACATTCTGCAGGTCAAGCAAACGCACTAACGCAGACAACCGTTCAATGTGGCCGTCGAGAGTATACAGGTTCTTGTCCTGAGGCTTCTCCGAAAATCCGCAGCCCAGATGATCAATCGCGATGACTCGATGATCGCGACTGAGATCCCTCACAAGCTTCCGCCACGCAAACGACCATGTGGGGTTCCCGTGAACCATCAACAGGACTCGTCCCTGGCCTTCGTCGATATAGTGCTGAACGTAACCGTCGACTTCAAACCATCGCGATGCAAACGGATATTCGTCCGCAAACCCCGCTCGATTCTCCGCGCGTTTGCGGAGTTCCGGATCAATCTGCTCCGGCTGGAGCAATCGAGCGACAGGTTGGGATGATGTCATTGGAGTTGATTGGCTCTGGAGCAAAAAGTGATGCGGCACGGCATCTGGTAAAACATGCGGACGGCCGACTGTACTCATTTGTAGTGCCGACTTCCGTCGGCTTTGATTGCCTTGTTCATACCATTGATTCAATCAGCCGGAACGCGTTAGCGTCCGGTTTTCGCTCCAACCCCCTGAAAAACAACCGGGGACTAATGCCCGGCGGCTGATGAGATGAGTTGGCTTAAGCCAACGCTACGACACCACAATGCCGGCTGAAGCCAACGCGACAGTCAGTATGGCGAGCGGGAGACTATGCGGAGTTCTCCCGCGATTCCAGCGTCTCTAACGCTCCGATTTCAGAACGTCTCGAAGCTGGTACACTGCCTGCCGAATCATCTCGAAAGTGTGGTCGCAACAAACCGAAATTCGCAATCTGGCTGTCCCGGAAGCCACCGTTGGCGGTCTTACGGCGGGCACGAAAAAGCCCGACTCCAGCATCCTCCGACTGACTCGACCCGCCAAATCGTCATCGCCGATCAATACGGCGATGATTGGACTGGATTCCGGGCTGTCCTGATCAAAAAACACTGTCAGCCCACATTCCTGCAACGTTTGTCGGGCAAAGATCGCCGCTGCGGCCAGTCTTTCGCGTCGCTCGGGTTCTTCGACGATGACTCGCAATGATTCGGCTGCCGCAGCCGTGACAGCCGGCGGTAGCGCGGTAGAAAAGAACTGACTGCGGGAGTTATTCCAGAGCCATTCGCAGAGCGTTTCCGATCCGGCGACAAATCCACCGAGTCCACCGATGGCTTTGCTGAGCGTCCCGATCTTGACCGCAATCCGATGCTGAACGTTCTGCAGTTCGCAGACCCCGCGTCCGTCAGCACCGAATACTCCCGTCCCATGCGCCTCGTCGACAATCACGGTGGAATCGAACTCTTCCGCAATATCGCAGAGCTGCGGCAGCGGCGCCAGAGTTCCATCCATGCTGAACACCGAATCCGTCACGATAAACGAGTGTTCGAAATCCTTACGACGTTTGGCGATCGATTCACTCAGGCGTTCCAGATCCGTGCGATCGTACACAAAGAATTTTCCTGCGCTGTGGCGGCAGCCGTCGATGAGGCTGGCATGATTATCGCGATCACAAAACACCGCATCGTTGAGGCCCACGAGTGTCGTGATCGCTCCCGTGTTGGCCGCGTAGCCGGAAGGAAACAGAATCGCGGACTCAGTGCCTTCAAATGCCGCGAGAGCTTTTTCCAGATCGGCGTTCTGTTTCGATCGTCCCGCGATCAGTGCACTTGCGCCGGCACCAGCTTGCAGTGAGGCGGCTTCAGCAAACGCGGCGAGTACTCTTGGATGTCGTGTCAGTCCCAGATAATCATTGGTCGCGAAACTGATGCACCGATGTCCGTCGACAAGACATTCCGTGGTGCTGATCATTTCCACGCACCGACGAACTCGCCGACGATGCGATGCCGTCAGCCTGGCCAACGCGGAGCGAATGCGTTCATTGAAGGAATCCGAAGACATCGAGACGTCGCCTGTCACGACTTGTGGTAGCGGATCGGATCCGCAAAGCCCGCTTCACGAAATCCCTTGAGTCGAAGCTGGCACGAATCGCACTCGCCGCATGATGTCCCATCCGGCAGCGGATCGTAGCAACTATGAGTCAGCCCGTAATCAACTCCCAGCTCCATTCCGCGCTGGATGATCTCGGCTTTTGTCAGGCGAATCAGTGGCGTGTGAACATTCAGATGCTGACCTTCGACACCGGCCTTCGTGGCGAGATTCGCCATGGCTTCGAAGGCCTTGATAAACTCCGGGCGACAATCCGGGTAACCGCTGTAGTCGACCGCATTTACACCGATGAACAAATCGTTTGCCCCGACCGATTCGGCGAGTCCCAGCCCCACGGAAAGAAAGATCGTATTCCGAGCCGGCACATAGGTGACAGGGATTCCGTCAGCCATTTGAGATTCATCACGGTTGTGCGGCACCGGAATATCATTGGTCAAAGCGGAACCTCGGAAGATGCTTGTATCGACCTTGAAGACGACCAGTTCAGCCACGCCCTGGCTCTCACAAACTCGACGAGCTGCCTCGAGTTCAAAATGATGTCGCTGGCCATAGTCGAAAGAGATCGCATGAATGTCGAACCCTGCACTCTTTGCGATCGCAAGTGTCGTCGCCGAGTCTAAACCTCCGCTGACGAGCACAACGGCTTTCTTTTTATGCGACATGGAGTTATTGACCTTTGGACTGCAGAAACCGGTTCAGGATTTAGTGGCTGGTGGATTCGACGGTGACTCACAGCATGAAACGTTAGTGCGGGATCAATGTGTTACGTTTTCTGCACAACATCCCTCGCTGACTCTATCCGAAGTTGAGCAATCTCAGGCCCGGAGGGTCGACAAATCCAATGCCGGTGGCGTGAGCCACCGGTCTGCGAACAGAAGGAAGCTGAGGCCCGGACGGCCGACACAAAGGAGGATGTGTCGGCCCTTCAGGCCTGAGTCCCAGTGTTTTTGTCGTCCGGTGGTTCACGCCACCGGCAGGGGATGTGCCGGGCTTCCAGCCCTGGTGCTCTGTCAGGATAAAAAACGCGGGTGGCGGTAGTGGATCTTGCTAAAGATCCCAACACATCAGGACCTTTAGCAAGGTCCACTACCGCGAAATCAAAACGCGACACTGCACAGCCGCCTGCGGCTTGCCGTTAAATGACTGGAGATCTGACGGGAAATGGTAGCCAACATTCCGCTCGTTGCGATCACGCTTCTCGGACACTTTTCTGCGTTCCGCTGACTTTCTCGATTGCTGAACGAAGAGATTTCAGCGGACGGTACAAAGTCACGTCGATTCGACGCAAAGCCACGTCCAGAACAAGCAACAATGCGGAAAATGTCAGCAACCAGGGCCAAAGCTCGGTCGGGCGAGTCGTGCGGATTCCCGGACGCTCAAAAACCTCCTTCGCACCGGGATTAAAACGGCCACCGGAGATTGTCGAAATCTCACGCAGCAACGCGTCGTTTGTCGCCTGAATTCGCAGCTCATCGTTGTAGCCAACCATGAGTCCTCGACTTTGCCGCGAAATCACCTGGCCATCCTTCTTCACGGCGATCTCCAGGTTGTAGGCCCCGGAAATCGACGAATCAAACTCCCCGCTGTATCGGCCCGGAGCCATTTGCGGCAACGTCAACGGCGTGCGTTTCAACTGCGGATCGATGACTGTGACTTCGACTTCGGACTGATTGAGGAAGGCTCCCGCTTCGTTCACCGCATCAATGTTCAGATGAGTCTGCAGGCCTTCACGCCGGGATTCGATCTGAATCCCCTTTGCTTCGCTCTTTCGCATCGTTTGCCGGACCACCTGAGTCCAGAACTTCCCGTAGCCGGGCCAGGTCAGCCATTCCGCCGCCCAGCGACTTTTGGCATCCGATGTGAAGGCGGCCGTCATTCCCAATCCGTAACGCCACCAAGCCAGTAGCGGGTCGCCTTTTTCCGTCGCGAGAATGACTTCGCACGTTGGCTTCGGACGAGTCGTCACATAGCCCAAAAGAAACGGAGCCGCTTCCATATCGAGTTCCGCGAGTGCTCGCGTTGCACGAATGACCTGCGGAACAAACGGTTGTTCGTCGATGGCCGACTTGCTGGCCGTGATCGTTTCCTTGGCAAAGATCTGCGGCACCTGCGATGGATCTTCCGCAAGGTAATAACGTCCCTTACCGATGCGAGCGATCGATTCCAGAATCGTCGGATCCGTTGCACCTTCTCCGCCAATGGCGACTGTTGATACGGTGATCTTGGCCGCCGCCATTTGCTGCGCGAGTCCTTCGAAATCGCCAGTGTTGGAGATTCCATCGGTCAGCATGATCACGTGCTTCAGCTTGGCGGATGTTGTATTCAGCATCTCAAACGACATCTCCATCGCGGGATACATGCTGGTGCCGCCGCCGGATGTCAGTTGAGAAATCTCATCGCTGATCTTCCCTTTGTTACCGGCCGACTGCATTTCGCTGAGAATCTGCGTCTGATCATCAAACGCCAGGACCGCGATCTGATCGCGATTGCCCAGCAGTTCCACAGCGGATCGTGCGGCGGTCTTGGCCATTTCGAGTTTATCACCGTCCATGGAGCCAGATCGATCGATCACCATCACGATCGCGAGCGAAGGTTTCTCCTTCTCCTTTTCGAAGTCGCTGCGAACCGGCAAAATTTCTTCCAGCGTTGTCTTGTAGTAGCCCCCCAGTCCAAACGACTGTTCGCCGCCCAGCATAATAAAACCACCGCCGAGATCCTGAACCCAGGTGCGAGCAATCTCCATCTGCTGCTGAGTCAAGGCCGTGGCAGGCACATTCGACAGCATCACCAGTTCATAGTTCTGCAGCCCTTCCAGCGAATCCGGCATGCCCTGAGGTGGTCGAACATCCGCCTGGATGCCTTCATCTTCCAGAGCATACGCCAGATCACGAATCAGATTGGGATCACTTTCAATGATGAGCACTCGCGGCTTACCCGCCATGAAGACCAGTCCGGCATCCGCGTTGTTGTCCAGCAGAGTGTCCTGCTTCAGACCAGACACCCGAACTTTAAACGCGGCCATGCGATCGCCTTCAACGGTCTGTTGAAAGCGAAAGCGGTTCTCTCCCGCCTTGAGATCTCGGCGTTCGCTGATGACTTTATGATCTCCGCGAAACACTTCCAGAAGTCCGGCATCGTCATGATTCGAAGTTACGGTGACGTCGACGTAAAATGGCTCGCCTTCCCGCACTTCCGGGGGAACTTTGATCTCCGATACCTGAACTTCGGGTTCAGATCGGGCCGGCAGCGGAACGGTCGATATCGGAATCGGGGAGCGGGCCGCAGCGGCTGCCGCGTTTCCCTGGGTCTGGTTGCCATCGGTCAGTACAACGATTTGCGGGACATAACCCTGTGGAATAGATCCGGCGGCTGCTTCAATTGCCGCGGCGAGATTTGTTGCTGGTTGCTGCGCGGAAGTTTCTGCCTCGTGTGAAGTGGGATCAGAAGTCTCGCTGGTGTCCCTTTTTTCAGACGTCGTACCGCCGGCGTCATTGGTCGGAACTTTGTCGCTCACAAGCCCCGGTGCTGCGGCAAACGGAAGAAACGCGACACGGTGTGGGCCTTTGGAATTATCGGCCTGCTTCAGAAAATCGGCCGCGGCGGTGCGAGCATTCTCACCGACGCTCTGACTCTGGTCGACCAGAAACAGCACAAACTGTTCGTCGGTTTGATGCCGCCAGGTCAGCCCCGCGAGTGCCAGCACCATCATCAGCGCAAGCAGCGATCGAGTCACCAGCGAAGCGATCCGCTGGGAACGAGGAAAATCGCTCAGGCTTTTCACAAACCCGAATCCCAGCACGACGGCCGTG
>JBILXT010000357.1:0-7526 GCA_044378235.1 Planctomycetaceae bacterium
CCACTACGATTCGGCGCCTCTGCGAGAGCACGACTTTGTTTTTGAACCGCGAATTGACACGAATAGACGCGAATAGGAGCAGGGAAGACACGAGTCTCGGGATGGGCTGTCCCCTGTGTTACATTCGCGTCGATTCGCGCCCATTCGCGGTTCTCTCTTGTCCTTCCTCGCCTGAATGCAGATTCTAGACGCACTGAGCGCTGCGTGTTGACTCGGACACCGCGACGATGCGGCGCTACGGCCTGCGCACGACTTTGTTTTTGAACCGCGAATTGACACGAATAGACGCGAATAGGAGCAGGGAAGACACGAGTCTCGGGATGGGCTGTCCCCTGTGTTAAATTCGCGTCGATTCGCGTCCATTCGCGGTTCTCTCTTGTCCTTCCTCGCCTGAATGCAAGTTCTAGACGCACTGAGAGCGGTGCGTTGACTCCGACGCCACAACGACTCGGCACTACGGCCTGAGCACGACTTTGTTTTTGAACCGCGAATGGACACGAATAGACGCGAATAAGAGTAGGAAAGACACGAGTCGCTGGATGAGCTGTCCCCTGTGTTTCATTCGCGTCAATTCGTGTCCATTCGCGGTTCTCTCTTGTCCTTCCTCGCCTGAATGCAGATTCTAGACGCACTGAGCGCTGCGCGTTGACTCGGACACCACCACGATTCGGCACTACGGCCTGAGCGCGAGGACGGTTGTCCCTGATCTGAATGCAGTACTGTTCCTGCTATCAATCTATACCGTGATCGGAAGTGCTCACAGATATCGCCATAGCCGCTATGCGGAACAAGAAGACGAAGTTTGGGGGCGGTGTAGAGTTTCTTCGAAACTCACTTGACGCGATCTTCACCAACTGTATTATCTGTTGTACAACAGTAGACAGCGGGCGGTTTGGATGCCTATTCACCTGAATCATCACAGTGGCGAACCGATTTATCGACAGATAGTCGAAGCGATCAAGTTCGACGTTGCGCGAGGGAAACTGAACACGGGTGACAAGCTGCCCAGTATTCGGGAGCTTGCGAATGAGCTGGGCATCAATATGCGGACCGTGGTCAAAGCCTATGAGGAGTTGGTCAGCGGTGGGCTTGTTGTGATGCAGCAGGGACGCGGTGTGTTTATTACTCAGTCGCAGCCAGCAGTGCCCGCTGCGCGACGCCGGGAAGTCATTACTGATCTTGCCCAGAGAATGGTGGCCGAAGCTAAACGACTCGGAGCGACTTCGGCCGAAGTCAAAGAGATTCTGAATCAGGTTGTGAACAAGATGGAGCCTCCCAATGATTGAAACTCCCGCAGCGCCACCGTCGCCGGTCGTTGACGATTCCTTACACGTTGGCCTGACGATAAATGCCGAGCCTGCGATTATCGCGAATGGCCTTGGTCGTGATTTCGGAAAGACGCGGGTCATTCGCGATGTGAATCTGTCCGTCGCTCCCGGGCGTGTCTGTGCGTTGCTGGGGCCGAATGGAGCAGGCAAAACGACACTGCTCAAATTGCTGATGGGCCTGATCGAGCCAACTCACGGTACTGCCATGCTGCTGAATCATTCCTGCTGGCCTCCCGCACGTCATGTTGTCAGTCGCACAGGTTGTCTGCTTGACGGATTTGAGCCACCGCCGTCGACACGGCTCAAACATCTGCTGGCGCTTAGTGAATCAGCCGGGCCCAGTTTTGACTCAACACGAGCCCTGCAACTGCTGGAATCACATGGCCTCAAGCCATCACGAAGCTGGTCTTCCTTGAGCAAAGGCCAAAAACGCTGGGTGTTGCTGGTGCTGCTATTGTGTCGTGGCTGTGAGATTCTCCTGCTGGATGAACCTGCGGACGGGCTTGATCCGCAAACTCGGATTGAGCTGTATCAACTGATTCGTCGTGAAGCGAATGATCGCAACATCACGGTGCTCGTGGCGACTCATGTGTTGTCGGATATCGAACGAGTTGCCGACGATGTCTGCATTCTGCATCGAAACTCGATTCTGCTGCAGTCGGATCTGGAAGAACTGCGAGTGCAACTTTGGATCGTGGAATGCGATCCTGTCCCGCCGGACGGCTGGATGCCGCACGGTGTGGAAATGGTGAAAACAGCAGCATCGGTGGTCGGAGAGAATGGCTTCATGCTGCGAGATCACGATGACGTGCTGAATGCTCAGCAGGTACCGAACGAAGTCCGCCGGCGGAAAGCGACGCTGGAGGAATTCTTTTTGGCGGTGACGTCATGACATGAGCCTGAGGCGCTAGCCGAACCGTCAATGAGTTTTTGTACGTTGGGGCCAACGAAACGCAGGCCCACCTTGTGAAGTTGTCTACGGGCGTCGGCTGAAGCCAACGCTACATTTTCGATTGTTGTGCGTTGAATGACTGACTGCAGGAAGTGGCCCGCAATGAAACCACTCATCACTCTCATCCGCTGGCATCTGCGACAGCTCATGCTGTTGAATATCGCGATGCTTCTGGCATCGATTGTCTACACGATGTTTACGTCGGAACGTCTGATCCTTGGTCGTCAGGGATATATGACTTTGGGCTGCCTGATTCATGCAGGACTCATGGTCTGGATTCTGGGCCGCAGCGCCACGCGAGGGCCGGGGTTCTTGTATTCGCAGGGGTTCTCCCGAGATCAATTGTGGTGGTCGACCTGGCTGGCCACGGTCATCTCCGGGGCCGTGGTTTCTCTCGCGGTACTGCTGGTCGTCATCAGCGGACTGCGATCATCGACCCAGTTCTTTCTGAACAATCCTTGGTTTCCACTGATGGGCGCTGTGGATGCAGACATCAGTCTGTGGCTGTTTGCGTTCTATCTGCTGCTGCTCGGGCCGATGCATTATTTCTGGGTCCGTAGCAGGCAGCCGTTTGGTGACAAAGGGGCCGGTTGGCTGATCCTGATTGGCTTCATCCTGATGGTTTTTGGAGCCGTTGATCGATCCATCTACTCGCTCTCGCATGAGGCGTGGTTTATGCACGGAGCGAGCGTTCTGATGTCAACGATTTCGGTTCTGAGTTGCTGGCGATTGCATCGTTGCGTGGAGGTTCAGGCATGAGCATCTTTTATATGTTCCTCGCGTTTCTGTTCAATGTGGGCGTCATGCTGCTGTTGTCGGCCGCAATTCTCGTCGCGCCGATCTTCCATGTCACAAGGAATGGTCGACAGTGGACGCCCGCCGGGGCGGTTCGTCGCAATTCGGTGCGAGTTATTGAAACTGTGCAGTTCGCAATTGGCCTGATCGTGCTCGGAGTGATGTGGACGTTCGGCCAAAACTTCACGTGGCCGCCGGCTGCGATGGCAGAAACGGTCGAGTTCATTCGATCGCTCAATATGCAGGTTCTGGTCACAGGCTCCGCGATGGGACTCATCGCCTTATTCGTGACCTGGCGATCTAGTACTGTCATTGGCATGTTGGGGTTGATATTGATCGGTGGCGTTACTCTCATCGCTTTCACCACGAGCATCGAAACTGAACGGATGGAGGAATATGAACGACAGCACCAGACGTTCCGCAATTCGGGCTCGGGAGAGGGCCAGCAGGCAGAACCCCCGACAACGCCTGTTCGCATCGAGCTGATTGATCAACTCGCCGGGGCCGATGTATGGATGAACGGTGTCAACCTTGGCAAAACACCGATCGAGATCTCTGCTCGCGAATTGTTTAGCAAGGTCCCGGATTGGCCCAACGAATCGCCCGAGAAAAAAGCTGTTCACGATGATGCACCGGGAAACCGATGGACGGACTCCTCCGGAAAAACATATTCTCGCTGGGGTTGGTGCCCATTACACACCCGACCACACATTCCTCGCAGCTCTCAAATTTACTTTAAGGTGGACTTCAAAGGTATTCCGGGCTATTCGCAGATTGCCGGACAACAACACCTCAAGCCAGGTACGCCCAATGAATCGCACCTCGTGCAACTCGACACGGTCTTTCCTCAGTGGGACCAGGAAATTGAAACCTTACTGGACCGAGCACGGCTTCAGGACTATTCCATCGACGAAGCGTGGAAAGCGGCCTTTCAATCTTACGGAGAGTTTGGAGAAAGAGCACTCGAAGTATGCCTCTCCAAAGAATCTCGCATGGCCCGGCTCAAGGATATCGATCCAGCTCTGAATGCAATGCTCCGGGATGTGAAGGACTCCGCTTCCGCCTGGCGACTCCTGATGAAGATCGAAGACGAGGCAAGGCGAACTCGTTCCTATGACAGCGGAAGTTCGAATGGACTGGCGGTGGACCAGATTGTGCCAATGCTGGATCCGCAACAGTTGATTGATCATGCTCTGGAGCTTCTCCGGACGACGAAGAATCCTGATCCATCCAGTTATGGAAATTGGCCGGACGGCCGATTTGCCACGTACGAAAGTAGCGACCGTAAGCCTGGCGAAGAAGCGGCTCTGTTTCCGATCGCACAGGCGGTCTGGCGGCTTGATCAGGCATTGGACATGCAGCCACCTGCAGCTTCAACAGGGAACGCTGCCAATTCCCGTGTTGATCTTGAAACCATTCTGGGAACAAAGATCTACCCGGGTATGTCCGACACCGTCGAACCGTCGGACGACAATATCTTCGAGCGATTGCTGACGCCCGAGTTATTGCGGATGAGTTACTACGACCATCCGAATCGACTCAAGTACGCCGAAATCCTTGGTGGATCCGCCTACGAAGTGTTTCTGCTCCGGAATGATTGGCAAACACCAGCGACCGATTCCTTCAGCGGCGAATCGATAGGCGATCATTCCAACTATGTGAACAAGTGGTATGCACGTCTGATGCGACTTCGTTCGCGTCTGGGATCTGTGTTTCGGCGACAGCAACAATCGAATCTCCTGGAGATTGCTCGCAACGGACTCACGTCCTTCAGCCTGTCAACGCATCTGTTCTCGGGTGATCTGAACTTTCTGTTTTTGACCGGGATTACTCAAAGGGCCATTCCTCTCTGGCTATGCAGTTCTGGCATGATGTGAAAGCAGCAACGGCTGATGATTCGGTGCATCAATCACTGCAGATTCGCTGGGACTACCTTGGTCGGCTATGGCCCGAATCAAATCCGTCTATGTTTGCCGATGTCCTGGATGACGAGTTCCGAAACTCCGAGTATGTGCACTTCGCGGAGCTTCCCAGCACGATGCCAGTTCGCGATCAGTATCAGGTGCTGATGGCCGTGCTTGCTGATCAGCAGAAGCGAGTTTCGCAACTGGCTCGAGTTCCCGGGGATGACAGCAATTATAGGTCGCCCCGTCAGAAACATCTGTCTTTGATTAGCTCAGTGCGAGAAATTCTCTATCGCCTGCATTGCGAAGAGGCGGCCGCTCAGTTGCTCGCTGACATGAAAGCCGAGCCCGATCATTCTTGGCATAGAAACATCGCGAACTTTCTGAAGTACGATACGACTCATGAAGACCTGATCCGGCTGATTGCAACCGGCGATGACATCAAGCTCCAGCGTGATGTTCTGCCAGCGATTCAGAATCATCCGATTCCGGAGCGAGTCACGCTGCTGGACGCACTGCTGAAATCGCCAGATGAGACCGTACAGACCGAAGCAGAGGCCGTGAGGGCGTATCTTGAGAAACTCCGCACACAACCGCTGCCACATCGGGGAGAGCTACGTGGCGAATGAGCAAAGGGTTTCCACAAACCCGGCGGAACCGTCTCGCAGCCAGCCGTCCAACTGAGCCGGATCCTTGAGCTGCTGGCCTCTTAAGGTCGGAACCACGAGAAACGAACAGTTCACATCCGACAGAGCCGTCATGTCACCCCAGAGCTTTTCAAACTGTGACACCGGGAAGACATCTTCCTGTCCATGTCCCCAGCGTTTTTTGACGTCTTTCAGAGTAATATACGTCGGCATGCGTCGCCCGAGTTCTCGAATGGCGGCATCGACAGCTTTTGGGTTCCCCAGGGCGGCGCGATCAAGTCCAAAGATCTTGAGCAAACGATCGATATCGATCCATGTCGTCAGCGAGTTATACCACGACAGATGAAACTCATCTTCTTCTCTAGGCATCGCGAGACCTTCGACGAGTCGAACTCGTCCATCAACACGTGCCAAACCACCGCCGCGATCTTCCAGACGACGACTGATGACTTCAAACGACAGATCGGCGTCCGACTGGATATGCAGGCCCAGACAACCGGCGTCGAGATTCGCTCCCAGAGTATCGATGTTATGCAGCATCAGATACTTAAGCTGCGGTCGATCCACCAGCATCTGCTTCAGAGTACCGTTCCGAAGCATGTTCGGCACTTCGTACCAGTGACCCACGGGATGCATACATTGGGACGGCAGATTGTCGGTGTAGTCGGAGGCTTCTCCGGCGGTGCGAGCCCAGTTCATCAGGGCTGCTCGCAGACTGCTGCGAACCTTTTCCTTCTGCACGTCAAGAACTTGTTGCGACGTTTCTTCCCAGGCAAACTGGAGATCTCGCAGCGTCGGCACCATACGCAGGCCGACCGAAGCACCGCGAGAAACGCGGAAGACGGCTTCCTCCCCTGATGCTCCCGACGACGCATTCAGTTGTTCGACAGCGTCGCGCAGCGGTTTATCTGTCAGATAACCTGACGTCACGACATGCAGCGGTGACACGCCGCTTTGGGCAGCAACAGCACGCGTCTTTGCGAAGTGGATATCGAGGAACGAACGCCATTGCCCTTTCATTTTGCAGAACGGATTCAGAGCCTTCACAACGCCGGCTCCCTGAGTCCACCGGCTGCCAACTCCGGCCGCGAGCGTGATAACTCCGACTTCGCCGTTCGCCAGAGCAGCTCGCCCAAGTTCAATAGCGGACTTCGGAATATCGCGGCGAGCTTCAATGACCTCCTCGGCAGACACGTCCTCAATCGTCACCGAAGCATGCAAGCGATTCTGCGCCATTCCCAGACGTCCGGAACGCAGGTCTTCTCGCAGTTGTTCATGAGCGATTGGATCGAACCCGTTATTCCGCAGCAGATCTTCCAGACGTGCGGACTGTTGAGCTTCCTTCGATGTCGTGGGGAGAATTCGCTGAATCAGTCGTGCGGCCAGATGATCGCCACCGGCGGCATCTCGACACGCATTGCCAACTCGCTCAAGCTCCAGACGCACCATCGGCGTGAGCTGTTGCAGTCCTTTGCGGAGCCAGTCCGGAACCATCAAAGCATGGTAGCCTTTCGGCAGATCACCATCCGTACGAAGTTCCGCAAACGTGCCGTTATCGTTGATTGCAAAATCGTAGACGACAGGATCCATTGCAAACGGAACGGTGGCTTCCATACTGCGTTTGACCGTGACCATCATGGTCTGAAGCCAGTCCTGAGCTTCTTCACGCACGGACGGATCAAAGATGAAACCCATGCCGCCACCAGCCATACCGCCCAGCATCCAGAAGCCCTGGAACTTAGCGCCGTACCTGGTCCGACATTCCTGAATCAGGCGTTCGGTGTAGGCGTTACTACACCATGGGATAATCGCCTGCAGCGGTTCGTGAAAGTTACGATGCGTCGCCGCTCCGACCCCGGGGATATCTCCAGCCTTTAACGAAGCTGTGATTTGATCCAGC
>JBILXT010000358.1:0-7520 GCA_044378235.1 Planctomycetaceae bacterium
AAGTGAAGACGACAGACTGCTTGGTTTCGTTCGAGAAGTTCCTTGTCGCGGCGTGGAAGCAACGAGCATGGAAGAACAGGACGTCGCCGGGTAGCAATTCCACTGGCTTTGCCGTGCTGAGCAATGCCTGATTCTCTGGCAGGTCAGTTCGCAGAAACAAGGCGTCATCCAGCAGTGCCGAAGGAGCGGGACCAGTATGGGTCCCGGGCAATACCTGCAGACAGCCATTCTGTGGTGATTCGGGACCAAGTGCGATCCAGATGTTGACAAGTTCGCCAGATGTGAAGGACCAATATCGCGTATCCTGATGCCAGCCGGTATCACTGCTGAATCGAGGCTGCTTGGTCATGATGCAGTTGTGATGAGCCAATGGCATCACGACGTGCGGTCCCAGCAACTGCTTCAGTCGATTCAACACAAAGGGTTCCCGCAACAGCTTGAGAAAGACTGGGTCGCGACTGATTGCCTGCCGCAGTCTTCGCGCTGTTTTACCGCCTTCCGCATCCAGCGAAGACGGCGCTCCGGGATAGTTCAACTCGGCTTCGTACTCGATATCGCCCTGATGAGCAGCGAGGTCCCGCTGAGTAATCTGCTTCATTGTTTCGATATAGGCGGCGGGCATCATTCCTCGCGCGACAAGAAAACCGTCACGCTGAAAGGAACGAACTTCCTCGTCAAGAAAGCAGTCTATTGCGGAGTGATCTGACATCGTGGTGATGCGGGCCTCTGAGCGAACAATGAGAAACACTTGATGGACGGGACCGGGAAGAATCAACGTGCCGGAATTCTCACAAGCAGACCGAATCTGGCAAGACGTCAGTCGGCAGAATCTCAACAAACGCACCGAGACAGGATGTCTGAGAAAGCCAGCGTCCAGCGAACGCCCGCAGCTGGCCGATTTGTCAATTTCACGTAGGGGGTGTGAAGCGGAGCGAAACACACCATGATTTCAGGAGGATGCGCATTGGCGTAAAGCGCTCCGCCTCACACACCCTGCCAGAATTGACAAAATGGCCAGCCGATATTGCGGGGTGGCCATCGATTCCCAGTCCTTTGTCAGCCAACTACACTGAAGCGACTGACCACCGCCGCGATACTGGATATCTTGATTTGCGAGGATCGCGAGCTTGTCTCAGTGCTCGGGACCTGTCCCGAAATAGGATCCCTGAATAACAAACCAACGCGTCAGCGAGGAATTTACGGAAACATTGGTAAAACGCTACAGCTCAATCCCTCACTTACGTTTTGGGTTGTGATTTCTCGCCTCAGTAGAGACCGGATGTATTTCGGGCCTGTTCCTACAACGGTTGCTTCGGATTTTGTCTTTGTACAGAGCTAAGAAGGAATGGTGAATGTCAGAGGATGAAGGAGCGATCTGCGTTGTTTCGGCCGTCACCAACTTCATTTGTTGGGCGTGGTGGTACGGGCAGCTGCTGATGACAAAACCTTCCCCGGTGGCAGGGAGGATCGCGGCGACGAAGAGTCTGGCTTTGGCTCCCGTTATTTCATTCTGTCTCCTATTTCTCGTTCTTGCTTTGTGGTCGGCCGACGATGTTCGTAACGATGGTCGATACTTCACGATGTATTCGTTGCTTGGCATGGCCTGGTGCGGCGTAGCCAGCTTTGTTCCCACGTGGATGGGCATCAGCTTTCGTAATGACGTTCTGAACCTTGCCAATCATTCGGCGACATGGCTTTGGTTCGGCTGGATCATTGGGGCCATTCTTTCTTTCTCGGGAGCCAACGTGGGCAATGGACCGGGCTGGTGGGTCGTTGTCTTCAGCGGGATTCTTTCGACCGGCTCGCTGACGCTGGTGTACCTGCTTCTGGAGAAAATCGGGAATACTCATGATGCCGTCACGATCGACCGGGATCTTGCCACTGGACTTCGAATGGCGGGTCTGTTTATCGGCTGTGGAGCCGTCTTTGGCGTTGCAGCGGCGGGAGACTGGAAGTCGGCGGACGAAACAGTGCGCGACTTTCTGATGCGGGCCTGGCCATCGTCTGCGATCGTTTTCGCAGCAATTTTCTTCCATGTGACGATGAAACCCACTCCGGAGAATCCTCGTCCGGCCGTTGTGAGCTGTGGCCTGATTCCGATGATAGTTCTGATGCTCATGGGTTTGATCTGGGCCGTCTATGCAGGAGCCTCGATCGTTGGAGCGGCGCCTTGACTCCTTTGGCCTGCGGTTCTCCGATTTCTCGCTCAGCGTTCGCGACCATTCGTCGGCGAATGGTGCTTGAGTTCTGCAAATGGGATCCTCAGGTTGAGGACGTAGCCACGTTGTGTCCTTATCCACTGTTGCTGCAGCAGGATGCATGGAATCAGTTGATCTTCTGGTCTGAACAGCTGGCCGAGGAAACGTTGAATCTTGAAGCAGAACTACTGCAGCGACCGGATCTGCTGCGTCAACTGGGCCTTCCACGTCAAGTGAAAGCCTTGCTAAGCCGAGCCACGAAGCAGGCATCTGCCTCTGTCGCTCGAATCATGCGGTTCGACTTTCACTGGACCACGGAGGGATGGAGAATCTCAGAAGTGAATTCGGATGTCCCCGGTGGCTTCATCGAATCATCAGCGTTCACGCATCTTATGGAACACGCAACTAACTCCACGATGAGCCCCGGTGATCCGGCCGGAGTTTATGCCGATGCGATTGCTCAGGCAGGCCTGAAAACAGTTGGTCTGATCCATGCGACGGCTTACAGTGATGATCGTCAGGTGATGACTTATCTGGCCGAGCGACTGCGGCAGCGAGATGTGGAAGCCTTGTTGGGCAGTCCGGCCGATGTGAGTTGGTCGGAAGGTCGAGCACTGCTGCGCTGCGGTTCAGAAGTGCAGAATCTGGATGGCGTCGTTCGATTCTTCCCCGGGGAGTGGCTTCCGAATCTGAAACAACGCCGAATCTGGGAGACGTTCTTTCTGGACGCCAGAACTCCGCTCAGCAATCCAGCGACTGCGCTGGTGACGCAGAGCAAACGGTTGCCACTTATCTGGGATCAACTCAGAACCTCAGTGCAGACCTGGAAGTCGTTGCTCCCAGAGACCACGGATCCTCGTCGAGTTCCCTGGAAGCGTGATAACCGCTGGGTGCTTAAGCCAGCACTGGGGCGAGTTGGTGAGATGATCGGACTGCATGGTGTCACGTCCGCCAAAGAATGGTCTTCGATTCGACGCAGTGCCACCTGGTGGCCCGGTCACTGGGTGGCTCAACAGCGTTTTCATATACAGCCGCTGCAAGGGCCGCAGGGGTTAGTTTATCCTGTCATCGGAGTTTACACCGTGGATCGCAAGGTCGCGGGAATCTACGCGAGACTTGCTCCGCAGCCGTTGATCAATCATCTCGCTCAGGATGTCGCCGTGTTGATTCCCCAACCGCTATTCAACAAAGAAAACAAAGAAACCGGGACGGTACCTGAATCACAAGATGCGTCTCTGGCAAGTGGAGTTTTACAATGAATCGAACGGATGCGTTTGCGGCCTGGGTTCCTGATCTTCCGGACGATGAATTCGGCCCGACATGGACTCAGTGGGCCAAGCCTGTTCTCTTTGCGGCGATCAGTGAAGCGACGCCTCCGACTTCCCTGACGGACGAAGAGATGCCGGTTTTGCAATCTGAGATTCGCTCACGAGGGGACTCGGTGGCTGTTGTTATTGATCTGCCGGGTGCACGCGCCGTGCGGATCGGATTGGCTTGTGCTCGGTTGGGGATGCGCCCGGTGCCCTTGTTCAATGGCAGTCCGGGGCGAGAAGAATTGATCGCCACGACTGAAATGATTGAGGCATTGCGTACGGGAGCCATGTGGCTTCAGACTCAGACGTTTTCAGGCACGAGTGCTCCTGCGTTTCTGCTGGACTCACGGAGAATGTCGAAGGAGGTTGTTCTTCAACCAGGGAAGTTTGACAATCGCTGGCTCACGTTTCCGCAGGACTTTCCTTCCGCGAATCTCCTGAGGGCTCGAGGTGTTACGCAGGTGATCGTCATTCAGGAAAAGCCGGGACAGCCGGCGGATGACCTCGCTCATGTCCTGCGTCGATGGCAGGACGCCGGTATCGCGATTTCGTGTGCAACTCCGGAATCGGTGGCCGCCGAGTCGATCGAAGTGAAACAGCCCGCTCGATTTCGTCGGCTCTGGTACGGAGTACTTGCGCTGATGGGACTGATGTCGAACAGTGCCGGAGGCTTCGGAGGCATCATTCCGCATCCGTCTGCCGGTTAGTCGAATGAACTCCTCCTTGGCTGGTGTTTTTGTGCCGTTTCGTTTGCTTAGTAACGCTGACTGTCTCCTGATTCCCCCAGGGGATCAGGGGCCATGTACAGAGAGCCTGACGATGTTCTACCAGACAGGCTGCCTTTCCCCGGGAGCCTGTCAGTCCGTTGACGCCCGGAGACCTTTAGCTCGCAAAACTGAGCTTTGTGTTGCGAAGTTCCGACTTTAACGGTTCTAATGGTTGGGATTCTGCTTGACGCTGCCAGATTTCCACTTTTAGCATGTCTGCCGAGGAATGGAGAGATGCGACGGGTGTACTTGTCAGGTAAGCTGTTAGCATTCTGGCAGGAAGATCGAGAGGATTCCGGGCGGTCCCGAGTCGTCGGGGCGACGTGTACCAAGTCGAATCGAAATTCGGCCGAAGTTTAGAAATGAGATTTCTGCAGATTCGCCGGAGGATCCTCCGCGCGGTCTCCACCGGATTCAGGTGAGTGTTCTCGGAGCGTCTTCAATGAGCAGGTTGGGGCTGGTTTGTCTGATTCTGGTTCTCCTAGGACTGGGCGCGGAATCGTACATTGCTGCTAAGCTTGGCCTGCGTCGCGGCGAAGTCGAGGATCAGCTGCGCAAAGCCATTGCCGACTCTGAAACTGCTACTGCGGCACTGGAAAAGGCAAAGATTGAGCTTGCGGATTCGCAGCAGAAACTACAGTCGGTCAAAGTTGGCTGGGGGCGCGAATGGTCGTTTCAGCCAGGCGGAAACGCGGGCTCCGTCCAGGTTGTTCAGGGGCGACTCGCAGTGTCTGGTCTTGGAACATCCCACGGATTGCTCCGTCGTCAGATCACGGATGCGAACGGGCAGGCTCGGGAAGTGGCTCCGGTCGTTCACGTGTTTACGGAAAATGGACAGGGTGGATCACGTTATATCGGTGAATTTGTCGCGGACATCAGCCCGAACGGTTTGACTGAAACCTCTTCGGTGCTGTTGCCAACCTGGGCGGCTTCGGTCGAGGAACAGCAGACCTGGAATTTTGCAGGTGTCGTACGGATGCGTTCTCAAGCTCCCGCTGGCGAGCGATCCGCTGTTGAGCATCTTCATCAGACGATTCAGTTGACGTTTTCACAGCTGACTCAGACGGGTTTGCGTCTTGAAGAGCAAAAACGACTCAACACAGCGGCCGACGAAGCACTGCAGGCCCGGAAGAATGAACTCCTTGGAGATTCGACCGCTGCGGACAACCCGGACCATCCCGAATACAAGTTGGGGCTTGTTCAGACACTTGTTGACGTTGAAGAGGAACGAAATGCTGTCCAGGCAGCCGTCGATGAACTCCGCCGTCAGCTGAAGGTCGCCAGCGAGTTCCGTACTCAGCAGCTCGACGCTTTGAAACAACTGGCTGCGAAATTGTCAGCTCCTGAAACCAAAGTCTCGCAAAGGACCAAGTAGAGTCCCTCGGCCTTTCGAGCGATGTGGTGTTGCCAGAAATTGGCTTCCACGGTGCTCGTCTGTCATGCGATGGCTGAAGGATGCCGCATGCAACGACCCCTTTCTGCGCCGTTTAACTCATGAGCATCTCCTTGCCCTTTTGCCGGAGATTCAGAGCGTTAGTGCGTTGACTCCAGGCTTGGGGTGGGCTTTACCCCTGCAGACAGACGCTAATCTTCTTTGCTGTCGGTTTCCCCGTCGGACTCAATCACGTACTCTTCTCCGTGTACGAACACCACGTCACCGGGCCGCAGCTTGCGACCTCGACGAGTCTCCACGGTGCCATTCACCTGAACTTCACCCGATCGAATCAGAACTTTGGCCTCGCCGCCCGACTGAACGACCTGGGCCAGCTTGAGAAACCGGTCCAGTTCAATGGTTTCCACTTTATCTTCGGGAGTTTGTGGCTCGCTCATCAGGATGCTCGTAATGGGTGCATTCAAAAAGTGTCGGATATGGAGTCAGCATTATAGCAGCCAGCGGGTCATGTTTTATGTTGCATGAACAAGAAGAAGATGAACACGACTGGGATGAACCACAGTTTGACGACGATTCGGAAGGTGATTCGGATCTTGAGCCGACAATCGACTGCCCTTATTGCGGTCGCGAAATGCTGGAATGCTTAGTTCAATGTCCTGCCTGTGGCATGTACCTTTCTGAAGAAGACCGTGGTCCCGAAAAACGTCCTTTGTGGATAACATGGGCGATTATCCTGAGTTTTGCTGCGGTGGCGTCCTGGTTTCTTGTTTCCTGACGTTGTTCTGTGGCAGTTCTTCTTTTGTTCGGATCGAATTCATGACCATTACCACTGTGTTGGGTGCAGGTGCTATGGGAACTGCCTGCGCATGGATTCTGGCGCGGCAGGCGTCGACGACGGTTCGGCTGTGGGCCAGAAATGAGACCTTTGCACGACACATTCATGAGACTCGAGAAAACAGTCGACTTCTGCCACATGTAAAGCTTCCGGACGGGATACTGGTAACCGCCGATCCAGCACAGGCTCTCCATAACAGCGATTTGGTTTTGGTCTGCATACCAACTCGCGGTCTTCGGGAAGCCATCAATCAGCTGGCTCCGCTGATTCCCTCGTCAGCGTTGATTGTGAGCGCGATCAAAGGGATCGAGAACGGCACTCTGATGCGTCCGAGTCAGATGATTCAACAGATCGCCGGGCAACGTCCGGTTGTCGTTCTGGGTGGTCCCTGTCACGCCGAAGAGATCACTCAGAAGAAGCCCGCCAGCATTGTCGCAGCGTGCGATTCGCTTGGAGCGGCAGAACAAATTCAGGCGTTGATGTCGACCGACTTTCTCCGAATCTATGCGAATGCTGACCAGACGGGTGTTGAGCTGGGGGGCGCGCTGAAGAACGTGATTGCCATCGCCGCAGGAATCTGCGACGGACTGGAGTTCGGAGATAACGCCAAGGCCGCACTGATTACTCGAGGACTTGCGGAAATGGTCCGGTTCGGATCCGCGCTGGGGGCTGATCGACGAACATTTTATGGTCTCGCGGGGTTGGGAGATCTGGTCACCACCTGCAACAGTCCCCACAGTCGAAATCGATCGGTCGGAGAAGGATTGGGACGAGGTCGTTCATTGGCGGCGATTCAGGAAGCCATGAGCGCGGTGGCCGAAGGCGTTCTGACGGCACGCAGCGTCCACCAGATTGCTCTGGAACAATCGATTGATATGCCCATTGCAACTCAGGTTTATCACGTTCTTTTCGAAAATCGATCGCCGCGCGAAGCGACAGTGGAACTGATGCAAAGGCCTCTCAAGGTCGAATAGGCAGCACAAACCTGAACTCTCGTCGGCGACCGTCGGAGAC
>JBILXT010000056.1:0-27022 GCA_044378235.1 Planctomycetaceae bacterium
ATACGGTGATGGGAGAGTTGCCTCGAATTGCGACGGATGTCTATGCCTCGCGTCGAGATCATCCGGGCCTCGGAGGAATTCTGCACAAGCTTCTCGGCGATCAGGGCGATCTTCCTGCCTGGGTCGTTTTGCCTCGTCCGTTTACGACCGGTTCTCCCAACTACAAAGGTCAATCCGGAGGATTTCTGGGACCAAGCTATGACCCACTGATGTTCAACAAAGAAAAAAAAGGGTCTCTCACAGAAGCTCCGTTGAGTCTGGATTCTGTTCAACTCCTGCAGGATGTTTCGGCGACGCGTCTGACATCACGCCGTCAGCTTCGGCAGACCATCGGACGCGATCTTCCCGACTCCGCAACTCAGCGCTATGACGGATTCTATGAGAAGTCGTTTCAGCTGCTGACCGGTGCCGCGGCCAGCGACGCGTTCAATCTGGAACATGAGTCCGCGAAGGTGCGAGATCGCTACGGCCGCAATGAATACGGCCAGAGCTTTCTAATGGCTCGTCGACTGATCGAATCCGGAGTGCGATTCGTCAACGTGTTCTGGACGTTCTTCGATACGAAAGGGTGCCAATTCAATCTGTGGGATAATCACGGTGTCCCAAATGACGTCTGCGGAATCGACGGACAGCTCACGGGACGCCAGCAGATTACTCATCAGTATTGCACGCCATCGTTTGATCGATCATTTTCAGCCCTGCTGGAGGATCTTGAACAACGAGGACTGCTGGACGATACGCTCGTGTCCGTAGCCGGGGAATTTGGCCGGACCCCGAAAATCAATGCGACGAATGGCCGCGACCACTGGGCTCATTGCTACACAAATCTGCTGGCTGGCGGAGGTGTGCGCGGTGGAGCAATTTACGGGGCCAGCGACTCGCAAGGCGCATATGTGAAAGACAATCCCGTCACTCCGGAAGACTACGCGGCCACCATTCTGCATGCATTCGGATTCTCGCCTGAAACAGCGATCCCCGATGAGTTCGGTCGCCCCGTTCGCATTTCCACAGGCAACCCGGTTACCGCCGTGTTCGATTGATGACAGGGTGACGGCCGGTCTTTTCTGAGTGGATTTTCACCGTGAACTCAGGGGCTTTACGGACTCATACTGTTCTGACAGGGACCATGCAATAGGCTGGTTTGTCCCCACTAGAGTCATCACAATCCGCACAGGAGGGTGATCAGAAACCAGTTTGTCGCAAAAGGAAACAGCCGCGTCGAGTCCTGACGTTATAGTTTTTTTGCCTCGAACACCGCTGAGGTGTTGTGGTGGAGTGTGTTTACGAATAAAACCTGAATCACCGTTCCTGGAAACTCAGTCCATACTTTGTTGCCCCAGCCCTTGAAGAAGTGACTGAAGGTCTGAATTGTTCGAACTGAGACTCAGGAATCGCAAGTCGTTATCGGCGAAGCTTTTCGACACGGCAGGAGTAGTTCTCAATGAGCTCTGGCAGCATGGATGATGCATCCCGCCGTCGTTGCCTGATTCAGGATAAACGCCGTCTCGCTGACATTGAGGAAAAGCAGGAACGAGTCCGAGCGTTTCTGGCGTCCGTGGGAGCTGACGCGATGCTCCTGCAGGATCCGGCGAACATTGCCTGGTTCACGGCCGGTGGAGATTTGAGTCGTTGTGCGTCCGACAGTTGCACCAGCAGCGTGTTTGTCACAGAGGATGCTCGACTGTTCGCCACCAACGCAGTTGACTCGGCGCAGTTGTTTGAGCGGGAGTGCTTCGGTCTTGGTTTCCAGTTGAAGCAACGGGAATGGTTCCAGCCTCACTGCGCACTGGTAGAAGATCTGTGTCGTGGTCGGAGGGTGGTCAGTGATTCTGGTTTCGAGGGCACTCGTAACGTCGGCAAGCGGATTGCAAGACTTCGGCTGCCTTTGACCAGTCTCGAAATCGACCGTTTGCGAAAACTCAGCAAGGTTCTGGTTCACGCAGTCGAAGTCACGGCCGGTCATATTCGCAAGGGAGTGACTGAAGCCGCTGTGGCCGGTGAGTTAAGCAACCGACTGTTACGCCGCACTGTGACGCCGGCAAGAATTCAGGTCTGCGCAGACGGCCGCAATATTCGTTATCGTCACTGGAGCTACAGTGAAGATCCGATTGAATCCTATGCGACGGTCTCGTGTGTGGCACGCCGCTGGGGATTGCACGTGGCTGTGTCGCGAACCGTTTGTCTGGACGAAGTGCCGCAGGATCTATGGACGGCTCATCAGAAAGCTGTCCTGATGCATGCCACGGGAATTTATTTCTCGCGACATGGACAGCAGTTGAAAGATGTGTGGCCGAAGGTCAAACGCATTTACGACAAGTTCGGTCTGCCTTCGGAATGGCAACTCTGCGATCAGGCGGACATCATGGCCTATCGCACCAGCGAGCATCAACTGACACCATCCTCCGAGTTCGAATTGCAGGGACCTGTGCCGATCTTCTGGCATCCCGGTGTATCGGCTGCAATGCCTGGCGATACCGTTCTTGTGATGCCCAGTGGATTTGAGCTGTTGACTCGATCAACGGTTTGGCCGGAGCTGAAAGTTCAGGTCAAGGGACACGATGTTCCGTGTTCCGGATTATTGTTGATTCGAGAAACACAGGCTCCGGAGTTGTCTGTAAAGACGAGCCGCGATCATGATCACGACTCAGCAATTTTCCGAGGCTACAACCTGCCGGATGATGACGCTGATGGCTCCCGAATGGATTCGATCTGGGAACTGGACATGTCCGCCCATGGTTCGGTCTTCGATGAGAGTGAATCACAGTATTCTGCAGAATCTGTGTTGGATTAATTGTCTGGGTCTGAAATGACGATCGGGACCTTCGCCGTCTCTTCTACGACAAGTCTCCGAAGACATCTGACGTGCAGATTACACATACAGTCGACATTGAGCTCTAGTGCTCCGTCAAGATAAAGAGTTCGGATTGGTGGTAGTGGATCTTGCTAAAGATCCCTTGGCTGCTGGACCCTTAGCAAGGTCCACTACCCGAAATTCAAGTCTTCACAAAGCACTAGTCTTCGAAACTCCGCACATTCATCGACCTGCAGCCTCGGCTCAGAGTAGATGTCGCCAGGCCAACGTCTCTGAGAATCATGATCGAAACTCCTTTGGCGATGCTGAACTCCTTCATGAAGTATGAATTCGCCGAAGAGAACTGGCACAATCACTTGTCGCAGTTCCTGCGAACTTGTAATTGTTTCGCCTACTTCAAGTCATCGCCCAACTCAGATGGCTAGAGTTTGACGTATTCTATAATCGTACATGGATGATGACTTCGATGACCGACTTGTTGACTCCTCTTCAACTGGGCGCGAGCACTCTGCCTAACAGAATTCTGATGGCGCCCCTCACACGGTGTCGCGCGGAAGCGAATCATGTGCCGGGGGAATTGATGGCTCAGTACTATGCCCAGCGCGCGAGTGCGGGGCTGATCGTGGCGGAAGCGACGATGGTCATGGAAGGCAATTCTGCATTTTGGATGGAGCCGGGGATCTATTCCGAGGAACAGGTCAAGGGATGGAGATTGACCACCGATGCGGTGCATGCCGCTGGCGGTCATATCTTTCTGCAACTGTGGCACGGTGGGCGAGCGTGTCATCCATTGCTTAACAATGGCGTACAACCTGTGGCACCGAGTGCGATCCCTATTATTGGCGATGAAGTCCATACGCCGGAAGGAAAGAAGCCGTACGTAACACCGCGCGAACTCGCGGATAGTGAACTCCCGGAGATCATTGCGGGATTCCGAAAGGCAGCTGAGAACGCTAAAGCTGCCGGATTTGATGGCGTCGAAGTTCATGGGGCCAACGGCTATCTTCTCGACGAGTTCCTGCGTGATGGTGCGAACAGACGCAGTGGTCCATACGGAGGGGCACTAGAAAACCGTGCGAAGTTGATGCTGGAGGTCATCGAGGCCATATCCGAGGTCTGGGGCAGCAATCGGGTAGGCCTCAGAATTTCGCCTCTGAACAGCTATAACAGCATGATCGACAGTGATCCAATCGGGCTTGCCACCTGGCTTGCTCATCAGTTGAACAGCTTCAATCTCGCCTACCTGCATGTCATGCGAAGTGACTTCTTTCAGGCTCAGTCCGGCGATGTCCTGACTCCGATTCGGAAGAACTATTCTGGCACGATCATTGCCAATATGGGATACTCGGCTGACGAAGCGAACGCCGCCATCTCCGCTGGCCATGTTAATGCCGTTGCCTTTGGAACAGCATTTTTGGCGAACCCGGATCTGCCTGCCCGAATCAAAGCGAAGGCAGAACTTAACAGCCCGAACCCAGCCACGTTTTACTCGCCAGGTCCGAAGGGTTACGTTGACTACCCGACAATGAGTTAAGGAATCCTGAGTGGATCAACGAGAGGGCTGCGTACTGTTGCAGCGCTGCGTTGTTCGTCATGGACGACAAGTGTGGCCTTGACGGCCACAGCCATTCTTTTCTACGGAAGGAGTTTTTCATGAACGCACCGATATCAGCTCTGGATTCTGAGCCTGATGGCATTGTTTATCCGCCGGAGTTTGCCCAGCGAGTCGCTGCCGCATGGGCGGCCCTGGAGATCCCTCGAGCAGAACTTCCGTCGGTCGCGTGCATCACAAAGACTCTGGACGTTCTTTATCAGGCCAGTTTTCTGCAGGAAGAGGGCGAGGCGGTACGCTGTCGTCTGATCTTGTCCAATCCCGCCGAGTGGAAACAGGGTGAAGGTCCGCCGACCGGTTTTCATGTGCTGCGATTTGCAGAGTCACGAGCGTTTACTCCGCAGGAGATTCGCAAACTGGCTCCGGCGGCTTCGTTCTATCGTTCGATTCTTGGAGTTCACTACGATGCTGAGAAAGGTGTTTCCATCTGGGGCATCGTGGAAACAGGAACTCGATGGGTAAATCGAGTCGACGGAGGGCGATTCGATGGCGCCCCGCTGCCGCCTCACTTCGTCGTGCACATCCTGGGACCCGGTCGTTTGCTGACAGCATGCGGTTATCGACGTCTTCTGGAACTCGACAGCGGCAGGATTATTCGTACCGGTTTTGATCCGTTTAAGGCCGGATGGCTTCCTCAGCACTTTCGCCCGGTCAGACAATGGCTGCAGAATCGTCTGGCGGAAACTCGTCTGGAAGGCGCAAATGTTGAGGACTGTTTTATTCGGATGATGGCACAGAGTGTCGTTCGTCGGATGTTGAGCCTCGTTCGTGGTCGTGGGCATGGCGGGATGCTGATTTATCTTCCGCAGGAAAAGCCGAACCTTGCGGAATTGTCCAAGGTTCTGCGCGTTCGATGCCCTTTTGAATCTCGCCCATCCACAGAACACTTCAGCGAGTTGATGCTGCGGGCGATGTCGCGGCTGTCGCTTGTGGGACATCGGCACGGCTTAACCAGCGTCACATGGGAAAACTATCAGACGATCGACGATCCCGTGCTGTCAGAGATTGATGAGTCGTTCGTCGAATTCGCCCATTTGCTGGCCGACATGATGAGCGTTGACGGTGCGCTGGTGCTGACGAAGCGTTTTGAATTGGTAGGTTTTGGCGGTGAGGTCCTTGGAGAAAAACCAGTCACTCAGGTCTTTCGGGCTTTGGATCTCGAGGGAATTTCGTCGATCCCGGAGATGGCGGACAGCTCCGGCACGCGACATCGATCGGCCTACCGGTTTGCTTCTGAGGTACCTGAAAGCTTGTTGATTGTGATCTCGCAGGATGGAGCAGTGCGATTCGTGGCAGCCCGCAACGGTCAAATCATGTATTGGCCTTATTTGCCATAGCGGGTCGCGACCATGCATGCACATCGGGACCTTGCCATTACAGCGTCTGACCCGAGTCAAAGTCATATTCTCGACCACAGTGCGCCAACACGCCGCCTCGACCACAAAAGCAGACAGAGTCTCTTCGGAAATGTCTGGCATTGCACCAGTTAGCGTCTCGTCCCGGCACAACAGAATCCCCCTCCCTCGCAACTGATGCAGGTAATGCGACTGGCTGTCGTGTTTCGCATCAGCAAAGTACCATACCGCCGTATCAAGCTTGGTAAGTGTTTCGGGGTGAGCGGTGACTGTGAGTTCTCAGGGACAATTTGGCTTTGCGGAGATGCGTGAATGGGAGCACGCTGCGATCGAAGATGTGAAGGTCGCAGAGGTCGTGTTCAATTTGCCGCTGGAGCGTCCTTACACCTATTCGATTCCAGAACCACTGCGAGATCTGATCAAACCCGGACAACGCGTGAAGGCTCCGCTCGGTCGAAGCAATCGCATCGTTGTTGGATACTGTGTGGCGATTAAGCCGGGTGAATCCGGCCAGAAGCGTCTGAAGCCGATCGAAGAATTGCTCGACAGCGAACCGTTGCTGAACAATCAGATGCTCGAGCTGACTCGCTGGATTGGCGAGCGATACCTATGCGGCTGGGGCCAGGTGCTTGATAGTGTGATTCCGGCCGGTGTTCGCAAGAAAAGTGGGACCCGCGAAGTTCAGAACTTCATCCTCACGCCAGGCACTGAGGAAAAGATCACGTCCACGCGTTTGAGCCGTCAGCAGAAGATGGTGATCGAAGTTCTACAAAAAGCCACCGGCCCCGTCACGGCGACGGATCTTTGCGAACGAGCCGGTTGCAGCCCGGGACCGCTGAAGTCGCTGCAGGAGCGAGGACTCATCAAGGCGCTTCGAATTCGTTCCGAGATTTCCGGCGATGATCTGTTGCCCGTGCAGCAACAGGCCGACCTGAAGTTGAACGTCCAGCAGCAACAGGCATTGGACAGAATTCTGCAGCCGATTCGAGCCAGTGAACATGAAACGCTGTTGCTGCATGGTGTGACCGGCAGCGGCAAGACGGAAGTCTATATTCGAGCGATTCGCGAAGTGGTGAGCTATGGTCGGCAGGCGATAGTACTAGTGCCCGAGATCAGCCTGACACCGCAGACGATTCGTCGTTTCCGCAGTCGCTTTTCCACCGTAGCCGTCCTGCACAGTCATATGACCGATGCGGAACGACACTGGCAATGGCAGCAGATTTCGAGCGGCGAGATTCAGGTGGTCGTCGGAGCTCGCAGCGCGGTGTTTGCTCCGACTCCGAATCTGGGCCTGATTGTGATCGACGAGGAACATGAACCATCGTTCAAACAGGATAGTACGCCCCGATATCATGCTCGCGAAGTGGCCAGAAAGCGTTGCCTGGATGAACGAGTGCCGTTAATTCTGGGATCAGCCACGCCAACTCTGGAATCGTGGATCCGGGCGACTCGCAAACTCGACGTGCTGGTTTCCATGCCAAGTCGCGTCGAAGACCGACCGCTTCCGCCGGTAGTGATTGTTGATACCCGCAGCGATCCTCGCATCTTAAAAGGCTCCGCCATCGGTCGCGCGTTGTATGGAGCGATTGATCGTGCTTTGAAAGATAAAGGACAGGTGATTCTGTTCCTGAATCTTCGAGGGTACTCGCCGACTGTCTGGTGTCGCAGTTGTGGAGCTGGTATCAAGTGCCCGAACTGCGACATTACTCTTACCTGGCATCGCGACCGACAGTGCGTTGTGTGCCACAGTTGCGATTACGAAATCGCACCGCCGAAGGCTTGTCCTACGTGCCAAAGCCCGGCCGTACGATACATTGGGACGGGCACACAGAAGCTGGATGAAGAGGTTCAGAATACGTTTCCGAACGCCACTGTGATTCGCATGGACAGCGATTCCATGCAGAAACCCGGCAGCCATGATGAAGCTCTGGAGAAGTTCCGAAAAGGCGAAGTCCAGATTCTCCTGGGCACTCAGATGATTGCGAAAGGGCTCGATTTTCCTAACGTCACTCTGGTTGGCGTGATCGATGCCGACACGATGCTTCGTCAGCCGGATCTTCGCGCGGCTGAGCGTACATTTCAGTTGATTGCTCAAGTGGCGGGCCGAACCGGTCGCGGCGAACGTGGTGGTCGAGTTCTCGTGCAGACGACAAGCCCCGGCGATCCCGCGGTAAAGTTTGCCTCGAAGCATGACTTTATCGGGTTTGCTCAGCATGAACTGGCCGAACGCTATGATACTCAGGCTCCACCGTTCTCTGCGGTGGCGCGAGTGATCTTCCGCGGTCCGGATGAGCAGCGAACTCGACAAACCGCACAGGATGTGGCCGATCGACTGCGGGCCGCTCGTAAAGGTCCGACGGAAGCCGTGCGAGTTCTGGGAGCCGCGCCAGCTCCGATTACGCGATTACGCGGGCTTTGGCGGTTTCATCTGCAGATTGCGGGGAAAACACCGGAGCTGGTGAGAGAGCTCTGGCAGGCTGCTGAACAATCTCTGTCCTTGCCGGATGACATCGAATTCGCGATCGACGTCGATCCAATTAATGCACGGTGAGTCATTTGGGGAACATGGAGTCCTTTCGAATCACCGCACTAAACAACGTAATAACAGCAACAGACTCGGCGAGACGCAGTTTTAACCGCGAATGAACGCGAATAGACGCGAATTCGAGCAATGAGGAAGCGAGCTTCCACCAGAAAGGATGCTCAGCGAGAACTATGTTGAAAGAGTAATTGGGCAGATTCCGAGGAACGCTATTGTTCTCTCTATTCGCGTGCATTGGCGTCCATTCGCGGTTCTTTAAGCGACATTGCTCCCTGAGCCATGAGTCCGCATGGCGGTGACCGGTTATTCCTTGTCGTCGGTTCCGTAGAACACAAGATTTACGATCTTCCAATCGTCACCCTGTTTGATCAAAGTGAAGTGATCGTAGCCGTATTGGAGTCGTGGACCGGCTGTGAGTTTCCAATAGACGACCGCTCGCGCGAGATCAGCTTCGAAGCGGATTTCTGTTTTCACAGGAACTTCAACGGCCTTATGAGTTGCCGATTTGTGATACGCAGTCTGGCCAGCGACAAACGGGACTTTGTTCTGAGTATAGATTTCACCGCCGCGACTGATCTCCTGCACCACAGCTCCATCGGCGAAGCAGTTTCCGTAGTCCTTCATTCGCTGCTCGGACCATGAAAGGAAGTAGTGCTTGATCAGTTTTTCGACAGCAGGTAGCTCGGGATTTGTTGCCTTGCCGGATTTCTCGGCTGACTGAGCAGCGGGGTCTGCCGGAACGAAAGATGTCGGCGTTGCCTTCGTTTCGGCAGCCTTCTTTGCTGTTCGAAGGGTTCGCCAGGTTTCCAGATAATCACCAACGAACTGTTGAATGTACTTCGCATCAACACGCTTTTCGTCAACCGTTACTCCAAGCGGCGGAACATGACAAAACGCGACATCGATTTTCGGATGCTTGGCATGCAGGTACTCCAGCGAGTACAGCGTTTCTTCACACAGATATTGGCCTGCACGACGGGAAACTCGAACGGGATAACCCATCTCGGCCAGTCGAGATTTCATGGCTTCGCAATCGATGGAAGCCTTGAACTCAGCGGGGCCATCAGCCGTAATCGCCGTCACAGAGGGAAGCTTGCCATCATTGTCCGGAATCTGGCCCCGTTCATTGGCGGCTCGGGATTCGATTGCGAAACCGTCTGCTTGTCCCTGTCCGAAGGAGAAGATTGCGACAGGCTTGTGTTGTTCAATGAGAGGCTGAAGCTGCTTGAGAGGTTCGCCCCAGACAACGGGCAGTTCCTGGGCGATGATTCGGTATTCATGCCAGTCGGTCTCGTGAAGATTGCGGACTCCCTCCCACGATGGGTTCGCCGGACGACTCGGTCCGAACGGTTCGAATCCCGTCAGCAGAATCACCGGCTTAGCTTCATCCGCCAACAAGGCCGACGAGCCGACAGGATTTCCCGGCAGCTCGATTCCAAAGCAACAGACAAGGACCGGCAGCAAAATCCAGTTTGACCTCATGAGATCATCTCGCTGATTAAATGGCGTCTCGTCAGAACTCAAGTTGTACCAAAGCCGCTATGGATTTATCGAGCACCTGCCGTGTCACCGGCAGGCACGTCGATTCAACTCCGTGCAGCTGTTGTTACGGAGCTGCGTTTTCTGCATCGGTCCAGTTGTCCGTGCGGAACGGCGATGCTGGCAGTCCGGCACCGTTGCTGAGATTAGGTTCGGCGATGTGATTCCAGCCGAAACGAACCGCGACAGGCTTGGCTATGCCTTCCGCTGTAACAACGACAGTGTCACCCTCAATCTTCGCAGTGGCTTTGACAAACTTCTTGTCGTCTCCGGCGACGGAGAACCATGACAGCTCCTGGCCATCGCGAGACTTCAGCCCAGCGGCGTGGTCAAAGCTGACGACGGCCTTGTTGCCATCAATCTTCAAAGACTTGTAGAGCGGTCCCGAGTAAACAACATCGGCCTGACCATACGTCTTAGCGAAAGCCCAGAGAGCAAGTCGACGGCCGACTTCCTGCTTATTCGGCGGATGAATATCGCCAATCGTTGTGATGTCTGTCAGCACGGCCATCCCGGTGTTCTTGACGGACAATGTAGCCGTCTGAGCTTCCCAGATTCCTGCCAGGCGAGTTGGATCACCGCCATAGTTGTATGGGGCCAGTTGAGCGAAAAGGAATGGGAAATCGCGATTGCCTTCCTGATTCCAGACGGAACGCCATCCTTCGATGAGTCCCTTCTTCAGCTGGAAGTAGTGCATTCCCTGGCCGTTGTTGGATTCACCCTGATACCACAGGAAGCCGCGAATGCCGAAGGGCACAATCGGATGAATCATTCCGTTGTACAGACCTGTGTGCTGATAATTGCTGTTCAAAGGATGCGACGGCAGATTTCCCGGAGTTGCCGGCAACGCCTCGCCCGGCTTTGCAGCGGCCACAGCTGCTGAGAATGCCTTAGCGCTTTCTGCATAAGCCACCAGCGCGTCGGAGTAGCCATTCAATATTCCCAGCCATTCGTTCTTTTCGGATTCCAGTTCCGGAACGGCCGTGTATCCCTGAGGAGGAATCCAGGGCTGAATTCGAGTTCCGCCCCACGCCGTGGTAATCAAACCAACGGGCATATCCAGCTTCTGATGAATCTCGCGACCAAAGAAGTACAGCACTGCAGACGAACCGCCCACGGTCTCTGGAGAACATTCCACCCAGCGAGCCGCAACATGCTCGGCCGGTGTTCCCGACGGGATCAGCGGAATCATGAACAAGCGAATTTTGGGGAACTTGGCATTGGCAATTTCCTCTCCCGCGTTCATCGACGCGGAAACACTCCATTGCATGTTGGACTGGCCCGAACCGGCCCAGACTTCCCCCACAAGAATGTTGGCGATTTTGATCTCGTTCTTGCCCTTCACGATCATTTCGTGAGGACCACCGGCGGTCTTAATCGCAGGCAGAGTCACTTTCCATTTGCCGCTGCCGTCAGCCTTTGTTGTCGCTGTTGATTCACCAAGCGTAACGGTGACGTCTTCACCAGCCGCTGCCCAACCCCAGATCGGAAGTGGGATATCCTTCTGCAACACCATATTGTCACTGATCACTTCAGGCAGCCGCACATCGGCGAAGCCGCTTGATCCACCAGTGACAAGGGCCGCGATGGCCATCACAAACCAGCGTACACTTTTCATCCGAATACCTCTCGACAGGCTAAAGCTCTTCATCATCCACAAAATTAGGAGCAGGCGCATCGGGATCATCGTCTTCCAGCGACAAAATGTCATCCGCGTCGAAGTCAGAATCATCCCATGATTCATCGAATTCCGGATCATCATCACCACGCAGTTGCTCGTCGGTGAGTTCGCTGATTTCTGGTTCGTCATCAATCTCATCGATGACTTCTGCGTCGGAAGTCATTTCCGGCGGCAGAGGCGTATCGCCGCTCAACAGATCCGGATCGCTCTCATTTCGGCCTCGCAGGACCAGCCGGATCGGCACTTCCTGAAACGGAGTCACCTCGCGCAGGTAGCCCAGCAGATATCGCTTCCACGACTCATCCAGCAGTGACGATTCATTGCACTTCAACACAATGGTGGGAGGAGAACCGGCGATTTGTGATGCGAAATAAATCTTCGGTCGGCGATTCTTTCTGATCGGTGGCGGATTCTTCTCGATGGCTTTCTGCACGGCTTTATTCAGTCGAGAAGTGCTCATGCGAAGATTCGCCTGCTTGTAAACTGACTGAGCCAGATTGACAAGCTTACGAATATTGCGTCCATCTTTCGCGGTAATGATCGCGATTGGGACGTGTCGCATCGAGCTGAACGTATCCAGCAGATACTTCACCCACTTCTCGGTCGTCATCTCCTCATCAAGAGCCGCGTCCCATTTGTTGATAACAAAAATGCACGGCTTGTAATGCTCATTGATCTCTTCGACCAGTTGCTTGTCGACTTTGGAGATCGTCTGCGTCGCATCAAAAAACATCAGCACCAGGTCCGCGCGACGAATACTGCGCTGAGCACGGACCAGACCGTAGAATTCGATATCGTTGGCCAGACTCTTCTTCTTGCGCACACCGGGGGTGTCGATCGCGATGAACGACTTGCCGTCGACTTCGAAGCGAATGTCAATGCTGTCGCGAGTCGTCCCCGGGATGTTGCTGACGATCACTCGTTCGCTCTGCGCGAGCTGATTGATGAACGTGCTCTTGCCGACGTTGCGGCGACCGACCACGGCTAATCGCATATCGGACGGTTGCAGCAGATAGTCGCCCTCTGCATTTTCGGTTTCGCGAGCTTCCGGAAGCAGATCAACAATCGCGTCGATCAGCAAGTCGCGATTACGATTGGCCTTTACGCTGGTCGTTACGTAGGGAACGTTGGCCAGAGTCAGAAACGTGGCGGCTTCCATGTCCAGCTTCGGCGAGTCACACTTATTGACGACCAGCATCGACGGTTTGCTCATACGACGAAGCCGACTGGCGACGTGTTCATCAAGCGGTGTGACGCCAGCTTTCGCATCGACCACAAACAACATGACGTCGCATTCATCGAGCCCCGTTTGGATCTGGCGCTCGATATCTTCGGACAGGTCGTCACTATCGACGATGCCGATTCCGCCAGTGTCCATCAGTTCGAAGTAGCGATCTCGTTCATGCATGATCCAGGTGACGCGATCGCGAGTCACTCCGGCGGTCGGGTCAACAACGGAGATTAATCGGTCGGCCAGCCAGTTCAGCAACGAGCTCTTTCCGACGTTGGGGCGACCCACAATCGCCACTTTCGGAATTCCCATGTCTGCTGTCCTTTAACGCCCGCTGACGTTCTGCAAAAAATAAACGGTACTGAGGAAAAGCTGCGAAGCGTACACCTTTCAGTCTTCCCCGTCATTCCACTGCCCTGAACCACCCCCGAATTTCGCACAAGTGAATACCATTCTGGCGTGTTCTGCGCGGTCCGCGTACACTCTACCGGCCTGAATCGGAATTCTAAGGAGTTAAGTCGTGGCCGGTAAACCAGTTCCAGCAAAGCCCGTTTCGCCTCAAACCACCCCCGCTGCACCGCCGTCCACGGCAGGCAAGAGCAACGAACCGGTGTTTACTCTGGAAGCGCCGCTGAACCGAAATTCGCCCTCGACGGCAGCGGTGAACTCCATGGCCGACGTTAGCACCGGAAAAAAGCCAGGCGCAGAACGGGAGTCACGCAGTCGACGCAGATCCAATTCTCGCTCGACGGCCACGACCGAGCGACTCGTGTCACTGGATGCCTTTCGTGGCTTTATCATGATGATGCTGGCGGCCGGCGGTTTCGGAATCCTGGCGTTCTCAAAGATCGACAAGGCGTCGCCGGTTTGGGAGGTCCACAACTGGGACAAATGGCAAGCCATCGCGGTTCACTTCGATCACCCAAAGTGGCTCAGTGTTTTCAACAAGTACAGCGTCTCGTTCTGGGACCTGATTCAGCCCTCGTTTATGTTCATGGTGGGTGCGGCGATGCCGTTTTCCAATCAACGGAGAGAATCGAACGGACAGGGGCTGTTCGAGCGTACTCTGCATGCCATCCTGCGTTCGGTCGCACTCGTGCTGTTGGGAGTTTTTCTGTCGTCGATGGGACATGAGAAAACTCTTTGGATCTTCCCAAATGTACTCTGCCAGATCGGCCTCGGATATTTCTTTGCATGGGTGATGCATCATTGGCGAGCTCAGTACCAGCTGGCCGCCCTGTTCGTGATTCTGGCTGGCTACTGGGGTTGGTTCTATATGAATCCGCCTGCGGCCAATTATGACTACGCTGCTGTCAGCGCGACTAAGGAGAATGGCGAAATCCTTGAAGGGAAGTTTGCCGCTTGGTCCAAGAACGCGAATGCCGCCTACAAATTCGATAGCTGGCTACTGCCACGTCTTCGATCACTTGAGGAGCCTGTCGCTGAGGCCAATGCGGAGAATGCTGGGGCCGCAGAAGCTGGGCCAGCTACAGAAGCGTCCGCCACTGAAGAGAATGCCGCTGCGAACGCCGCCGACGCGAAAGCCGCAGAGAAACCAGCGTGGTATCGTCAGTGGTTCTTCCTGAACACCGAGCCGTACAAGCCTAACTCTGGCGGCTATACAACTCTCAACTTCATCCCATCGATCGGCACAACTCTGCTGGGAATTCTGTGTGGTCAGATTCTCATTCGAATCGATCTGTCGAAGTGGTCAAAGCTCGGGATATTACTCACCGGAGCGGTCATCTGTTTCGGTCTGGGCATTGCCACTCACGAGTATGTCTGTCCAATCGTCAAGCGTATCTGGACGCCCAGCTGGGTCCTGTTCAGTGGCGGCTACGTGATTGGAATGCTGGCTCTGTTCTATTTCCTGTTTGATATTCTGCCTCTGAAACTGCTGGCATTCCCTTTGGTTGTCGTCGGCATGAACTCCATTCTGATTTACATGATGGGCCAGACGATCTCCGGCTGGATGCGAGAAAGCGTCGTGAAAGTTCATCTCGCAGGCATGATCGAAAACGTATTTGGTCCCAAAGCGCTCGACCCACAGTGGTACGGTCCAATCACGTTGCCATCGACCGTATTCCTGCTCTACTGGCTCTTCCTGTTGTGGCTGTATCGCCAGCGAATCTTCCTGAAGCTCTGAGTCTCAGGTGCATGCGGGATCTCGGCAACACGAACGATCGCGAATCCAAAAGAGCGGCTGCGTTGTTCCCCTTTGGCCGACTATTTCGCAGCCGTCTTTGGTTCCGTCGAACTTCGATGCCGAATGTGCAACATCACCGGCAAAGTTGTGATGCCGTCGACGCTGGACTTCAGATAAAACGGTCTGCTCGATTCTGGAACCCACTTCGCGGTCGTAATGAAGAACTCTCGCTCGCTCTGGCCTTCCAGAAGCATCAGGCCGTTCAGTCCGATATTGTCGACAAATACGCCGTGAGGCATGTTGCGTCCGGAATCTTCTTTGCCAAACTCGACAAGCCCGGCATGATCAAGGCGATCAACCTTTAAGAATGCACGGACGGTTTCTCCCGCCCATACGGTCAACTCAGGAGTATGCTCGTTCTGGCCCGCGGCCTGCTGTTCCGCCGTCAGAATCCGTACTGAGATCTTCGGCTTCTCGGCAATTGCCAAAGACTTCAATCCGCCGATATCGTGCACCACATCCTTGTCGCCAATTCTCGCGCGAGCTTTAAAGAGAATACTCTTCACGGCCTCTTCTGATGGCTGAACAGCCTCACTGGAGGCAATCAAAATCGCCATCGCCTGACGCTGTTCCGGCTGAATGATCACAGGATCTGACAGAGTAAACCCGGCGGGAAGATTTTCTGCGAAGATCTCAATCGGGCCGTCATATCCATCCAGCCGCGTTGCAGTGAAAACAATCTCGCGACCAGTTCCCTTGTGAATGCTCAACGCATCTCCCGCCATTACCATGCTGAAATCCGGCTGAGGATGTCGCAGCAACAACTGATACTTATAGTCTGCCCCCTGAAATCCCCGCGCATCCTTCAGGCGGACAACATAAGTGCCATCAGCGGGCGGCAGGAATGTCAGTCGAGAATCTTTGCCCCATTGACGCATCGGGTCATCATCGTTCTGGCTGTAAATCGGAAAGATCGGCAGCCCCGTATCTTTCAGAACCGCATCAGCCGGGTAGGGCACCACAATAAAAGCCGGCCCCTGCAATGGATGAGATGTCGGCGTTGTGCCAAAGTAGGTCTGACGCAGCGTTGCACCGGGATAAACCTTGAAACCCGAGTCCGGCCCACGCGGATAAAGCCATAGCTTCACAACCTCGCCGTCGGCATAGAGATACTCGTTGAGCTCCATTTCCTGCCAGTTGAAGACTCGAAAATCATCCGCTGTGTCAGAATCTTTACCGCGGAACGTGAAGTAGGAATCTCGCACGGCCTGCAGTTGAGTCTGCAGCACCGGCTTACCATCCTGAGTCACCACTTCCACCATTGAATCCAGTGGCGACTTATCGCGAGATGCCTTGACCTCAATCAGAATCGGCTGCCCCTTCTTTGCTTCGAAGCGGAACTGATCCTCATCAACACCTGCTGTTCCACCATCGATGACTCCGGAGACTTTGATTGGGAATTGAACGGCCTGTGCCGCCGCAAGATCACTGTTCGGCTCCACTTCAGATGCCTCAGCCAGCGGCGCGGCGTTTTCTGCCATCACGATCTCTGCGGTCGGATTGCTTGCCTCGGCGACGGCAACGATTTCCGGAAGTGCGATCGCGCGCTGTTCGCTCATTGACGTCGCAACTAAAACACGTGAGTTTGCAGTGTCGAACGCCAGACTTGTGACAAGATCCTGAGTCAGGTTCTCGGCAGTCAATTCGTTGACCGTTGCAGCATCCCAGGTTTTGATTGATCCCAGATCGGAAGCCGTAACGAGATACCGACCATCGTCTGAAATGCCAAGGCGAGTGATCACGCCTTCATGAGCAAAGCGAGAAATCACCAGGGGATTAATCTTTGGCCCTTGCACTGACACCAATTGCCACTTGCGAATTCTGCTGTCTGCTCCCGCGCCCAACACAAATTGACCGTCCTGAGTGAAGACGACGGAATACTGTTCTGATTGCGGCTGGCTGAGCGTATCGAAGCGTTCTCCGGTGGCGACATGCCAGATCTTGATCGTCGCATCCGCGCTGGCTGAGGCCAACAACTTTCCATCCGGACTGAATCGTAGATCAAACACCGCGCCGTTGTGACCGGTCATTTCGCGGATCTTTTCACCGGTCTCGGCATTGTGCAAAATGATGCGACGATCGTACCCAGCAGTGGCGACGATCTTTCCGTCCGGCGACCAGTCGGCTGAGTAAAGGATGTCGTTGTGGCCCGCGAATTCTTTCTGGATCGAGTTCTGTCCAATCACTACCTCGACTGCACGACCAGCAAGCCCTGGAGTTCCGGTGGCCAGCAGAACACGAGTCCCATCCGGCGAAAGACGCAGGCTATTCACCTTGCCGTCGGCAATCGGAAGGCTCCAGACAAGCTCGTTGTTTTCGATGCGTCGCTGTTCAACAAGTTTGAATCGTCCCGACAAGATCGTCTGGCCATCTTTTGAGAGTGCCATCGCCAATGCCGGTGATCTGACCTTTGACGCTGTCACGGCGACTTTGGGAAGTGTCGGCAACACGGCCATGCGGCTGTCGAACTTTCCACCTTCGTGAAGCCATTGGGTGAGAATTGCCAGCTCGTCTTTCGACAACTGCGCTTCATCAGCAGGCGGCATATGGTCGTCGCCGGTACTGATTAGAACCTCCAGCAGTCGGCTCTTCTCAGCGGCGTTCTCATTCAGCACCGGGCCATTCTCACTGCCCTTCAGGATGTCATCAGGTGCCTGCAGGGAAAGCCCGTTCTGAGCATCCACGCGGCTGTGACAACTAACGCAATACTTCTGCAGAAGCGGAGCAACCTGAGTGGAATAACGCACAGTTTCGGCGGCTATTGCGACCGGCGAAACAGTCAAACAGGAAGTCAGCACAGACACAGTCAGCAACGCTCGCACCAACATCAGCGCACCTGCAATTCGGCAATGATCGAAATCGGAGTCCAGCCGGTTGATTTCCCGGCACTGGATTGTGGTGCGAATCGACTCGGGCTGCAAGCAGCCACGACATACCGTATTTGCGTGGGGCCTGAAACCTTTTGTGTCCTGAAGTCGCCATCCCGTAAGTCCTCATAATACAGGACGATAAGCGCGTCAGTGCTTCATTGAGCCTGTCATACAAGCCCGACACGCCAGCGAGTGCGTTTTACTTCAAAACCGTCCCGACACCGCTGGCTTTTCCTGCAGGCATCATCCTGCATCCATTCGTCAGGGCTGGAGCATATCAGAATTCCCGGTTGCAAGGACTCACTCGCTGGCGCGTCGGGCTTGTATTCTGTGATGAGTTTGCGGAACCTTGCGTTTGGAAGAAACACTCACTCATTTGCACGTCAGGCTTCTCGTGATGTGAAGTTAAAGCTTGAAAGAGTTCAATGCTGGCGAGCCGATCGCGTATTTTTTCACCTGGACAACCTACGGCACGTGGCTTCCCGGTGATCATCGTGGCTGGAACCCCAAGGAAGGAAGTGGGCCGCAAACTGCCAATCAGCTGTTTGAGGAGATGGCTCGTTCTCAAATGACCGAGACAGAGTTCCACCTCTGCACTGTCGATCGCGAACTTGTCGAAAAGGTGATTCGTAAACATTGCAAAATCCGTCAGTGGACTCTGCACGCCGTGAATCCGCGATCAAACCATGTGCATGTTGTGGTCACGGCACCGGGTTACGAGCCAGAACCGGTTTACGAACAATTCAAAGCCTGGTGTACTCGACATCTGAAAGTGAGTCACAAGGAGCGTGAGAACTTCTGGACAGAGCGAGCGAGTCGTCGCTGGATTAACCACGAAGAGGATCTTGAAGCCGCCATTCTCTACATGCTTGAAGCACAAAACGGTGATCACGGCGCTGCTTCATGGAGCCGGTGATACAAGCCCGACGCGCCAGCGAGTGCGTTTCACTTCCAGGCAGTGCCGCTGCTGCGGGCTCATCCGGCAAATATGATCTTGCGTCCATTGACATCGAATGGAGGACATGAGAGCTTCGCGCCGCAACTACGCACTCGCTGGCGCGTCGGGCTTGTATTGTGGTACGGATCAGGTCCGTTGGCTGGCCCCCGGGGGAAAACCCGAAACCAGGAGCTTCAGAGAAAGCTGCCTCGGAATGGCAGTTTTTCGAAATCAGTCCGGGAACTTCACCGCTGGTCGCTACAACCGCTCCAAACGGTTTTCTTACGCGAAGGCTAATGTTTCCTTGAATGAACATGTTGAGCCAACCGGCTTATTTCGCCCTGTCGTCATTTCGCGGGTAATACTCAAGCACAGAGTCCATTCTGCAATTCATTCTCTCTCGATGACGTTCTGTCCGTCGCGGTTTTGATTTGCGGACTAAGCCCGTCTCGTTTCTCCCCAGAACGTGAAGAAAGTGTTGTATGTCGGATTTTGATACTGATGTGCTCGTCACGGATCGACGCAGATCATCACAGCGCCGCTCAAAGCCGGAACGCAGGCCAGTCAGGCCGGTCAAGGAAGTCGCTCCGGAGCCGGAAGAGGATGTCCGATTTGAAGATCCAGGGATTTCTGCTCGCCGAGAAATCATGGATCGTCGTCGACAGGATCGTCGTCGACAAATTGACCCCACAACCTGCGAACGCGATTACTCGGACGGAGAAATCGAGTTTATGCGTGCCATGGATGATTACAAACGCAAGAGTGGCCGACCATTTCCGACATGGAGCGAAGTTCTGGAAGTCGTGATGAGCCTTGGATACCGCAAGGTCGCGGATCCATCTCTGCTGGAGTGGAGAACCTTCGGCGATCAAATGGGATCACTCTGATCCTTCTCAAATTGTACTCATCTTGTTCCGCAAGATGCCAAATCCCTCAGTCGGAGCCTGAGGAATCCACAGGCATCGGGGCACGACGAACATCTTATATCCTGCGAACCGCATTTCTGGCGTCACTTGTGACCCGAACATGCGGTTCGTTGCGTTGATGGGGCAAAGTTCCGGTGCTCTGTCCTGAAGTAGGATGGACATTCCTGTCCGTCGGGGCAGATTCAAAGAATGTTGGTATGTTGAAAAGCGTTTTGACACCGCAATGCCCAGCACTTCGATTGCGATTCAGGCCCGGAGGGCTGACACATCATCTGCCGGGGCCGTGAGGCCCCGGATTGCCTGGATTCAATCATTCGAAAGGCCCGAAAGGCCGACACAAAGCTGTGGCGAACATGGCCGCTTACTTATTGTGTCGACCCTCCGGGCCTTTGTTTCTTCGGTCGATACGATTCCGGGGCCTCACGACCCCGGCATTTGATATGCCTGCCCTCCGGGCCTAAAAGTCGCACATTCGTCGGACAAGAATGTCCAACCTACGGTTTTAGACCTGACACATCACTATGCAATAATCCCGTCCACGACATGCCCGTGCACATCAGTCAGGCGATACTGGCGACCCTGATAGCGGTAAGTCAGTCGAGTATGATCGACTCCGCACAGATGCATGATTGTCGCCTGCATGTCATGCACATGAACCGAATTCGCCACGATGTTCCAGGCAAAGTCGTCGGTCTCGCCATACACAGTCCCGGGCTTGATCCCGCCGCCTGCCATCCACCAGCTGTAGGCTCGACCAAAGTGATCGCGACCTTTGGGATTCACAGGATCTCCCTGACCAAACGGAGTCCGCCCGAATTCTCCGCCCCAGATCACCAAGGTATCATCCAGCATTCCGCGTTCCTTCAAGTCCTTCACCAGTGCGGCGGAAGGGCCTTCGGTGTCGATGCATTGCTGTTCCAGTTGAGTATGCAAGTTCCCGTGCTGATCCCATCCGGCATGCATTAATTGCACAAACTTAACGCCTCGCTCCAGCAATCGGCGAGCCACCAGGCAGTTGTTCGCAAATGTTCCCTTTGCCAATGCATCAGCACCGTAGCGATCCAGAGTGGCTTTGGTCTCGCCGGAGAAATCCACAAGATCCGGAACGCTCGACTGCATCCGAAACGCCATTTCGTACTGAGCAATCCGGGTATCGATTTCCGGATCGCCATAGTCTTCCAGATGAGCCTGATTCAAAGCCGCGATGTCGTCCAGCAGATCGCGGCGTGAACCTGGAGTGACTCCAGGAGGATTTGCGAGATAGGGCACAAGATCTCCGGTGTTGCGGAAGCGGACGCCCTGATATCGGCTGGGAAGAAATCCGCTTCCCCAATAGTAGTCGAAAAACAATTGGCCACAGGTCTTAGCTTTGTCGCTGGAGGTCATCACGACAAACGTTGGCAGATTATCGGTTTCGCTGCCCAGTCCGTACGACAACCACGCTCCCATGCTCGGACGACCAGGCACCTGAGCACCTGTCATGAAAAACGTGACACCAGGTGCGTGATTCACAGCTTCCGTGTGCATGCTGCGAACAACACAAATATCGTCGGCGATCGATCCAACGTTCGGCAACATGGAACTCAGCGACATTCCGTTCTGGCCATATCGTCTGAATGGTTTGATCGATGGCAAACACGGCCACTTGCCGTATCCGCTGGACATCGTCGACAGTCGTGTTGTGCCGCGGATCGAGTCCGGAATATCTTTGCCGGCCATCTCCCGCATCACGGGCTTATCGTCGAACAGGTCAACGTGTGATGGACCGCCACCTTGCCACAACACAACAACGCGTTTCGCTTTCGACGCGAAATGCGGCAGGCCAGGCAGAGGAGGCTCAGCTCCGTTCGCTGACGAAGACTGCATCAGCGACGCGAGCGCGGCAAGGCCGACGCCGCTGGCCGATTTGCCAAACATCTGACGGCGAGTGACGCGAGCGACATTGTCCAGAAACGGGTTCGTCATGATTGTTCTCTTGTGGGAGTTCTCGTGCAACAAGTCTCACGGAGCCGTTCTTTTTCCGCTATTCTCTGGTCAACGCCTCGTCCAAATTCAATATGGCGAGACACACCGCCGTCATTGCGGCATGCTCGGCCGAGTTCAATGATTCATCACGTGCTGCTTCGCCAACAGATAACAAAGCCTTGGCTGCTTCAGCATCGGCCGAATAGACCGCCAGTTGCTTCTCATAAGCTCGCATCAGAATCGCCCGATCACGCTCCGTGGGAGTTCGTCCCAGCACTTGCCGAAACGCTCTTGTCAGCCGAGATTCGACGTCTGAAGATGCCTTGCAACATCGTTCCGCAAGAACTCTCGCGGCTTCAACCCATGTCGGATCATTCAGCGTCGTCAAAGCATGCAACGGAGTACTCGTCGGAGTCTGACGAACTCGGCACGCCTGACGATTTGAGGTGTCAAACATATTCGCGGGACCAACCGTCCTTCGCCAAAACGTGTAGAGACTTCGTCGATACAAGTCGTCTCCGTGAGAAGCCGGATACGTGAAGTCACGCTCCTTCGTGATGGCCAGTGATTCCCAAATCCCATCCGGCTGATAAGGATAAACCGGAACGCCTCCCATTTTGAGATTCAGCAGTTCGCTCGATGCCAGTGCACAGTCTCGCAACAGCAACGATGGCATGCGGAATCGGCTTGCTCGAGCATACAAGCGATTCTCAGGATCACGTTGTTTGAGCTCCGGAGTGACTCGACTGGACTGCCGATACGTGGCGCTCGTCACAATCAAACGATGCAGATGCTTCATGCTCCAGCCGTGCTCGCGGAACTCCACCGCCAGCCAATCCAGCAGCGGCCCGTGAATTGGATACTCACTCTGCACACCGAAGTCTTCCGCCGTCTTGATCAATCCAGCACCAAAGAAATGCTGCCACATGCGATTCACCTGAACTCGCGCGGTCAGCGGATGCTCAGCGGACACCAGCCACTGGGCAAATCCCAGACGATTGGTCGGAGCACCGGCTGGCAGAGGCGGCAAAAACGCCGGTGTGGCAAACGAGACTTTCTCAGTCGGATTCAGATACTCACCGCGCGACAGAATCTTAGTCTCGCGAGGCTGTGCATCGCTCATGATCATCGGACGTGGCATCTGATCAGCGCGGTAATCGGCCAGTTGCTTTTTCAGGTCATCGCGCTGTTTGATCGCCGGGACTTTGTCGCCCATCGTGGGCTGAATTTTCTCGACGAAGTGTTTTCGCAGATCTGTTGCGAGAGTCTTCTTCTGGTCTTCGCTGAGTTCTCCCTCAGGCTTGATCACCAGCGCAGCCAATGCCTCTGGCAACTCGGAACCTTCTCGCAGTTTGCCTTCCACAATCAAACCCGCACGCCACTCTTCGAAGGCCGCATCAACGCCCCTGGTGACCTCGACTTCAAGAGCAGCGATCTGTGTATCGAACTCCGCAATGCGAGCTTTCGTTTCTGGAAACGGATATTCCAGAAACGGCGCGGCTACGCGAACTCGCGATGAAAAGTACTGCGGCGTTCCAGACTCGGGGACTCGATTAAACGCATCCAGCATGCTGTAGTAATCACGCTGTGTCATCGGATCGTACTTGTGATCATGACACTGCGCACAATTCATGGTCAGACCGAGCCAGGTTGTTGAGGTGGTCTCCATGCGGTCGAATAGAATCACCCAACGTTGCTCTTCCGCAATCGCGCCGCCTTCGCCGTTCAGCAAATGATTGCGATTGAAACCGCTGGCAATTTTTTGCTCGTCGGTCGCGTCAGGCAACAAATCTCCGGCCAGTTGCCAGATCGTAAACTGATCGAAAGGCAGGTCCTCGTTGAACGCCTTCACCACCCAGTCGCGCCAGATCCATTGCCACGTGTCGCCATCCTGCTGGAAGCCGTTGCTGTCGGCATAGCGAGCGGCATCCAGCCAACTGAGAGCCATCCGTTCCCCGTAATGAGGACTGGCCATCAGTCGATCGACAAGCTTCTCATAGGCGTCAGGACTTTGATCGGCGATAAATGCGTCGACCTCTTCGGGCTTGGGAGGAAGACCAACCAGATCAATCGAAAGACGACGGATCAAGGTCGCTCGATCGGCCTCGGGCGATGGCTGAAGTCCCGCGCTTTCCAGTTTCGATAACACGAAGCGATCAATTGGGTTTCGCGACCATTCTTGTCGAGTCACCTCAGGGTCAGAAGGACGAACCGGTGCAACAAACGCCCAATGCTTCTGGTAAACCGCGCCTTCAGAAACCCACCGTTGCAACAACGCCTTCTGTTCAGGCGATAAATGTCGATTGGACTTCGGAGGCGGCATCTGCTCATCAGGATTCTCGGAATGAACCCGTTGGATCAATGCACTGGCCGATGCGTCCCCTGGAACAATCGCCCCGGCGGTGATCGCGGCATCTCGATCATCCAAACGCAGATCAGCCAGCCGCTTGTTGGAATCCTGACCGTGGCAGTAAAAGCAGTTCTCGGACAGAATCGGTCGAATGTCGCGATTGAAGTCGAGCGGCGATTGGGCCGAAGCGACCCCCTGAGCCATCACAGAGTACGGCTGGCCGCTTACGAGTGCCGTCAGAAGAAGCAAAAGCCCTTGATGCGGTTTCATAGGCAGGCCTGATCAGGAGGTAGGAAAATCACAACCCGAAGCGTCCGTTCTAAAGTTTCGCATTCTCAGGCCCGGAGGGGCCGACAAATCCAATGCCGGTGGCGTGAGCCACCGGTATGCGAACATAAGGAATCTGAGGCCCGGAGGGGCCGACACATGGATGGATGTAACGGCCCTTCAGGCCTGAAACGCAGTGTTGTCTGCAATCCGGTGGCTCACGCCACCGGCAGAGGATGTGCCGGGCTTCCAGCCCTAACTAAACTACACAACTTCAAAAAAGCGTCAGCGAGGAATCTGCATTCATCATCGTTGAATGCTCAGAATCGCCCCCCACTGACGTTTCAGGTTGAGATGACAATTCGAAGACAGACCGGCTTCATGACGATCCCCCCACATTCCTGAATACCTATTCACAGAAACGAGCAGATGTAATCCGTAACCTTCGTCACCTTCAGCAGGAAATGGGAGTTCCCAGGTACGTTGAAAGCTTCTCCGCCTTTGACAGAATGCCAGGTTGTTTCGCCGGCCAGACAATAGGTCAACTCACCGGACTGGATTTCCATCAACTCCGGCTTGCCTGTATTGAACTTGTATTCACCCGGAAGCATGATTCCCAACGTTTTCAGACTGCCATCGGCGAACTCCACCGAACGGCTGGTAACGTTGCCGTCGAAGTAAACATTGGCAGCCTTGACGACGGATACAGATTCAAACTTGCTCATCGATTCCTCTGAATTTCCCAACGGATGAATGTTGTCGACATAAAACTCTGAGCGTGAATTGTACGGCCACCTGGAACCTCAGAAAAGTCCCCCGGCAAGACCAGCTCAGGGTCGTCTGGAATCAAAGACGGCTATCCCCTCAATTCGGAAGTTCCGGATTCAGCGGCATTCCATTTGCGGTTTCCCTTCAAGCCGCGGGAAAAACGTCCATTATGGCAGGAACGGCCCCTGTTTTCGGCCAATCTGCTAACATCCGGCGGCTATTGATCTTCCGGTCTCCGTTGATCCATTCCGCACACGTTTCCCTTTCTACCTAAATCCTGAGCTTCTACCGCGATGTCAAAACGTGATTTCTACGAAGTGCTCGGTGTTTCCCGCAGTGCCTCACAGGATGAGATTCGCAAGGCTTACAAGAAGCTGGCGAAGAAATTTCATCCGGACGTGAAGCCTGCGGATCCTGATGCTGAGAAGAAATTCTCTGAAATCACCGAGGCGTACGATGTCCTGAGTGACGATGCCAAGCGCAAGAGCTATGACCAGTTCGGCCATGCGGCTCGAGGCGGCGCTGCGGGTGGCAATCCGTTTCAGGGGTTTGGCGGCGGCGGTGGTGCATCGTTTGATCTCGACGACATCCTGGGCGGAATGTTTGGTGGTGGTGGCAATCCCTTCGGTGGTGGTGGTCGACGCGGCCAGCCTCGAACTCAGAAAGGCCAGGACGCCAAGGCAGAAATTACCGTCCCGTTTATAGTAGCCGTTGAAGGTGGCGAGCATTCCGTTTCACTGCAGAATGGAACAAAGAGCGAACGACTGAGCGTAAAAATTCCGGCCGGAATCGAAGACGGCCAGTCGATCCGCCTGGCAGGGCAGGGCAACCCAGGCTCCGGTGGCGGTCCGGCCGGTGATCTGATCGTAACTGTCCACATTGCGACTCATCCGTGGTTCCGCCGCGATGGTCAGAACCTGCTCGTCGACGTTCCCATCTCTCCCTCCGAAGCGGCACTCGGCGCCAAGATTGACGTACCAACACTGACCGAAGGAACCGTCGTTCTGACCGTTCCGCCGGGAACATCCAGCGGTGCCAAACTTCGATTGCGCGGCAAGGGCGTTCGCAATCATAAAACCGGCGATCGAGGCGACCAGTTTGTGGTGCTGAAGATTTCCGTCCCCAAAGATCTCTCTGAGGAATCCAAAACGCTTTACGAAAAGCTGGCAGAACTCAACCCGAAGGATCCGCGTGAGGGTCTTTGGGTGTGATTCTGATTGAGACAGCCGGTGATTTGACTTCCAGTTGCAGAACCGAACGACTCTGCATTCAGAGACCCGGAGGGTCGGCACATCAAGCCCAAATAGATGGCAGGTCGCATTCCATTTCTTGCTCTTTCAAAAGCCAGGGACTCATACTTAAACGAGTGGCCGACATGTCGGCACGTGCATGGCTTGGTTCGCCTGTTTTCATTTCGACAATTCTCTGCGGAAATGCAACACCAACGCCTCAAGTTCTACTACAACAACCGTCGTCCCCACAAGCGCCACAACCATTGAGCCAATAGAGTGGCGAATTCAAATCTGAAGTGCAATGCGGGTATTCAGGTTTTATTGGGTGAGTAATGGACTTCTACTGGTGTCTGGAAGCCAAGGCATTTTCTGGGTCGATTGTTGAGTTTGCGTTCAATGTGAGCAAGGCTTGCAGGAGTGATTGTTCGGAAATCGGTTCCTTTGGGATAGTACTGGCGAAGCAGTCCGTTCATATTTTCGTTCGAACCTCTTTCCCAAGAGCTATACGGATTCGCGAAGTAAGTTTTCGCGTGGAGACTTCTCGCCAGAGTTTCATGATCTGCAAACTCTTTACCGTTGTCCGTTGTGATTGTGCGAACAGGTGGACCTTTCACAGACTTCAGTCCCTGTGTTATGGCCTTGCGAACCTGCGGTGCCGACTTGTTCCTTACGACTCTCACCGACGCCAGACGCGATCGCCGGTCGGTCATGGTCACGAGATAGCCGCTT
>JBILXT010000359.1:0-7512 GCA_044378235.1 Planctomycetaceae bacterium
ATCCGAACAACGACGGCAAAGAACAGCGGACTCATCCTTGCTCGACAAAGAATCGCGTCCCGAATTCTGCAGCACTTCGTTTCACGGCAAACTGCAGAGTGTTCAGCCGCGAGAATGTTACCGCTCGTATCTTTTTGAATTTTGCAAATTCAAATCAAACACCATCATCCTTCATTCCGCTCGCTCAGCCTGGATTGGCAAACTGAGGGAACGGATCGGCTATCGCCTCAGGCTCAATGGTTCAGGAGTCGGCCGACTTGAGACGCATCAGGTGCTTTGTTCCTGAGTCGCAGGTTCTTTCGCAGCTGACAGCCCACCGAATCGACGATCACGCCGCGCGAAGGCTCGCAAGGCTTCGCGGAATTCTTCTTCACGAAACTCGGGCCAGTGTTTTTCTGTCACCCACAGTTCCGAATAGCTGATCTGCCACAACAGGAAGTTGCTGATGCGAAACTCGCTGGCGGTTCGAATCACCAGATCCGGATCCGGCATTGAGGCTGTCATCAGGTTGTCGGCAACGGTCTTTTCGTTGATCTGATCGGGGTTAAGTCGACCATCACGAACCTGACTTGCGATTTTCTGAATGGCTTCGGTGATTTCCTGGCGAGCGCCATAGTTCACGGCAAGACACAATGTCATCCCATCGTTGCCTGCGGAGACTTCGATGGTCTTTTGCATCTCCGCCTGAATCAAAGGATCCAGTTCCTGCAATTTGCCAATGACTTTGAAGCGAAGTCCCTGTCGTTGAATCTCGCGCCGCTCTTCAACCAGATACTGCTTGAGCAGGTGCATCAACAGGGTTAGTTCGCGAGGCGGTCGTTTCCAGTTCTCGCTGGAGAAACAGAACAACGTGAGCTGCTGCAGACCCAGACGCGAGGCTTCTTCGACGATGCTCCGTACGGAGGTGACTCCGCGGCGATGGCCTTCGATTCTCGGGAGTCCTCGTTTTTGAGCCCAGCGGCCGTTTCCGTCCATAATGATGGCCGCATGCCGAGGAATCGTGGCGCGGTCCAGCCCAAAACTGGCCAGTTGCGCGTCCGTGTATTTTTCTTCCTTAGACAATGCTCACCTCTTCCGCGAATACTGCCGAGCCATCGGCGGTCAATCCCTGAAGCGACGGAGTGTATCAGGGTAGCGGTTCCGGATGAATGTTAACCCGACATGGCCTGGAGAATTCACAGAACCTCCGTACGTCATTCCGTGACGAATCGCCTGAATTTTGCCGACCGACAACCAGAATTCTGCTATGTCCGACTGCCAACGGGGCGAATCCCGGATAACATTTCCAGCCACTGACCGACGGTGCAGAGCCTGAAATTCCACGTTTCGCAACGCTCCGCCCAGTCCTGACCCACCCGCACCGGAAAACAGTCCGCATGAGAACTCGCCCAGGTCTCGATCTGATTTTTTGCTGCCTTACGCTGTTCGCGGTTTGTGTTGTCCCAACTTCCGTGCGAGCGATGGACGAGGCTGAGCCTGAAACGACCGAAGCTCCGGACCCGGCTCAGCTGAAATTCTTTGAAGACCGGATTCGCCCAGTCCTCGTCGAACACTGCTACTCCTGCCATTCCGCCGATGCCAAATCGATCAAAGGTGGGCTCGTCCTGGATTCTCGAGAAGGTGTTCTGACTGGTGGAGATTCCGGCCCGGCGCTGGTGGCCAAGAACGCGGCCGATAGTTTGCTCCTGCAGGCCATGAAGCACGAATCTCTGGAGATGCCTCCGGAACGTAAATTACCCGACAACGTCATCGCCGATTTTACGAAATGGATTGAAGACGGTGCTCCCGACCCACGAACCGGAGGAGTTGTCCACAAGAAGCAAACCATCGATCTCAACAAAGGTCGTGAGTTCTGGTCGTTTCGTCCGATTCAGAAAGCTCCCGTTCCGGCTGTCGGCGAAGGATGGGCCAGGAATGAAATTGATCATTTCGTCCTGGCTGCTCAACAGGAGAAACTGGGCAGTTCGCAGGCAGTCACTAACAACATTGCAGGCGATGCATCGGCTGACGCTTTGATTCGGCGACTGACTTTCCTGTTAACGGGTCTCGCCCCGACTCTGGAAGAGCAGCAGCAGTTTGCGGAAGCGATGAAGTCTGATCCGGATGCGGCGATCGCAGTAACCGTCGATCGACTGCTCGAATCGCCACGCTACGGAGAACGCTGGGGCCGTCATTGGCTGGACGTTGCTCGTTTTGCAGAATCCACCGGCGGCGGACGCAGCATGATGCTTCCGGATGCCTGGCGTTTCCGTGACTATGTGATCGGCTCATTCAACAAAGATAAGCCGTTCGATCAACTGATTCGTGAACATCTGGCCGGTGACCTGCTTCCGGCAAATTCAGATGCTCAGCATGATGAACAGATTATCGGTTCAGGCTATTTGATGTTGGGAGCAATCAATTACGAAGAACAGGACAAAGAGCAACTGCGCATGGATGTCGTTGATGAACAGATCGATTCCATGGGCCGTACATTCCTCGGCATGACTCTGGGATGCTGTCGCTGCCATGATCACAAGTTTGATCCAATCCCAACCACAGACTACTACGCACTCGCAGGAATTTTTCGAAGCACGAAATCGCTGACGCCCGGCAACGTGTGTGGATTTGTTACGGCCCCTCTGAAAATGGGATTTGACAAGACTGCCCTGGATGACTGGACGGCCAAAGACAAAGACCTCGAAAAGCAGATTGCCTCATTAAAGGCGGCGGGCACAGCGGAAACTCCGGGTCGCCCAGGTGCACCTGCCGCGAATTCGCTTCAGGGCGTTGTCGTTGATGACTCAGAGGCTCAGTTCGATGGCGAATGGGTCGGCTCCAGTTTTCTACAGCCATTCGTCGGTGCTGGTTATCGCCATTCAGGTTCACCTCGTCTGGGGATTTCGGCGACGTATGAAGCAACGCTTCCAGAGGACGGAGAATACGTCGTTCGCATGGTGATCAACCACGCCGACAGTCGATCTGAAAAAGTCCCCGTTACGATTTCTCATGCAGACGGTGAATCCGAGGCGTACGCGAATCAAAAGTTAAAACCTCCGGGCGATGGTGTCTTTGCCGAACTTGGTCGATACCGCTTTGAGAAGTCACAAATGGCAAAGGTCGTCGTCAAAGCCTCCGAAGCATCTCCTGGTTATGTCATCGTAGATGCCATCCAGTTTGTGCCTGTGGCCTTAATGCCATCTATTGCTCCGGAAGTTGCAAAATCCGGCCAGAAGAAAGAAAGTCAAGAGGCTGTCGAGCATCGAAAAGCAGAACTGCAGCGACTGGAGAAAGAACGCAAGGAGCTTGCTAAACAGAAGCCTGAAATTCCAATCGCAATGTGCGTTGAAGACGAAGCCACCACGGAAGACTGGCACGTGCATGTGCGTGGAGAAATTCGAAATCTGGGGCCGAAGGTTCCTCGTGGATTCATCACCGTCGCGACTCCTGCTGAGCAACCCGCCGCGATCAACAGTGAGTTCCTGAAGTCGACCAGTGGTCGCATAGAATTAGCGGACTGGGTGGCATCCCCTCAGAATCCGCTGACTGCGAGAGTGTACGTGAATCGAGTCTGGGCAAATCTCATTGGTGAAGGCCTCGTCCGCACACCAGATAACTTTGGCGAAACCGGCGAGCGTCCAACTCATCCGGAACTGCTGGATTACCTTGCGGCGTCGTTTATCGAGGAAGGTTGGTCCACAAAGAAACTGATTCGCCGCATCTGCTTATCTCGGACGTTCCGCATGTCAGCCACCGGAGCCCCTGAACAACTCAAGTCAGACCCGGACAACCGATTGCTGACACGTGCGTTTCGTCGTCGCTTGGATGCAGAATCACTGCGAGATTCTCTGATGCAGATCAGTGGGATGCTGGATCTGTCCGTGTCATCAGGTCGGACGATTGCCAAGCTCTCAACCTATGACAACGAATACCGGCATGCCGCCTATCCTCTGCGAGTTCGCAGCGTTTATGTGCCTTCGTTTCGAAACACGATGCTGGACCTGTTCGAAATCTTCGACGGGGCCAATCCGAATCTGGTCACTGGCAAACGAACCAGAAGTACTCGCCCTGCACAGGCTCTGTACATGCTGAATAGTCCGTTCGTGATGGAACAGGCAAAGCTGGCGGCGGTCAACTTCCTTAAGTCACCGGATTACTCTGCGAACAACGCAGAGGAGAGTGTGCGGGCCGCATGGCGAAAATGCCTGAGTCGCGATCCATCGATGGATGAACTGCAGGCAACGCTGAATGTGGTCGGTGAGGATCCCAAATCCGCCGAAGTTTGGGCCGAAGTCTTTCACGCTCTCTTCGCGTCCGTGGGTTTTCGTTTTCTGGATTAGTGCTCCGCCGAATTGTTCACTTGCTTTGCGATTCTGAAGTGTGTCTCTTCCTTTGCTGACACTTCGGGAACCGAAAACTCAGTAAAGATCTGTTTCAGCCCACAGGCTTTTTGATTGCCGCGATGCTGTTATTCATCCCCTGCACGATGGCCCCTGAGTCAGACCCCAGCGCGAGAAAACGGAAGCCCATGGACTTGTGCTGATCCACCAATTCGGGGCGAGACAATATCCCGGCGGTCTTGCCGTGCTTCTCACAGGCCGCGACGACATTTTTCAGGTGCTGCAGAAATCCCGGTTGAGAAAAATCGCCGGCGTGTCCCAGATTCACAGAAAGATCCATCGGGCCCACAAAGAGCACATCAACTCCCGGAACCGCCGCCATCGCTTCGGCCTGGTCTGCCGCCTCCGGTGTTTCGATCTGGACCACAACCAGAGATCGCTCGTTTGCTTCGCTCAGGTAGCCCTTCCAGTTGCGACCATAATCCGTGGCTCGAATCACCTGAGCAACCCCGCGAACGCCGGCGGGAGGATACTTCATGATACTGACCGCTCGAGCCGCTTCGGAGGCATCCGGCACATACGGAAACATGACGCCCGCCGCACCGCTGTCCATGACGAATTTGACCATGTCAGCATCGATCGAAGGAATCCGCACAATAGGTGCCGCCGACGATCCGCGAGTCGCCAGCAGTTGACTGCGGAGTTCAGTCAGGCTGCCTGAACCATGCTCCAGATCCAGCAGCACCCAATCAAATCCTGCCGCAACGGCAATCTCCACGGCGACGGAAGATCCCAGATTCAGAAACGTTCCAGCCAGCACCTCAGAGGCCAACCGATTTCGATCAATCCAGTTCATTGTTTATGCGCCCTTATGCTTCAAAGGCAGGAAGGAATCAACATGTCGGGCGTTTTACCAATGCTGTGACGCAATGAACACCCTTGACTCAAAATGCCGCGAAACCTCGAATTCTCAAACACACGATTCCGAGTGCATTTCCGAGCGGATTCTGAGATCATATGTTGTCTGCTGCAAATTCAGCTCGAAGAATTTGTCAGGATGACGAACCTCCTGCATCGAGTGTTCAATTTTGGAGCCGCAAACTGATCAGGAGTTTCAGAGGAAGGCACGGGTATTCAAATGCTAAGCATGAATCTACTGATCATAATAGTTGCAGTGATCTTCGGGCTCGCGTTTCTGTTCACGCTGGGCACATCCGGCTTTGTCTTCTTCAATGTTTTCCGCGTGTTCAATCGCGCGCTGAGGGATGCTGGTGCGCAACAGGAATCAGCGAAGCAATCGGCGCACGCGGAGAAAAAACGTAAAGCCCTGGAGCTCGTTGCTCAGCAACCCCCGGGTTCACCGGCGTTTAAATGTCATGGCTGCGGAGCAACGGTTGACAGCACCGCAGAACTTTCGCCGGATGGTCGAGTCCGCTGCAACTATTGCAATCAATGGACGAGTATTTATCAGTGACGGATGCCGGCAACACAGAGATTCAGAATGACGACGATCGGGAACGGTCGCGACGGCTGAGCCTCCAGGCGAATAAAGCCCCGGGAGAAATCGAGGGCTACTCGATCGTTCGTCGACTGGGAACAGGAGCGTACGGCACCGTCTGGCTGGCTCGCGAAGATCGTACGGGCCGTATGGTGGCCGTCAAGTTCTATCCGCATCGGCGAGGTCTCAACTGGTCGATGCTGAGCCGCGAAGTCGAAAAGCTGGCGGCCGTTTATACATCACGTAACATCGTTCGATTACTTGACGTCGGCTGGAATGCAGAGCCGCCTTACTTCGTGATGGAGTATGTGGAAAACGGTTCGCTCGGAAACTTTCTGGCTCGCGGTCGCATCAGTGTCGACGAAGCCATCCGGATCGCTCGCGAAATCTGCAGTGCGTTGATCGATGCTCACGGTGCCGGGGTTCTGCATTGTGATCTCAAACCAGACAATGTTCTGCTCGACAATCAACTGCATGCACGATTGTGCGACTTCGGCCAGTCGCGGATGTCGCACGAACAAAGCCCGGCGCTGGGAACGCTGTATTATATGGCACCGGAGCAGGCAGACCTCGAAGCTCTGCCTGACGCGCGCTGGGATGTTTATGCCGTCGGGGCATTGCTTTATCACATGTTGACGGGCGATCCGCCGCATCGCAATGAAGCAACCCAACGACGTCTGGAGAAGTGCGAGACACTCGACCAGCGATTAAAAACCTATCAGCAAATGATTCATCAATCCGGAGTCCCGTCCGGACATCGTTCAGTGCGCGGAGTGGACCGTCGGCTGGCGGAAATTATTGAGCAGTGTCTTGCCGTCGCTCCCGGTGATCGCCTGCCGAATGCGCAGGCCGTTCGCGACGAACTGGATGCTCGCGATCGGCAGCGAGCCCGTCGACCGCTGCTGATGCTGGGTGTTGTCGCTCCCGTGTTGTTGATGGCGGCGATGGTTCCGATCTTTGTGAACGCCCTGACCAAGAACCTGCACGTCACGGAACTCGAAATCACCGACCGCGCTTTGGAAAGCGATGCGCTGTCGGCGCGACTTCAGGCGGCTGGGCTGGAAGACGAACTTAACGATCGCCTTGATGAGCTGGAGAATATTCTGGCCGACCCAAGATTGTCTTCGTCGCTGGAATTGATGTTTCAGCAAAGCAGCGACGAGGTGGTGGCACTCGTGTCGGCAGCCAGCGAAGGTATGCCAGTCAGTCCCGAAGACGACGCCAAACTGAACTGGATGAGACAGCTCGACGCGGCCTGGGAACGCAGTCAGGCCGCGAATGCCCGACGTCATTACGAACAGGATACCAGCTGGTTCCTGACGAACGCTGATGGTGTTCAGATTTGGAGACGTGAGTATAGCTCACTCACTCTGGCCAAGACGTTTCGCTATCGCGACTACTTTCACGGACGAGGTCTCGACTATCCCGAGGACCAGATTCCCGAGGATGTGAAGCCGCTGACGACGCGTCACGTCAGCGTGGCCTACAAAAGCACAACCACCGATCGACAAACGGTCGCATTGAGTGTTCCCGTGCGGAATTCTGCAGGAGAAGTGATCGGTGTATTCGCCCGCACAGCCAATCTGGGGGATCTGCAATCGCGTCTGGGTCGTCGCATTCAGGACAAAGATGATGACAGCGTCAAACGCATTATTGCTCTCGCGGAATTTCGTGAATCACAGAACCTTCGGCTGC
>JBILXT010000360.1:0-7508 GCA_044378235.1 Planctomycetaceae bacterium
AGACGAGCAGAGCATTCCGAATCCGAAACTTGTTGATGACCTGATTGCAGAAATCCGTAAGGCCGAAGGCGGCAATGGTGCCAGCCAGCCTCTGTCAAGACTGAGCCAAATAGCGATCGTCGAAGAAAAGCGAACAGAAGTCCTGAAGATCGCTCGCAATCACATGAAGAATAGTAATGCCTTCGTCAAAAAGGCGGCGACCGGAGCCTTCTGCCGCTGGGCGGCTGCGGAACATTCTGATGAACTGAAGAAGATTCTTGCGGATACTGAGCCGGATGCGATGGAAGCTAAGCCTATCGCAGCGAAAACCCTGGCAAAAATGGCAAAGCCCGAGGACTATCCAACGCTGATCATGGCTATGACTGACCACGGTGTTCGTAGCCAACTGAAGGGTGCATTGATTGAAATCGGGCCGCCTATTGAGGAACCAATCATGAAATCTTTCCCGCAGTTCACCGACGTATCAGCCAAAAATGACCTGCTGGAAGTTCTCAAGAAAGTCGGAACCGAAAAGTCCGTTGACTTCCTTGAGAAGTTAGCCACATCCAACGATTTCTCAGTAAAGAACAACGCTCAGCAGGCATTGGACGCGATTCGAGCGAGGCTCTAGTTCTCAACTTATACTACTCATGCAGTTCCAGCGTTGCTTCAACTTCAACCGGAACGTTGTAAGGCAGTGATCCCATTCCAACCGCGCTGCGAGCGGCTTTCGCTGAATCTCCAAAGATTTCCACCATCGTGTTGCTGAATCCATTCACAACGAATGGATGACGCTGAAAATCAGGCGTGGAATTGACCATCCCGAGAACTTTCACGATTCGCTTGATGCGATCCAAAGATCCCAGCGAAGCTTTAATGGTGGCCAACATCGTGAGAGCAACCTGACGAGCCGCGGCGACGCCTTGTTCTTCGGTCAAATCTGAACCGACTCGGCCCACAATCATCTTGCCATCGGCATCAAACGGGACCTGTCCAGAAACGTAGGCAATTTTGTCCACAATCACCACCGGGGTGTATACTCCGCCGGGAGCAGGAGCCGGGGGAAGAGTGATTCCAAGCTGGGCAAGTCGGGCATCAATACTCATGTTCGTCCTCAGGAATTGAAGAGTGAATCAGCAGAACAAGTAAGCTCACGCGACGAACTTTAGTGGCTCACAAGGAATCGCGAAACCGTCCGATTGCGCCCCGTCCGGTCAATTGCGAATCCACCATGGGATCCCGTATACTCGCGAGGGTGGAATCGCCGATCTGGAATGGAGAAATAAAATGCAGAATCTGAACTCAATTCTGTTTCTTGCTCAGGACGCGCCAGTCGCGGCAAGTGGCGACCTTGATTTTGTAAGTGTCCTGCTGATTTGCCTGGCCATAATCTTCGGCATGATTCTGCTGGTGTTCTTCGGCATCTTCGCCTCGGTCATGTCGCTCTGGTTTCGAGCTTTCATGTCCGGTGCTTACATCGGTCCGTTGCAGATGGTGGTCATGAAGCTAAAGAAGGTCAATCCACAGATCATTGTGGATTGCCGAATCATGTCGGTTCAGGCCGGTGTGGCCAACATCACGACGAACGCCATGGAATCGCACTATCTCGCTGGAGGAAACGTCCCTCTCGTCGTGCGTGCTCTGATCGCTGCTCACCGAGCCCAAATTGCATTGGACTGGAATACTGCGGCAGCGATCGATCTTGCTGGCCGAAATGTTCTGGAAGCGGTACAGACCAGCGTTAAGACAAAAGTCATTGATTGCCCGGATCCAACTCGCACAGGCCGCCCAACTCTTGATGGCATTGCCAAGAATGGCATTCAGCTAAAGGCCAAAGCCCGTGTTACCGTGCGTACTAATATTACTCAGCTGATTGGCGGAGCCACCGAAGAGACAGTAATCGCACGAGTCGGTGAAGGGATTGTTTCTGCAATCGGCTCCTGTGAAAGCCACAAAGAGGTTCTGGCTAACCCGATGCTGATCGCCCGAGCAGTTCTGGCCAAAGGTCTGGACTCTCAGACGGCCTATGAAATCGTCTCGATTGATATCGCTGACATCGACGTGGGCGACAACGTTGGTGCTCGTCTGCAGGCCGATCAGGCTGAGGCCGACATGCGTATCGCCCGTGCTCATGCGGAAGAACGTCGAGCTGCGGCTGTTGCTGAAGAGCAGGAAATGAGAGCATTGACGCAGGAGAATCAGGCGGAAGTCGTTCTTTCGGAATCCGAGATTCCTAAAGCCATGGCGGCTGCTTACCGTGGAGGCAATCTGCGAGTATCGAAAGACGCCTGATAAATTCCTGTCCCCGCAATTGAACGGACCGGGACGGCGACTGGCTGCGGCTACAGGGATGCCCCGGGGGGGATTCTCCCCGGTCTAAAACGCCGGGGAGAATAATCGCAATTAGCAGGATCAGGCAACGCCCTGAAATCCCATGGCAGTGAATCGTGCCATCTCAATCGCGTCAAGGATTTTCACGGCCACAATTAACTCGAAGCTCATGATGACTCGTCGTGACCCCTGAGCATCCGGAGTCTTTCGTTCGATCAGAATCAGGTCACCTGAAATCATATAGCTCACGAACTGAATCGACTCACCAAACGTCGTGACAATCAGGCCGGTGCGAGGAATGCTGGCGGGCCATTCGGCGAAAATCCTTCGCATATCCTTCATACCAGTTGCTCCCATGAATTTCCCTTTGCTCAAAGTCTGTTCAAGTTACCTCCCTGATTCTTCGGCTGAACCGATTGCGACTCTGTAACGCAACAGCGTTGACCACGGAGCGCGTCGATCACTATGAGCGACACCCGGGGCCTGATCGCTACAACCGGCGTCCCTGTTAGATTCACATGCCACGAATGTTTTGCCTTCGTTGATTTCGTCAACGAGGCAAGTTTTTCCGTTCAGTTACGATAAGCCGTCAGACAAGCAACTCTTTTCGTTGCCCGGACTTCTTTGCCCTCTGGACCGGTCACGGGAAATTGCTGTCGCTGATGATGGTAGGCCGCAACTCGATCGGGGCGTGGTCAGACAATCGTTCAAATGCAAAAGGTAACGGATTATCGTGGCTGCTGTGACTGCTGCACCTTTCGACTGGAAAAACCTGAGCCAACGTTCCGTGGCCTCAGTCAAAGCCGACTTGCTGCCCAAAGCCATTGAACTGCCCGCTCTGCCGCACGCGGTGACAGAATTCGTACAGGCCTCAGCCAATCCGGACTACAGCATTGCAGACCTTGCAAAGATTGTCGAAAAGGATTCTGCGCTGACCGTGGAACTCCTGCGACACGTGAACTCAGCGATGTACGCTTTGAGCACTCCCATTCGCAGTGTCAAAGGTGCGATCACTCAGGTTGGCCTCAAGATTGCCAAAATGCATTTGATGGCCGTCGGTATGAAGGCCGCCAATCGGGCACTTAAAACAAAACTGATCAATCAGCGAAACTTCTGGAACGAATCCCTGCAAAAGGGTTTGTTTGCCAAAGAAATCGCCACACGCATGCATCTCGACCCGGGGCTCGCGTTCCTTGGCGGTTTGCTTCAGGACTTCCTTCTGCCTGTCCTCACCAACACATTCGACAAGCAGTATCTTGAGTACATGGACACTTCGTCCGCTCCCGGGGAGGGACGCAATCTGGTCGACTGGGAGCGAGAAGTCTTCGGGTGGGATCATGCCTCTGCCGGAGCCTACTATGCGGCTCAATGGAAGTTTCCCGACGACCTGTTGTGCGCGATCTTCTATCACCACTCGCTGGAGTCAACTCTGCAGGAACCCAATGCCGAGTTCTTCAAGTTGTTTCCCGTGGCATTGGCATCACTGCTGCCCGACCAGCTGCACCAGTCGCCAAAGGGCTTCCAGACCCTGATCAAGGTCGCTCGCCAATGCCGCGCGATTGAACTGGAATCGGTGTGTAGAGCCGTCGACGAAGAGCAGATGAAACTGGCCGAGGGTTATGAAATCCCAAACCATCTCACGCAATTGCTGCAGCAGACTCAGAGAACAATGGACCAGAGCAACATCTGATCACTGTGCGTGCCATGGCATTATGACTAACGCGATTTTGGTACCGGGGCGATCGGTCATTGATACTGAACAGGGTGCTGGTTGCGTGCATTAAAAGAGGCCACATTGAAAAAAGCCGTCTGATTGCAGTCGACGAATCCCACTCGTCGACTTATGCTGAAACCCCACCCAGCTCTCATCCTGCCTCCCAGCCGATTCTTCCTGCCAGACAATTCGTCAGGAAACTCCACATGCAACGCCACCTTCGGACTCCAACCGATCAACGCGTCGATTCGCAATCGCGTCGAAATTGGATTGCATCAACAGGTCTAAAGGCTGCAGGACTCAGTGCCATCCAACAGTTCTGGGGAAATGTGGCCCAGGGAAGCATTCAGCCATCCGGCTCTACGCTGGCAACCAAAACGCGTCGGGCGAAATCAGTCATCATGATCTTCAACTGCGGCGCTCCCAGTCATGTTGACCTGTGGGATATGAAGCCGCAGGCACCATCGGAAATCCGGGGCACATTTGAACCGATCGATACAAACGTCCCGGGCATTCAGATTTCTGAACTGCTGCCGGAAGTTGCTAAGCGAATGGACAAGCTCTCGATCGTCCGAACGCTCCATCACTCCCATGGTGGTCATAACTCCGGCATGCATTGGTCCATTGTCGGCAAGCCCTATCGAATTGACAGTACGCTGATCAATCCCGGCCGCGCAGATATCCCAAGCTTCGGGACGCTCGCTGGTTGGCTCGCGCAGCAGGATGGCTATTCCGCCAACGTGCCTCCTTACGTGATCACGCCATTTCCTCATTGCGACAGCACGAAGTACCTGACCCCTGGGCAATATGGCGGCTGTCTTGGCAGCCGCTTTGATCCATTCGTTCTGAACGCTGATCCAAACGCAAAGGGCTTTCAGGTTCCCGGGCTTCAGCTCGATGCCGCCATCAGCCGTGATCGACTTCAGGATCGTCAGTCATTGCTGCAATCGCTGGATGAACGGGGAATCCTGACCGCTTCTGAATCAACGGCTGACATCGAGGTGCAGCGTGCGAAAGCTTTGGGACTGATCAGTTCTGATGCCGCCAGCGAAGTTTTCGATCTGTCGAAAGAACCAGACTCCGTTCGCGACCGCTATGGTCGGCATAGCTGGGGACAATCTCATCTATTGGCCAGACGCTTGATTGAAGCAGGAAGCCGATTTGTCACTACCGTGAACGGCCCGAGCATCACATGGGATACTCACAAAGACAATTTTAACCAGATGAAGAATCGCCTTGTGCCTCCCATGGAAAAGGCTTATGTGGCCCTGCTGGACGATCTTTCTGAGCGTGGCCTGCTGGATGAAACATTGGTGATCTGGATGGGTGATTTTGGTCGCACGCCGATCATCAATAAAGAAGCCGGACGAGACCATTGGCCTCAATGCTATTCCATGGTGCTCGCTGGTGGAGGTATCCGAGGTGGACAAGTCATCGGCGAATCCGACAAGACGGGGGCCTATCCCAGACTCCGTCCGATTCGCCCTGCGGACATTCACGCCACGGTTTTCGATGCTCTGGGCTACGACGCGCAGCATATCAATTACCACCTGACCGATGGACGTCCAATGCCGGTTTCTGACGGACAGGTCATCCAGGAATTGCTTTGAGCGCCCTGTTAACGTTGACCAGCTGGCTCTGCGTCCCGGCGTAGTTAAACTCAAGCCCCGACCTGCCGCATTAAGTCAGGACTGTTTGTCGCTAACGTTGCCGCCAAGTTCAACAAGCTGACCCGAGCCACAACCGCCGGGCTCTGCACAGCAACTTTGTGCAGACGCGTTTCCGGTGACCGAAAGTTTTGGCTCTGCCTGCGTGATGTATGGGGCTGCCGACTTTGAATGATCGCGTCCGTTGTAGACACCGAAGTCGTTGAACAAAAACCGTTTGGCGATGCGATAGTACCAGTTCTTTTCCGGGATCTCGTGGCCCGGATGATACTGCGATGTTCTCGGAATCATCGACTTCAGTTCCTGCATCGCTGTCCCTCGAGCCGTGGAATCCTTCGCTCCATGCTTCTCAACGAGCTGAGCCAGCAACTCGGGACGTTCCAGTACGATGCAGCCGCGAGTTGTCTGCTGAGCGAGCTCGCGGAAGTCTGCGAGATATTCAGACTGCGTAAACTTGTCGAAGATGTGCCTGTCGTCCTTCTCGTGATGAATCGACTCTTTTGAGAACTGCACGATCGGACAAGGCTCGATGTCGCCCCACGGATTGATGTGATGACTGATACCGTTCGCCGCGGGACACAGGGCTTTGCCTTCGCCATCGTAGTACGCATCGATAATGATGATCGGTTTCTTTGCACGCATATCGACCACGAACTGTCGAGCACGTCGTTGCTGTTCCGGTGTCAGGCACAATTCCGTCTGAGCATCGGGGCCCATGGGGCGATACACATGAAACCACGTGTAAAGCACACCCATTTCGACGAGGCGATCGATCCAGGCTTCGGTTAAGAGGTGATCGATGTTGGACTTGGCAAGGCTGGTGCAGACTCCCGTCATCACATTGTGCTTCAGGCAGTTTTCGATGCCCGCCAGCGTCTTGCTGTAAACTCCGGAACGACCGCGTCGCTCGTCGCTGACGATTTCATTGCCTTCCACGCTGATGAGCGGCGTGACGTTGCCCAGTTCGAACAACCGTCGAGCTTTCTCGTCGGTGATGAATTGCCCATTCGTAAAGATCTGGAAATAGCAGTCCGGGTGGCCTTCCAGAATCTCAAAGAGCTCCGGATGCATGAACGGTTCTCCGCCCACGATGCCAAAGAACGTGTTGCCGTGCTCCTTCGCTTCCTTGATCAAGCGGTTCATCGCCGGAACATCAATCGTCTGCTGCTTGTGAGCCACGTCGACCCAGCAACCCTGGCAACGCAGGTTACAGCTGTTAATGATGGAGACGTACAGGAACGGAGGAAAGAACTGGCCTTTCTTCATCCGGCTGCGATGTTTCATCACGGACAGAGACCCTTTAACGCCCATGTTCCAGATGAGCTTCCATAGCAGTCGCTTGTTCGTTTCGAACAGCACGCGTTTTGCCATGCGCAGGGTGTACATGTCAGGTCTCGGTTAAAAAATGTCCGAAGAAACTGGTTCCAGTGCGAGCGAGGTCACATCGAATCGGGATTCCTGTGCGCTCGGCTGCGATGAGTCTACACTGCAGCGCCACCACAATTCTACACACGAACTTCTCTCCTCGCTCTTATCCCACGGACTGCAATCCCCATGAAGCTTGAAAAACAGTCAACTCTCCGTTTCCTGCTTTTGCAGGCCTGCCTTGTGATTACCGCGTTTTGTGGGCCATTTTGCGATTTTGAATCTCAGCGAGCGATGGCTGCTGAGCCAGTGGCTTTAGGAACACGACGCGAATTGTTCGTTGATCGGCTTCTGATTGAACGTTTATCAAATGCCAGCCTGCAGCTTCACGCACCGCATGATGAAGGGGCCGTGCTGCGTTTCGATGCTCGCTGGGAAGGTCCTCACGCCGG
>JBILXT010000361.1:0-7500 GCA_044378235.1 Planctomycetaceae bacterium
GACTCTACCGGAAAGCAAGCCATTTCCACGGGCGAAGACGTAAAGCTGGTGCTTACCATTTCGAATCGATCGTTGTTGTCAGGTAAGATACATGTAGCGCTATGTGTCGAGAATGGAAGTGGAAGCAGACTCACTTCGTTTGATTCAATAGCGGTCGGCTCGGAACTTTACGTTTCATCCAGTCAACCTCTGGTCAACATCGAATGTACTGTTTCGAGTCTGCCACTACTCGCGGGCTGCTACAGCGTCTACGCCTGGGTTGCATTGAATGGCGTAGAGCAAGACAGAGTCCCTGACGCTGCCACTATCGAAGTATTCAACACCTGTGATTCGAACAGAACCATACCATCTCTGGATCCTTCGAAGCACGGTCCCTTTGTCGTTGCGCATCGCTTTAAACTGATCGACGAGCAATTTCATGATGTCGTCGGCAATTCGACACGATGAGCAGCCGGATGTGTGCTGATCACTATTCCATCAGAAAGGACTACAAACCGTTTCCCGCCACGACGACGCTGGAAACTGTAGAAGGCAGCTATTGGACTCCCGAACGACTGCGGATTTCATCTACATATCAGTACGACGTATATCGGACCGCATATGCATTGGCGAACGCAACGTCAAGAATTGTTGATGTTGGTTGTGGCCCGGCGACAAAACACAAGTATTTTCGGAGTGATTCGCCAGATCACCCATCACTGACACTCATTGATCAGCCAAGCGTTCGCAAAGTCGCTAACGAAATGGAACCTGATTCTCCGTTCGTCTCGATGGATCTGGAGAATCCAACGCACGATATCGAAGCAAAATTCGATATTGTGATCTGCGCCGATGTACTTGAGCATCTGCTCGATCCCGATCCATGCATTCGCTTGCTGAAGTGTCTCTCGACTCGCGGCGGTAGAATTCTTATCTCCACACCGGACCGTGATAGGTTGTATGGGCGAGACAAATTAGAGCCAGGTAATCCGTTTCATGTCCGTGAGTGGAGTTTTGGGGAATTCTCAAGCTTCCTGGAAAGCCGTGGGTTGAAGATTCTCGAACACCTGATTCTTCATCAGAAACGGCCTCGTGACCTCGAACGCCTCGTAGATCCATGGCTCGATCGCCTTGGAATTCGCATGAGTCGATATAGCTGTCAATTAGCAGTCTGTACTGTAACAGAAGATGAGTGACACGAGAAACTTGTACTTTGTCAACCCACGAAGCGGCAGACAACTCAACAGACGCGACAACAAGTTGTGGGATGCGTCGAGCAATGAAGTTATTGCCAGGGTTGTAGATGGCATACCAAGATTCGTAGAGCCCGATGAAGATTATGCCGACAGCTTCGGGTTCCAGTGGAATAAGTGGCACAGTGTCTTAAGTCAATCTCGTTCAAACTACCAGCACGCAGAAGACCTGAAAACAAGATCTGGCCTTTGGGATGGCGCATTTGATGTCAATGGGAAACGTCTGCTGGAATGTGGAATGGGAGGCGGAGATGACACGGAAGTCCTCCTTACGTTACCGTTCTCAGAGATACATTCGTTCGACATAAGCAGGTCTGTTGAGCGGGCTGCAAAGTATCTCAATGATCCTCGGTTGACGATTTCCCAAGCCAGCATTTACGAGATCCCCTATCCAAAAGAATCCTTTGACGTAGTCTGGTGTCACCGCGTCATCCAGCATACTCCCGACCCTGAAGCCGCGATGCGATGTGTTTGTCGGATGGTTAAGCCAGGAGGGTTTCTGTTCATTCACAGCTACAAACGCTCCGCACGATATATGCAGGAGTTTAGGTATTTTTATCGCCCGATAACCACTCGATTGCCAAAGTACTGGATCTACCTGTTCCTGAAGTTCTTTGGAGCGCCTTTGCATTATTGCAACAGGGTGCTCGGACGCGCGTGGCCAACTCGCGAATTGGCCTATCGCTTTCTGCCGTTTTATGCACAAACCAACGAACTGATGAAACGGATGGGGACGTCTGAACTGATCGAGTGGCAAAGAATGGTCACGTTCGATGCTCTCACCCCGAGATATGATTCTCCAATGACTTCCGAGGAGTTCAGGAGAATTCTTCGTGACGAAGGATTCGAGATTCTTTGGCTTCACGACCCTGACGTTAACCCGCTCATTGCTCGAGCGGTTCGGAAATGATATTGCTACACAATGTGCGGAATAATCGGGGCCTTTCATCGAGTCAAACAGGATCATTTTGTCTGGCTGACGACAGCTCTGGAGTCACTCAGATCAAGAGGACCCGATGGCGCTTCCAGCAAGTGCCTGGCGGACGGTCGGGTTATCCTTGGGCATACACGCCTGGCAATAATTGACATTGGAATCAGAGGAGCTCAACCGCTTTGCAATGAAGATGGTACCGTTTGGATTACATTCAACGGCGAAGTCTATAACTTCCGGGAACTTCGCCAAAGGCTGATCGGATTTGGCCATCAGTTTCGAACGGAGACCGATACGGAAGTGATCGTTCATGCCTACGAGCAATGGGGAAGCGAATGTGTCCAGTATTTGGATGGCATCTTTGCGTTCGGTATCTGGGATTCTAAGACTGACCAGCTATTCCTGGCACGCGATCATGCGGGTGTGAAACCACTTTATTACACTAGCAGTCACGAGCCGTTCATTTTTGCTTCGCAGCCGAAGGCGATCCTTTGCGACCCCTGCTTTAGGCGGAATGTTTCGCGCGAGGCATTTCGAGACTACCTGGCTTTTGGCTACGTTCCAGAACCTGACAGTATCTACGAAGGGATTAGGCGACTGCCTCCAGCTCATACACTGACCGTCTCCAGAAAGGGCTATGATCTTCGCAGATATTGGCAGTGTGTGTACGATCCGAAGATTGATTCCCTAAATGAGGCTGCGGAGGCGATCGCAGCCACATTCGAGACCACTGTGAAATCGCAACTGTCGTCCGATGTACCCGTCGGAACACTCCTGAGCGGGGGTATTGATTCGACGTACATCACGGCGTTAGCGCATCGGAATCGCGATCAGTCTCATGGGCCGTTGCATACCTTCACGCTGGGTTTCGACGAGCCCGAGTCTGATGAACGCGGCTTTGCTGCGATAGCGGCCACTTTCTATGGAACGCAGCATGCGTCCGCAGAGCTTTCAGCCGAAGAGTTGCTCTCCCAATTAGAGATTGTCACTCAAGCGTTTGATGAACCGTTCGATCCGAATGGTCCTCTTCCAGCCACACGTATCGCCAAGCTCGTTCATGATACCGACATCAAAGTCGTGCTCGGCGGCGACGGCGCAGATGAATTGTTCGCTGGGTACCTGCGTTATGACCAATTCAGCAGCTACAAGCAACGGAATCAGTCGTTAACAGCACGAGTTGCGCGTATCTTTGGGCTCCTTGGTAGACTAGAGGATCACAAACAATACTTCTCATACGAGGGCTGCTGTGACGCCTCATTGTTGAGCGCAATAATCCCCGGCGAGAGTGCTGATGAATGGTGTGAACGGTCGGTAGATGGCTTGAAGCCATATTTTAACCACGACGAACTGACCCCGGGAGTTGCACTATGCCAACTTGCCGATTTCCACCACTACCTACCGGGACACATATTGACGAAAGTCGACCGTTCGACCATGCATTACGGGGTTGAGGCTCGCGTGCCGTTCGTTGGGAAACAGATGATTGAGCTGGGATTCAGCATCTCTGGCAACGTCAACTATGCTCAAGGCGAAAGGAAAGCCGCACTTAAACAGGCTGCGCGAAATTGTCTTCCGACTGCGTTGTTGACGGGAAGAAAAAAGGGATTCAGTAGTCCAATGGGACGTTGGACAAACTCGCGAGTAAAAACCTGGGCGGTGAACAAGTTGTCTGGTGGATTGTTGGAACAGATGAACTTGATTCGTCCTGAAGCCATCACAGGGCTTGCTGATTGGAGAAATCAACGAAACTTTCGAGCATTCTGGTTGCTCTTGATGGCGGAGTTGTGGGCCGAGCGCTGGCTTGTATCTGATGGCAACCGTACACCATTACCCGAACAGTATGCTCACGATGCTGCGTAGACTCCAACACAGAGTGTTGTCGCACGCGTATCAACTGTCGAAAGCGAAATCGCGGGTAGGACTCTACAAGATCCTCGCGACTTCAGTTGCAGAGTTCAATCTTGAGGCACCGGCAATTACACTTAATGTCGGGGCTGGTGGAGAGGTTGCGGGAGTCATTAGTTCCGCCGGCGCTGCACCAAACTCCGTCGACATAGATCCAGATCGCGATCCGGACATCGTAGCGTCCGTCGAGGATCTGCATATGATCGAAGATGAGAGTTTAGACGGCGTATTCTGTATGGAGGTTCTGGAGCACGTACGAGACCCGTTTAGCGGTGCTCGCGAGCTGTCTCGAATATTAAAGCCTGGTGGAGTACTTATTGGGTCGACTCCATTTTTGCTTGGTATTCATGATGCTCCAAACGACTATTTTCGATTCACAAAGTATGGGATCGGCCTTCTATTCCCGGACCTGGAATGCGTTCGCATACAGCCTCGAAATTCGGCATTTGAGGCCAGCGAAGTGATTGTGTTACGCCTGTTCGCTGTTGGCACTGAGCAAGAAAAGGTCTCCCTTTGTTGGCGTTTGCCATTCATTCGAGTTGCGTTTTATATGCTTTGGTTGTGTGGCCTGGGAACGCAAAACACAGATGCAACCACCGGGTACTTCTTTGTGTTTCGCAAAAAGCTTGACGGGGAGTGTAGGAATTCCGCTAAATGATGTCACCGTGATCCTCCGAGAAAGTGGAGAGCGAACGGCCAAACTTGCGTACGCACTTCTGACTCAAATCTTCGCTGAAAGCCAGATCTTTCGCGTTTCGGAAGTTCCTTTTTCCGCCGCACTGAGGCGCTCCTTCCGGATTGGGATTGAGCAACAACGCACATGGACGCTATGTATCGACGCAGATGTACTTGTCCTGAAATCAGGAGTCGAAGAACTCGTTAACGTCGCACGCCTTCAGCCCGACCACGTGTTTGAACTTCAGGGAATGGTTTTCGACAAGTTGTTCGGGTATTTTCGACCAGCGGGCAATCACCTCTATCGCTCACGAATGCTAAATGAGGCTTTATCGCTCATTCCGTCGGAAGGAAGCTCCCTTCGCCCCGAGTATGACACTTTGCTTGCGATGCATTCAAAAGGCTTTCGCCATATACAGCTTTTCACCTCCATGGGATTGCATGATTTTGAGCAGGATTATGAAGCGATCTTTCACAAGTGTTTTCTGCAGTCAAAAAAGCATGCCAATCACGCGGCATATTTGCAACAGCACTGGAAGATGCGCCAAGACGACGACGACGATTTCCTCGTTGCTATGCACGCGTTTGAACTAGGCACTCAGCACACAGGGCAAGTACTGGTTGACAGACGATTCAATGCCAGCACCGCTTCGCAAGTGGTTGATAAGCTTAGCCTTAAAGCGAAGTCGCCTTCACCCGATGAGCATTGGGCACCTATTCGTGTCCAGGCAACGGTTAGTTCAGAAAGGGAGTCGATGAATGAACCGACGCTTCTTCAGCAGGCGGCGCTAATCCATGAGGTCTTTGTCAGACCTGTTTTGATTCAGGATAAAGATTCCAGAGCAACGTCGATCATTCGTCGTGGCCTGGATTGGATACAATTTGCTATGCGACGCGTCGACAAATAGGGGCAACCCATCAAACTAACGTTCCTGAGTTACGATTCGCCCAATAACCACAATGGGCCCACGGTAAACATGATGCGTTTGTTACCCGCTCTTGTCGCAAATGGGCATCAGGTATCAGCATTAATCATTCATCAGGGAGGCGCAGCACCTTCTGCAATCTCGTTAGCGAGTCGTGGCGTAAGGGTCATTACAAGAACCTGGCACGAGACGACTCAGCAGCGGGTATCATGGATTCTTAATAGTGTGAAAACTTTAAATCCGGATGTCTTTGTTCCCAACATCTCGGTAGCCGGATGGCTGGCAGCGAAATGGATCCGAGCGGCAGGCATCCCAACGATTGCAACCTACCGTGGTGACGATGCTTTTCACAATGCCATGGTTGACGAGTTCGTTGCAGGGAGCCCGGAATGGGCAGTTTCTGGTGTCGTTTGTGTCAGCGAAAGATTGAAGAACCTGGCTCTCGCAAGGGCTCCAGAGGCGACGAAGGTCTGCGTAATTCCGTCCGGCGTGCCAATCCAAAACCTTCGTGCAAAAAAATCTCAGCCAGTTCGAGTTGCGTATTTGGGTAGGTTAGTCGATGAGGCGAAACAGGTTACGAAGACGCTTACTTCGCTTATTGAGTTTGTGAGATCCCGACCAGAGATCCGCGTTACCCTCTATGGCGACGGGCCAAGACGACAGGCACTTCAGCAGCAGATCGCCGAGTGTCGGCTCCAGGAACAGATAACTCTGGCTGGATACGTTCCGCCAGATCAAATTCAGGATCGTCTCCAAGATGAACATATCCTGGTACTACTATCTGATAACGAGGGCCTGCCGGGCGCCGTGATGGACGCAATGGCATGCGGTGTAGTGCCGATTTGCACAAGGCTACCCGGAATCGAAGAGCTTGTGATTCACAACCAGACTGGGCTGCTCGTTGAAGACCGACAAAGCTCCTTTCAGGCGACAATTGGCGCACTGGTGGACTCACCCAGTCGTTGGGACGCATTGCGAGCCGCAGCGCATTCGCATGTTGCAAGCCATTACTCTCTACAGTCATGTGTGACTCGATGGGAGGATTTTTGTGCACTTTTGCTGACTGACGCCCCTGCTCGCAGGGCGATCGAAACGCCAATTCACATCGACCTACCCCCTGTAAATCCAAACTTTGCAACAGAAGACTTGCGGAAAGCAAACTGGCGGTTCATATGGCGGCGGATGCATGATTTCTATCGTCAAATCATAAATCGCGGGCATTGAGACGGATGAGCAATTATCTTCTGCAGAAAACCATCACGGCTTGCAAACTTGCCGCGATTGCCGGCAAAGCAATTACACCACCCCTGTTATGGAATGTAGCCGCCGCAGGCGCAAAGCGATTCTCTACGGCCCCTTTAACGCAATTCTCGCTGCAAGAGGTGGCACTGGAGAGTCTATTTCCCAAGTCAGAATCATCACAGATTAGTATGTCCGTAAAGCAGATTCGAACTCACCTATGGGCGATGCCCGAGCACGAATTGCTGGTACTCGGGGCGATTGCAAGGTACCTGAAACCCTCGCATATCATCGAGTTCGGCACATTTACGGGCGCTTCCACGCTTGCGCTCGCAATGAACAGCCCGGGCAACGCGAAGGTAGTCACCGTCGACATCGATCCCTCAGAAAGAACAGTCCACCAACATGGACTTGGGGTCGGACTGCTTGAGTTCAATGTGGGAATGCATTTCAAACTAACGAACTGGGAATCTAAAATAGAGCAACGATTCTCTAATTCCGCCAGCTTTGACCTCCCCGAGTGGATGGGCAGGGTAGACTTATTCTTCATCGACGCAGACCACACCTACGAGTTTGTTAGAAGAGACACCGA
>JBILXT010000362.1:0-7499 GCA_044378235.1 Planctomycetaceae bacterium
CTCTGCCGCTAACACTATTCAGGGGCGTCGTAATAAAGAAAGGTTCTGATCAGTAACCCGAAATCACAACACTCCGGGCGACGCCCCCGCATCAGAATTGAAGACGGACATTGTCCGGTTCTTCCGAATCGATGTCCAGCCTAACGTGAGTGATCCTGAAATGTTCGGGGCATGGAGGTGTACATCCGAATCGTTCCCGTGCTGGCTGGATTTATCGCTGAGCACTTGCTGGACGAAGTTGAGCGGAGACCGGCGTAAGACGGATCAAATTTTGATGCGACTTCGTGGCTAGTTGGGATTCAGCTTCTACTGGGGGCAATTTGGGCGAATTGGCTTCTTGTTCTCTGATGCGGCCGTTTTCTCGATGAAGCTGTTAAGGTGGCCCAGGTAATCGTGGGTAATCCAGTTATTGTGGTCAGCACCCGGAATTTTTATGAACTGCTTTGGTTCATTTCCTGCGGCAAAAAGTTTCTCAGCCTGCGGCAGAGGAATCGTCCGATCCGCTGTTCCGTGGCTCTGAAGCAATGGTCCCGCATAGCGTTGGATAGCGCTGCAGGAATTCAGTTTGTCTTCCGGCACGAGCCATGAAAGTGCCGGGAAGTGGACATCGGCCACATCACGCAGCGACGAAAACGTGCTTTGGAGAATGAGACCGCGTGGCGCCGATTCGGCAGCAAGTTGTACGGCAATGGCTCCTCCCAATGATTCCCCCATCAGCAACATTTCAGAATCCTTGATCGACGCCATCCAGCGTAACTGAGAACGAGCGGCCCGCGCATCGTCGAGTACTCCTTCCACGGTCGGAGTTCCTTCGCTCTTTCCGTAGCCTCGGTAGTCGAAAACAAAGACAGCAACTTTGGCTCGCGTCTGCAGATATCGCAAGAGTGGGGCTCGATCTGCGACATGTCCTGCATTGCCATGAGTCATTAAGACCACAGCGCGGCGATCTTCGCAGGGGCAATACCAACCATGGAGGCGAGTCTTATCTTTGGATTCGAACACGACATCATCGAACTGAAGATCTTTGGGCTTCCAGTTCCCGGCTGGAAACTTTGAGGGGAAAAACAGCAGACGTTCGTCAAGCGTCTGATGCTGGGGCTCTGTTTTCTTTTCGACTGATTTCGTTGCAGGCGGCACCAGTTCCGACGCAGGAATGAGCATCGTCGACGTGCAAACTGCGATCAGAAGCATGAACCGTTGTGGCATGAGCTTTCTCCTGCAGTTGCGGTGCGTCCAGAAATGATTGTTTTCTCCCAACGCGGAGTCTCGTCGGGTTATTGCAGCAACCAATGTCCGGACTTGAATCTCAGGTAGTGGACGTTGCTAAAGGTCCTGCAGCCAAGGGATCTTTAGCAAGATCCACTACCTCTAACCCGAGTTCCTTGTTATGACGGAGCATAAGTTATACGAGAGGTGCGTGGTGCAAAGGCCGGCAAACCACCGGGGTAACCCCGGTGGCGGAGCAAAGGTTGCTTTTTTGAGGTTCAATACTCCGCCAGAATCGCGACAACGGCGGTCTGAATCGGTCCGCCCGTGACCTCAATCTGGCCGTCGGCGTGGACGTAGACATCGACTTCGCTGCGGACACCGAAATCCGGCAGGTAGATTCCGGGTTCGATTGTGAACAGTGTCTTCGGAAGAATTCTCCGAGACTCAATCGTTTCCAGATTATCCATATGTGTGCCGTTGCCATGGACTTCCTGAGAGAGGTTGTGTCCGGTGCGATGGCAGAAGAATTCTCCGTAGCCAGCCTTTTCGATAACAGCTCGGACCGCATCGTCGACTTCTCCGCCGACGATGGGACGCTTTGCCGCGAAGGCCGCTTTGACGCAGGCAATCCCTGCATCACGAGCAGCGGCGACCACATCAAAGACCTTCGTGTACTTTTCAGGAACTGATGTTCCGACATAGCCAGTGCGGGTCAGGTCGCTGTAGCAGGCGCCGGGAGTTTTCTTTTTGGCCCAGAGATCGATCAGGACAAATCGCCCTTCTCTGATGGTCGTGTCTGAACCGGTGCCGGTTGAATAGTGAGGATTTCCACCGTTTGCGTCGACTCCCACGATCGGAGGGCTATACGTCGTCAGTTCGTGTTCGGCGAAGTGTCGCATGATTTCATCGCTGACTTCGGATTCTTCTACCGACCCGGTCGTGCGAATGCGATCGGCAATAAACTTCCAGGCTCGCGCATAAGCCGCGTTCGTGACTTTGGAAGCCTCAAGATGGCTCTGCAGCTGTTCTTCCGACATCACCGATTCGAACATGGAAATCAGGTCACCGGAAGAAACAACCTCCGAGCCGAAGCTGCGGACCAGTTCCACGGTTCCTGCATCAACACGCGAAATGTAGGGGTTGCCATTGCGCGGAGAGTATTCCATGGCAACCGTCGAACTGCCCTTCACCATCGCCTCAATGCCGGCCTCCAGTTCCTGCCAGCGCAGATAGATGGTCTTGTCGCCGGGCAGATGATCGAGCACATCGGTTTCAATGCGATGCACCAGTTTCCGGGGAGTACCGTTAGCCGGGATGAAGTAGAGATACCGACGAGACGCATAAAAGCCGTGCGGCATCTTCAGAACTCGCTGGGCCAGCACGTTATTACCGCGAAAGTCATATAGCAGCCAGCCGTGAATTCCGAGTTCGCGCAAGGCTGATTGGATCGCGGACAAATCGAACATCGTGAAATCTCTTGTCGAAAAGGGAAGTGGAACAGGATCGGGGCACGGGATGCTGGATTGTGTGTTGGCAGCAACAACCCGGTCAAGGAATCGACGGGATCGAAAGCACAGGATTCGCTTGCAAGTCGGAAGCAAATGCGTTTCCATGTGCGAAGCCGATCTCTCGCGCCGCCCGGATTCTATGGCGCGGAATCGTCAGATGACTTCAACCTTCCAAAAGAATTCCCACCGGAGGCATTTCATGAGCCAGCTCAATCGTCGTCGATTTCTCAAAACCTCAGCGGCTGCCGCATCCGCTGTAATGGCCGCTCCCGCCATTGGTCGAGCTGGCCAGTCAGCCAATGCTAAGCTTGGTGTTGCAATTGTTGGCGTTAACGGTCGTGGCGGAGAACATATCAGCGAGTTTCTGAGGGACGAACGGACCGAAATTCGAGTGATCGTTGATGTGGATGACGCGGTTGCAAATCGTCGTTGCGACGATATCGAAAAGAAGCAGGGCCTTCGCCCGAAACCGGTCAGCGACATGCGACGTGCGTTTGAAGACAGCTCGATTGATCTGGTCAGCACGGCCACCCCGAATCACTGGCATGCTCTGACTGGTATCTGGGCGATGCAGGCTGGCAAAGATGCTTATGTGGAAAAGCCGGTGTGCCACAACGTCTACGAAGGAACCGCGCTGATCGCGGCCGCTCGTAAGTATGGCCGCATGTGCCAGGTGGGAACTCAGTGTCGTTCCAGCAAAGCGGTCATTGAAGCGGTTGCCTTTATGCGGAACGGCGGCATTGGCGAGGTGAAGTTTGCTCGTGGTCTTTGTTACAAGCGACGCAAGAGCATCGGGGCTCGCGGAGATTACGCGATTCCTGCGAACGTGAACTTTGATCTGTGGAGTGGTCCGGCAACCTTCACAGAGCCGAAGTGTACTCGTGAAAAGTTCCATTATGACTGGCACTGGCAGCGACATTACGGCAACGGCGACCTTGGAAATCAGGGACCTCATCAGACGGATGTCGCTCGCTGGGGTCTGGGCATTGATACTCACCCATCCACGATTCTGACATATGGCGGTCGTTTGGGATATCAGGCTGAGCGTAAGGATCCGAGCTATATTGATGGTGGCGACACGGGCAATACAGAAGTCTCAATCTATGACTATGGTGACAAGTGCATTGTGTTTGAAACTCGCGGCCTGTCGGTCGATGACAGTGACGACGAAGAGCTAAACACTTTGTTTCAAAGCAAGAGCGGAAACAAGGTCGGTGTTGTGTTCTATGGCACCGAGGGAACTCTGGTTCAGGTCAGCTACGAGCACTGTATTGTGTTCGACAAGGACATGAAGGTTGCTAAAGAGTTCAAGGGTGGCGGTGAGCACTTCAAGAACTTTGTGTCGGCCTGTCAGTCACGCAAGGTTGAAGATCTGAACGCCGACGTTCGCGAAGGACATCTTTCTGCGGCCGTGAGTCACCTTGGAAATATTTCCTACTACATGGGTGAAGAAAACCGAGTTGATGTGAACGACATTTCCGCTTATCTGAAAGACGTGAAGAGTCTGGATGACAATGAAGTGACTCTGCAGCGAACGGTTAAGCATCTTGTGAAGAATGGTGTCGAGCTCGACAAGTACAAGATGTCGCTCGGAGCTCTGCTGAAGTTCGATCCCGAGAAGGAAGTCTTTACCAATAACGATGCGGCCAATGCGATGCTGACACGCGAGTACCGTGAGCCGTACGTTTGCCCGCGAGCCGACAAGGTCTGATTCGAATCAGAAATCTGGCTCCAACATACTGGTCCAAACTAAGAAGCCCGGCAAGGCAAACGAGCCGGGCTTTTTTTGCGTTCAAGAGATCTCTTCTGAAGTCCCGCCTGAGGATGATTGTCATGGTCAAGAGTTTATTGTTGGTCACTGCTGTATGGCTGGTCACTCACGACGTTGGGCAGGCCGATGAAAAGCCGCGTCCGAATATCCTGTTTGTGCTGGTTGATGATCAGTCGCCGTTTGATCTGAAGGTTTATAATCCTCGCTCGGAGCTGCAAACGCCGACGCTCGATAAGCTGGCGTCGGAAGGCATGGTTTTCGACGGGGCCTATCACATGGGCTCGTTTATGGGGGCCGTCTGTACTCCATCGCGGCACATGATTATGTCGGGGCGGACGGTCTGGCATCTGCCGATATCACCGCGAGCCAAAGAGGATGGCCTTTGCCCGGATAATCTCGAGCAACACACGATTCCGGCGATCTTCAATCGAGCTGGCTATGACACGATGCGCACGTGCAAGCTGGGCAACAGCTACGAAGCTGCTAACAAGTTGTTCACGGTGCGACGCGATGAAACGAAACGCGGACCGACAGATGAAACCGGCAGTGCGTGGCATGCTGAGCAAGTTTTAGAGTATCTGCAGAATCGTCAGCGGACGGGCGATAAAGATCCTTTCTTTATCCACTTTGGTTTTTCACATCCGCATGATACGCGAGACGGCAAGTCGGAATTGCTGGCAAAGTACGGGGCCGTCAATCACAGCGACCCGACGACCTTGCCACATGCAAATCCGCTGGCTCCGAAGCTACCTACGAACTATTTGCCAGCACACCCATTTCCGGATGGGCATCCTGGCCTGCGAGACGAAGTTGATGTCAGCGGCGTCTGGAAGAATCGCGACGAACGAACAATCCGCAATGAAATCGGACGTGAATTCGCCTGCAGTGAGAATATCGATACCCAGATTGGTCGAGTTCTGGAGAAGCTCGAAGCGATGGGAGAACTCGACAACACGTACGTCATCTACACTGCAGATCACGGAATGGCGATCGGTCGTCACGGGCTGCAAGGCAAGCAGAATCTTTATGAGCACACATGGCGAGTTCCCTTCATCGTGAAGGGGCCCGGTGTCAAACCGGGCTCACGAGCCATCGGAAACATCTACTTGCTGGATCTCTTGCCGACCTTCTGCGATTTGGCCGGCTTGCGACGCCCTGATTTTGTAGAGGGGGCCTCATTCAAGCCTGTGCTTGAAGGGAACAAGGAGATTGTCCGCGATGTGATGTACGGTGTGTACAACGGAGGAACAAAGCCAGGCATGAGATGTGTAAAGAGGGGCGACTGGAAGCTCATAAAATACGACGTTCTGGATGGAAAGGTGCGTGAAACACAACTGTTTAATTTGGAGGACAATCCGGACGAATTTTTGCCCGAACATCGGAGCGAACAACTTGCGGCACTCACCGGTGTTGCTCCGGAACCACATCAGACCAATCTCGCGTCCGATCCAGCCTATGCGGATCGACTCGCGGAGATGGAAACTCTGCTGCTTGCAGAAATGCGACGGCTGGATGATCCGTGGAGATTGTGGAATCAACCAGATGAAGGAAAGACGATTCCCGACAATAGAAAGCAATCCCGGAAAAAGTAGCAAATTCGAGACGAAAGCATGCTCCGGTCGCCGTTCGAGGCTTTCGTTCCACATGGCAAAGTTGCAAGCTAAGATTTTTGGTCCGAATCCCGCTATCAGCCGAAGAATGATCCGATCGTTTTCAGCGCGCACGTGATTACGTATTCGACCGAAAGATTTAGTGACCGAACAATGAAGTTCAAAGAACTCTGATGCAGTCGCGGGGCCTGAATTTTCAAGGCCCCGCTGCCGGACTAAGCCTGATCGTCGAACGAACGCATTAGGGGCAAAAAGAAACCTGCTTACTTCTGAAACGCAGCACGTACGGTGCACACCGGGATTTCTGAACATAGCCCTGCAGCGGGCGGATATGTTCATTCGAAAAAAAAGGCTGCAGTGAATTCTCGATTCAATGCAGCCGTGGATTCGCGTTTCAGGCAGGCGTGCCGCTTTTGTTACGGGACAAGTTCGCGGACGCGGGTAAGCAATTCTTAGCCAATACGTTCTGTGCTGCGTACGCCAAAGCGAACGGACTTGATGTGTTCTTCAATCTCATCTTCATCATTGGCATCAACGTCAGCCATAAATTCCCTGCGGTGGAATTCCACTTGTTCGTTGGGAGTGTTATTTCTCATTCGCTCATCGGTCAGAAGGAATGTCTCATCCGGCTGACGAACAAAGAACATGCGGAACCACAGCATCTGCTCGACGTTCTTCTGAGGAGCATCGAGGCGGATTCGCATTCCTTGTTCGTACCATTCGAACAGCATGCCGAAGAAGCCGCTGGGGATGTACTTGACAGCCGACAGGTCAACGCCGATTGCGCGGCAGCCATCCCTTTCGATAAGGGCCGTGAGGGCTTCTCGCAACAGAGCCAGGTCGGCTCCGTCCCAAATCTCCATGTCTTCCAGCGAGACGACCGCAAAGTCATTTTCAACTCGAACGGTCAGACGCTGCTTCTTTCTTGAACTCATCGCCATCTTTCCCAGAATGGATTGTTCACTTTCACCACCATGTTCGTCGGGGCGAGACTGATGATGCAAAGGGTGAACCGAACGAAGACGAATTCGTCGGGTAGAAGCTAACTGAGTTGCAAGTGGAATTCAGGAAGAAGTTTACGACGATTAACCTCGCCCCGCGGTTTCCTGGTGCCAAAGGAATGGCGTTGAGCCCCGGCATCATTTGGTGCTCAGATTGAGGTGAATCGTCAACAATTTGATGTCGACCATGTTCAGGCTCGGCGAAGGTTACGGACACTTTCGGAAGCTTACTTTACGAGGCGCACCTGAGCCCGAGGCGCTAGCCGAGCAAGACCTGGAATTTCGGCTAGTGGAGCGTCAAGCTCTGAAAGTGGGGTTGGTTGCATTCGAAGATCATGGGAGACTGCTGGCCACAAGGAGGTGTGCCATGGAGAAGAAGTACATTGTCCGATTGTCCGAA
>JBILXT010000363.1:0-7478 GCA_044378235.1 Planctomycetaceae bacterium
CAACCGTCGCTGGAATAATCACCAGAACTATGTCGACAACGTTCAGAGTCTCGGCAAACTGCTGTTGCTGGCTCGCCGACTGTGCGAAGCGGGTTGTGGTTTTGTCACCGTGACGACAAACTTTGTGTGGGACATGCATTCGGACGTCAACAATGCGGGTGTTGAAGAAGGCATGCGATACATGGGCGGACCTCTGGACCATGCTCTGTCCGCGTTTATCGAAGACCTTTATCAGCGAGGTCTGGATGATCGGATCATGCTGGTGGCCTGCGGAGAAATGGGCCGCACGCCGCGCATCAACGAACGTGGCGGCCGCGATCACTGGGGCGGACTGGCTCCCTTATTGCTGACCGGCGGAGGACTCAAGATGGGACAGGTCATCGGCCAGTCAACTCGTGATGCCGGTGAAGCCGCTTCAAATCCCATTCGTATTCCGAATTTGATTTCCACGATTCTGCATTCGATGTTTGATGTCGGGCAGTTGAGACTTCAGCCCGGACTGCCTCGCGAGCTGACTCAACAGCTTGTGGCCGCAGAACCTATTCAGGGGCTGTGAAGAATGTAGGACGCCCTTTTCAGGGCGTCGAATTCAAGGCTGTCGATATCAGGATCAGACAGATTCTTGTGGCGACGACGGCCTGAAAAGGCCGTCCTACGCATCAAATCACAGTTTCTTCTGGTTGGAGTAGAAGGCGACCATATTAGAACTGGTCTTCTAAGCCGACAGGGGAATCCGCCCGGCTCGATCATCCGGGCGGGAGTTCCGTGATCATGGAAAACTTACGGAGTAATTGCCTCCAGCGTTTCCGAGGTGGCACGATCCGAATTCAGGTCCAGTGGTCCGGAGAAGAACAGATCAATGCCAACTTCCCCGAGGAGTTCGTCTTTGATGCCATCATCAAATACAGTTCTCGAGACGGGGATACCAAGGATGTTGAAAGAAGCCCTGGCCAGATAGACAAACTTGCCGGTTCCAATACTCTGCGGGAACTTCACATCCGCGACGCGTTCATTGTAGGTGCGTTCTGTGATCCAGGTACTTCGTAGTTTCGTATAGAATTCAGTGAACGTGATGGGGTTCGAGGAACTCTGTTGAACATTGACCCGACCTCCGATCAGAATGTCATCGCCGTTGCCTCCAAATAGAAAGTCTCCGCCAGCTTCGCCGACAAGAATATCGCGTCCTTTATTTCCGGTCAGGCGATTTGCCAATCCATTACCGATGAAGACATCGTTTCCGTCCCCGCCGATGACGTTTTCCAGATGAGAGGCTCCCTGCAGAACCAGAGAGCGATTGGTGTGGACGGCCTGAGCCGCGGCGACGCTGAGATTCAGCATGGAATCTGTGGTGACCGTACTCATGTCGATCGTGTCGTTGCCCGCATTAGATGACTCGGTAATCGTGTCTGTTTGAGTGGAAGTGGTCGAATCAAACCGGTAAGTGTCATTACCAGGGCCGCCGATCATCGAGTCGTTTCCATCGACTCCCCGCAGAACGTCATTTCCAGAGGAACCATTGAGAACATTATTCAGGTTGTTTCCCGTTAACGTGTCGTTCCCGAGGCCACCGATCAGATTCTCAATTGCACCTGCCGAAAGCCCAAAGGACAACTCTCTGTTGATATGCGCGGTCTGAAACCCGGTTACAAGCAAGCTTATTGTGACGGGCGTCGTCAATTGCGAGAATGACAACGTATCGGTGCCCGCACCAGCCAGTTCTAAGACATTGTCTTCCTCCAAAGCAGTGGCGGAGAGAAAGTTATAAATGTCATCGCCAATGTCGCCAGACAGGCTGTCGTTGCCTCCCGCACCGTTCAATGTGTCGTTACCCTGACGGCCTTGCAAGTCGTTATTGAGTGCGTTCCCTGTCAGCGTGTCGTTACCCGAACCGCCTCGCGCATTTTCAATTGCTGATGCACCGTTAAGAATCAATGTCCTTAAACTGTGAACCGGCTGGGAAGTCCCTTGACTGAGACTTAGATTGAGATTTGAGGTTACGTTAACGAAGTCGAGGAAGTCTCTGCCTTCGTTGATTTTCTCAATCACTGTGTCCGATTCTGCGCTGGTGGCATTCACAAAGATGTAAGCGTCATTATCTGTGCCGCCGACCAGTGTGTCATTCCCGTCCTGTCCATGAAGAGTGTCGTCGCCGCCTTCTCCGAACAGCGTGTCACCCTCGCCACCTCCGAACAAGCTGTCGTTTCCGGATTGCCCCAGAATACGATTGACCAGTGAATTCCCGGTCAGAGTGTCGTTTCCGGATCCTCCTCGGACATTCTCAAGAACATTCCCTGCCGACAATGTTAGTTTGAGATTGCTGTTCACAGTTTGTTGAGTTGTCTGACTCATATTGACAACAACTGCTGACGCAGAATCCGTGAAAATGAGTTCATCGGTTCCGCCGTTGGACAGTTCAGCGATCTTATCTGCGCCGAGCTGAATGTCGACATCAAAGATGTAACGATCGTCGCCAGCCTGGCCATCTAATTCGTCGTTTTCGCTCAGCCCTCGAAGTTCGTCATTTCCATCTCCGCCGAAAAGGAAATTCGCGAGGGCGTTCCCTGTAATTTTGTCATTCCCACTGCCCGATCGGACGTCGTCAATAACGTTGATTGCACTCAACGTCAGTTTCAGATTCGAGTTTACAGTCTGCTTTTGGATTGTACCCAGATCGATTTGAATGTTTGCGGAAGTGGGCCGGAAATCAACTAAATCGAATCCCTGCCCGACCAGTTCGACAATCGTATCTTCACCCAATTGTGAGTCGGCATCGAAGAGGTAGAGGTCGGACAAGTTTCCACCTTTGAGCGTATCGTTTCCGGCACGGCCTTCAAGGTCATCTGCCTCTCCATTGCCACTCAGAATATTGTTCAACGAGTTACCGAAGAGTTTGTCTGCACCAGCTCCTCCTTCGACATTCTCAAACGTATTCGAGGCCCCCAATACCAGGTTAAGATTGCTGTTCACAACCTGGCTTGTGCTCTGTGCCAAATCAATGTTCACAGCCGTCGATGACAGAAAGAAATCCAGCAGATCAGTTCCGCCACTGACCGCTTCTTCCAGGGTCCAGGTTCCCAACTGGGTGTCTGCGTCGAAGACGTACTCATCATCACCGGTTCCTCCCACCAGTGTGCGTTGTTCAATGCTCGTTAACATGACAGGGTGTTCATTGACTTCGATGTCGCTGGCGCCGATCGGAAAGAATTCATCAGCACCACTGGTGCCTACGATGCGGACGGAGTCTGTTCCACCCACACCATCGACAGAAAGGGGACTCGTCGTCGGGAATGTTCCGATGAGTGTTGAGGAGCCACCGTTTGTCGACATGGTGATCGTCACAGCGGTGTCAGAGTACGACAATACAAACGCATCGTTGCCACTCGTGCCAATTGGCAGCAGACGACTGCCAAAGTTGACGTCCGTGACGACTTCTTCAAATGCCAGATCGACCTCATGGAAACCGAGTGATGGGTCTGTAATTTGACGATTTGTCGCAAGTTCCGCCCGAACGTTGACAAGACCTGTACCCAGCAGGCCGGTGATCGCGTAGTCGCCATTGGACTCCGTTGTTACTGAGACTTCGCCAACGTCAAAACTGCCGTTGCTGTTGTCGTCAATATAGACGCGGATGTTCTCCAGCCCGAGTTCTCCAGCGTCCTGCGTTCCGTCACCATCGGCGTCGTTATAAACCCGGCCCATGATCTGCCCGCCAGCCGGCTGATTAAAGTTGACGTCCAGCCCGTAAAGCTGAATCTTGTTGACGGTTGAACTGGTCACCTGAACAAAATAAGTGCCTGGCGAATTCAGAGAAAAATCCTGAATGCTCTCATTCGCCCCTAGCCCGCCGACGTTACGAGTTTCGAGGACCGTGACTCCGTCTTCTCCCAGCAGCTTTAACGTCAGATCACCCTGGTTTTTCGAGTTGAACAACGCCTGAGTGCCGTTTTCCGGACCAACCATGTAGCTCGCACCACGTGGCGACAGTGTGATGGTGACCGATCCCACGGCATCGACCGTGAACTTGTAAAAGTCCTGGTCACCTTCGTCATCAATGCTGACAAAATCAGTCTGAGCAGGATTAACGACGACAGTATCTCCCAACGTACCCCTGCTGACGGTGCCGGATGAAGCGATGGTGCCAAGATCTAGTGCCGTGGCAGACGTATTTCCCCCGGATTTCTCAAGCGGATCGCCGTAGAGTCGCTGGATCGCAAGGATGTCGTCCAGCTGTGGTCCATCGATACTATCATCATCGGCTGGCTCGATCAGAAACACGGAATCACTGGACTCGACGTGATCGATGCCAATCCCGTGCATGAATTCATGCATGATGGTATTTCTGAACGGCCGAAAACTATTGGAGGACTGCGTGAAATAAGCGATGTTGTCTGTGTCAACGATCATGTCCCCGAAGTTGGGGAAATAATTGTAAGCCAGCGTATTAAATCCGCTCTGCCCATCGACGGACTTACCCATGATTCGAATGTCGGCACGCTGGCCCGCGATGCCAATGTTTCCTGAACGCATCGCTGCGCCGTCGTCCTGAGTGATGTAGGTGAACGTGAGCCCTGAAAGTGCCTGCAGCCTCCCGACAGAGTTATCAAAGATCGAAAACCACGGTCGCTGTGTAAGGTCTGACCCTCCGGGGCCGGAGCCGAAGTTCGTGTCGAGGAACGCCCGCAGAACGTTTGGGGCGTCCGGATTTTCTTCGGCGTTATCGGTCACAGTACCATCAGCCGGAAAACTCCATGTCAGCGTTGTTGGATCTCCCTGTTGTAATCCTGAACCATTCGTGGCCGTCGTCGTCCAGCGATTAAAGGTAATGAACTTGCTGACTTTCGACTCGTAGGCCGCGGCAGAGGCAAGATCCGTTTCACTGTCATTAATTTCAATGCTGGATGAAGACGTGATTGCCGCAGCAAGAAGTGCACGTGCTTCGCAGACTTCAACATAAGCGGCGTTCACAGAGGCCTGATGGCGGCGTTTTTTCCGTCACTGACAGATCGTAATCCGCCGAGAAAACGTTTTTTTGTTTCGCTGTTGAGACAGAGCTGCAGGAACTCGCTGATTGGCATACGTGAATTACTCCGGTTTGCAGAAAACGGGTTTGAACCTACTGACCTTGCTATCTCAATATGGCGGTGTCGAGCATCGCAACATGATGGTTCCCCGATTATGAGTGGGGAAGCCGGCATCAAGCATCTCCGATTAGACCAGACTGATCTGACAGAAAATCCTGATAACGACGCTCTATTCATCAAGATGCGGCAGGCGTTACGCAAAAAATCTTGTTTTGCGAAAACACTCGCATTTCTGGCTGTGAGATATACCCTGGGGGTTCTCCGCGGGAAACTCAAGAAATGCGGGCCGTTCGATTCTCCAGAGATTTTTTTTTGTTCTACTTCATGCCTGTGGGCTGTTTCTCGTCACAAAAATTAACAGTTTTTGTTCCCGCTTCTTTCTGAGGCACCAGAACTCTTACAGAACTTTCCGCTTCGGAAATTCTTCCACTGGCAGGTTTTTGACATGAACACCGATGACCAGTTGAAACAGCAACTGGATGATTTTCGTAAAGACTTTCACAAGCTGCGGTCTGAAATTTCCCGCGTCATTGTGGGACAGACGGAGATTCTTGACGACACGTTGATCTCACTGATCGCCGGTGGCCACGTGCTGCTGGAAGGTGTGCCGGGATTGGGCAAAACGTTGACCGTCAGAACATTGGCGGACGCTTTGCATCTGGATTTCCACCGCATCCAGTTCACGCCTGACCTGATGCCCGCAGACCTGGTGGGAACACAGGTGATTGCAGAAACCGCTGACGGCCGTAAGGTCTTTGAGTTTCAAAAAGGACCAATGTTTGCCAACGTACTGCTGGCCGACGAAATCAACCGAGCGACTCCAAAGACTCAGTCCGCATTGCTGGAAGCGATGCAGGAGCATTCCGTGACGGTCGCCGGCGTCACTCATCGCCTGTCAGAGCCGTTCTTTGTCATGGCGACTCAGAATCCGCTGGAGATGGAAGGCACCTATCCGCTGCCCGAAGCACAGCTGGACAGATTCTTCGTCAAGCTTTTGGTGAAGTATCCAAAGGTTTCTGATCTGGAAACGATTCTTGATCGCACTACAGAGAATTTCAAGCCGTATGCCAATGCCGTGCTGACCGGCGAACGCATTCTGCAGATGTCACAACTCTCTCGACTGATCCCGATCGCTGCTGACGTGCGTCGCTATGGGATAGCTCTGGTCGTGGCGACTCATCCCGATCATGAACTGGCCTCCGCCGCCGCTAAGAAGTACGTGCGTTACGGAGCCAGCCCTCGCGGTTTGCAGGCGTTGATTCTGGGGGCCAAGATTCGAGCGATCCTGGATAATCGATACCACGTGGCTCGCGAGGATCTACGAACAATGGCGTTGCCTGTTCTGCGGCATCGCATGATTCTGAACTTCGAAGGACAGGCCGAAGGGATCAGCACTGATGACGTGATCCGGAAGCTCATGGACGACGTCAAAGAAGATGCACTGGCCAACGTGTGAAGTGTTCGAAGTGACCTGCGGATCTTTCTGAATGCTGTTTCCTCCCGACTTTCTGACTCGCCTCGAATACCTTTCGATTATTTCGAAGCGGGTGTTCCGCGGCCAGTTGCTTGCGCAGCGGCGCACGATGCAGATGGGGTCGGGGATTGAGTTCTCCGATCACCGTGAATACAACAATGGCGATGACCTGCGCTATCTGGACTGGAACATTTACGCTCGGCATGGCGACTTGTTGTTGAAGCGTTTTCAGGAAGAGCAGGATCTGCACGTTTATCTCATGCTGGATTGTTCGCGCAGCATGGCGTTTGGGAACCCGGCCAAGTTCGATCTGGCGCGGCATTTGACGGCGGCTCTGGCCTATATCGCTTTGGCGGATCTGGATCGGATAGCGATTGTGGCTTATGCAGATGGCGTGATCGCGGAGCTTCCGGTGACTCGCGGGAAAGCTCGCATCCTTCCGATCATGAAGTTTCTGGAGGAACTGTCGACAGCAGGTCAGGGGACAAATCTCGATAAAGCCGTTCAGGGCCTGATTCATCGCGGAGCTCGAACAGGGCTGGCGATTGTGGTGAGCGACTTGTTCGACGAAAATGGTTTCCAGCGAGGGCTCGATCAACTGCGTTATCGCCGCTTCGATGCTCACGTTTTGCAGTTGCATGATCCGGCTGAGGCGGATCCGGCATTGTTGGGTGACGCCGAGCTTGTGGACGTCGAAACAGAGTCCGTGCGGAAGGTGACGATTACCGAAAGCAACCTGCGGACGTACAAGAAACTGTTTAACGAACATCAATCAGCGGTTCGAGATTACTGTCACACCTACAATCTGGGCTGTACTCAGACGCCGACGAGCTATCGGTTCGACGAGATCATTATGCGGATGATGCGAGAAACCGGGGGCGGTCGCTAATATCGGTCCGCCAGCCGAAATATGCAGGACAATT
>JBILXT010000364.1:0-7471 GCA_044378235.1 Planctomycetaceae bacterium
AAACTTCAAACATCGCAATGCGACGTGCGTGGGGGCTCGGCAACAAACACAAACCGCACAGCTAACGCTGTGGGCTCGCCATCACGTGAATGAGGATTGTGGTCTCGCAACAGTTTCAGCATACTTCAGGCAATCTTTGACGCTCTTGTTACTCGAATGCTGAATGATATCGGAGGATCCCTCTGTTGAAACAACTCCTGCTACTGGTGTTCGGTCTGTCGATCGGCATCATTCTCGATATCCGCGCCCTTGGTCAGGATGAATCACTTCGAACAATTCAATCAAAGGGGACGCTCGTCTGGGGAGCGGATCAGGAGGGAGGCGGACCGTTCGTTTTTCCGGACGAGAAGGATCCCAATAAGCTTGTCGGGTTCGAAGTCGAACTGGCGGAACTCATTGCCGAGCACATGGGTGTCAATGCTCAGTTTGCTCAGGGACAGTGGGACAAGTTGCCGGATCTTCTGGATCGAGGCGACATTGATATCGTCCTGAACGGTTTCGAATGGAATCCCGGCCGCGCGGAGCGATACGGAACCTCGATTCCGTATTACATCTATGAGCTGCAGCTGCTCGCTCGCAAAGATGATGACTCGATCCAGTCGTGGGACGACCTTATCAAACAGCCCGCCGGGAGACCTCGAAAGATGTCTCTTCTGGGTGGCGCGGCGGCGGAGGATTTCACCAATGCCTTTGCAGCCGAACATAAGACAACCATCGAGCTGGCTCTTTTTGACGGTGTGACGGATGCCATGCGGGCTGCCGAACTGGAAACCGATGGCATCGACGGCAACGTTCAGGATTTGCCCATCTGGAACTTCTATCGCAAGGACTTTCCCGGCCTGAAGGCCGTGGGACCACCTGTGGGGCGAGGCTTCTACGTCGCTTTGCTGCGAAAGAGTGATCGACAACTGCTGGATTCTGTTAATGAAGCGATCAATACCGGACTGCGCGATGGTCGTCTTCGGACGATCTTCGAACGCTACGGCATGTGGAACGACGTGCAGGCGATGCGTGCGTTGGAAACATCGACCGATGGTGGATTTCGCGGACTGGTAAAGTCCGAACAGTCCAACAACCCGGCGGACGGCAATGCAGGCCCTGTGGCCACGAACCAACCGGAGCTGTCTTCATCACAGTCCTTACATGGACTCAAGGTCATTACACAACGCGGCTGGTTCCTCGTTCGCGCGGCCATGATGACCGTTCTGTTGTCCATCACTGCGATGCCTCTGGCAGTTTTGATCGGTCTGTTGATGGCGTTGATGAAGTTGTACGGCAAATGGTTTGTCTCCGTTCCTGCGACAGTCTACGTGGAACTAGTTCGAGGAACTCCGCTGATTCTGCAGTTATATGTGATCTATTTTTTGGTTCCCGAGGTCTTGAAGTTCCTGTTTCCGGGTACTCACTTCAGCATCAGTGCGTTCTGGTCGGCGGTTGCTGGCTTGGCAATCAACTACTCCGCGTACGAAGCGGAAATCTACCGTGCCGGACTGCAGGCAATTCCAAAAGGACAGATGGAAGCAGCGCTGTCTCTGGGGATGACTCGCAATCTGGCTCTGCGGCGCATCATCATTCCGCAGGCGACTCGAATCGTGATTCCTCCGGTGACCAATGACTTTATTGCCTTGTTCAAAGATACGGCCGTGTGCAGCGTGATCACGGTCGTGGAACTCTCCAAAGAATACTACATCCAGGCTCGTAACACCGGTGCGATTGTGGAACTGGGACTGTTGTCGGCTCTGCTGTATCTCGCCATGAGCTATCCGTTGTCACTGCTGGCTGGTCGCCTTGAACGACGCCTTGGAAAGGAATCTCGCTGATGATTACTTTGAACAAGATCGTAAAGCGATATGGCTCGCAAGAGGTGCTTCGTGGCGTCACGATGTCGGTGGCCCGCGGCGAAGTCTGCGTGCTGCTGGGCCCGTCCGGTGGCGGCAAGAGTACTCTGCTGCGCACCATTAACGGCCTGGAAACATTTGACGAAGGTTCGATTGATGTTTCCGGCACGCAATTGATCGGCGGTGATGTTTTATCCCGCGAAGCCGCGTTGCTGAAGATTCGTCGCAAAGTGGGCATGGTGTTTCAGCAGTTCAACCTGTTTCCACATCGCAGCGTGCTCGAGAATGTCATCGAAGCGCCGATGCAGGTGCTGAAGCAGTCTCGGGAACAGGCGGTGGCGAAGGCCAAGGAGTTGCTGGCTCGAGTCGGTATGCTGGAGAAGAGTAATGCTCGTCCGGCATCATTATCCGGAGGCCAGCAGCAGCGAGTGGCGATCGCGAGAACTCTGGCGATGCAGCCGGAGGCGATTCTCTTCGATGAACCGACGAGTGCTCTGGATCCAAACACGACAGCGGAAGTGATCTCGGTAATGCAGGATCTGGCGAAGGGCGGACAAGGCATGATCGTGGTGACTCACGGGATGAAGTTCGCCCGCAGCGTAGCGCATACGGTGCACATTCTTCATTCCGGAGCCATCATCGAAAGTGGACCACCGGAACAGGTCTTCGATAATCCTCACCACGAGATTACTCGGGGATTTTTGATGGAAGCGAATTGAGAGGTGGCGTCCGGTTTTTGAGCGTTGTAGCGGCACAGCGCGAGCTGTCCGGTGGGAGTTCTTGTAGCGGAACAGCGCGAACTGTCCGGTGAGGACACTCACTATTCGAACGACACCGGACGGCTCGCGCCGTACCGCTCTAAGTCAAAGGCAAGTCACGGCAGGTGGGCTGAAGCCCACGCTACGTTGTTGAGGCGACGCATGACGACTTTATGACTCAAACACGAGACCATGCTCGGTGATATGAAACGGCATGATGGTTTCTTCACACGCGCTACCACGATGTTTGGCGACGTAGAGAGCTCGTCCCATTTTGTTTCCGTCGCGAGTTTTTCCGATCATAATGATCGTGTTCGCATTCGACAACACATCGCCCGATTGGATGGGCCGACTAATCAGATCATCCAGCATCACTTCATGGCTTGTATACAGCAACATGCCGCTGATCGAATTGTGATCGTAGGCATGTTTCATGACCTCCGGTTCCTGAGCACGAAAATGGACACGGAAGAGATCTCGAGCCAGCCAGTCGTGATCTTTACGGAGAACCTGATGGTAGACGTAGTCGAACAGATGGAACTGGAATGAATCGGAATCCTTAGTCGTCGGTTCCACACCATCGATCACACAGCGGCGCACGCCGTGGACGAAGTTGCCGTAGAAGTATGCAATAGTCTGGTCCAGACGCCGCATCAGGTCGGCCTTAAACTCCTGCCATTCTTCGGGCTGCATGTCTCCGATGGTGACACGTCGACCGCCGCGATTGAACACGTGCAGATAATCAGACCGAATCTTCTCTGCGTCCCAGACCACGTTCGGATCAAACACATCGGCGAACGATCGCTGACGAAACTTCCAGCCGAACATGCGCTGAGCATACTCGGTCTGATTCTGCGAATCGCCACGAGTTGTCAGGTCGAATAAAATCCCGGACTGCCCTTCTTGCGCGATTCCGGCGTGGGCGTAACTGACGCCCAGTTGAGTTTTCCCGATGCCCGTGGCCCCCATCACGACGGTCAGCGTGCCGGGAATAATTCCGCCTCCCAAAGCCTGATCGAGTCGTGGAATTCCGGTGGAGTGTCGAGGAGGGCTCATGGTTGGCAGAACTGCTAAGGAATGAGATTAAGAATGCCGAAGCTGTCAACAAGCAGCCTCATGGAGCGACGAACGATAACGGACAGAGTTGCATTTTTCTTCACCACCACGGACGGAAAATGTTGGCAAAGCCGAATCGCCAGCAGAACCAAGAGCAAAGTGATTCCGCCCCGGGTCCCCGCGTTGGCGTGTTGATGTTCTTCGTCCCGCCAGCAGGCAGATGCAAATAGTGCTCTGCAGTGTCAACATAGCCCTCTATCGTTTCAATCTGCGACGGAGCGGTTTAGACTATGTTCACTGTGCTTTCACTGTTTGACACGTGAGAATTCGCAGGCAGAGAATGAGGACGATTCGTGTCTGAGACAACAGTTCGAGAACTTCTGGAACGAGTACGGCAGGGCGACTCAGCGGCTGCAGAGACTTGGTGCGCACTTACGAACCGGAAGTGCGCCGAGCGATTCGGGTTCGAATGACCGACGCGCGAATGCGACGTCTGGTGGATTCAATTGACATTTGTCAGTCGGTCCTCGCGGGGTTCTTTGTTCGTACAGCGGCCGGGCAATATGACATTCAGACTCCGGAAGAGCTTCTGAAGTTGCTGGTTACGATGGCTCGCAATCGAGTCATCGACTGGGCCAGGCGAACGCAGGCTGATCGTCGTGATGGACGACGCGACGTATCGCTTGATGATGGCGGCGCGGATCAGGTCGTCTCGAAGGAATCCGGCCCCGGCTCAGTGCTCGTCAATCGTGAACTGATTGAGCTGGTTCGCAATCGGCTGAAGCCAGATGAACTTGCGGTGATGCAACAGCGAGCGGATGGATTAGGCTGGAGCGAGATTGGACAATCGCTGGGAGAACAGCCCAACTCTGTCCGCATGCGATTGACTCGTGCGTTGGATCGAGTTGCTGCGGAGCTGGGCCTGGAGCAATCTCATGGCTGAAGCAATGCCTGATAAATCATCGGGATCGAGTTTTCCGAAAGCTTCTGCAAGCGACGGTGCAAAGCCTCCGTTGAAGATCCAGGAGAACGTCGAAAGCCTTTCGGTATCGCTCAGCAATCAGATCGAACTTCTGGCCGGTGAATTGAGATCTCGCTGGCGCAATGGTTCGCGAGTCGGCATTGAATCACTGGGGCCGCAGTTTGAGACGGTAGCGAAGAACGAAGAACATCTGCTGGATCTGATTTATCACGAAGTATTAATACGAGAAGAGTTAGGGACAGCGGCCAGGCTGGAAGATTTCGTGCAGCGATTTCCGGCGCATGCTGATCGATTGCAACGACTGTTTGCTGTGCACGGTGCGATTGAAGACGACGACTGGGCTGATGAATCGGCGGTGCAGGACGAATCCGGCGGCAGTTCGGTGGTGACTCGTCTTGAGCCGGTCGCGGATCAGGCGAATTCGCGAAAAGCATCAGATTCCGGGATTACGCCTACAGAGAATATTGATGGACTGCCAGCGGATTCTCATCGAGATACACCGCTTTGGCCGCGTCGATCACGTGAGCGACGCCCCGTGGAGCCACCTCCGGGCTATGAACTACTGGAGGAGATCGGTCGTGGTGGAACTGCTGTCGTTTACCGCGCTAAGCAGCGGCTGTTAAATCGCGTCGTGGCCATCAAGATGCTGCTCAGCGGAAGCATGGCCGGGCCCGAGGTTTTGGCGAGGATCCAGCAGGAAGCCCGCGCGGTGGCGCAGTTGCAGCATCCGGGCATCGTGCAGATTTATGAGGTTGGCGAGAATCACGGGCTGCCGTTTCTGGCCCTGGAATATGTCAGCGGAGGAACTCTGCATCAATGGCTGGATGGTCAGCCGTTGCCTCCGCTGGAAGCATGCCGGATCGTTGAACAGCTCGCTCGGATTACCCAGTTCGCACATGAGCGTGGCATTGTTCATCGAGATCTCAAGCCGGCGAACGTACTGCTGACACAACGGCCGGACAGTGTTGATGCCGATCGAACTGTCGCGCAGGAGATGTCTCGTTCCGGTGGTTCGCATGCATCGTTTCAGTTCTCGGTGAAGATCAGCGACTTCGGGTTGGCTCGAGTTCTGGATCATGGCAGTGAATTGACGGCGACCGGTCAGATTATTGGTACGCCAAGTTACATGGCTCCCGAGCAGGCCGCTGGTTCCGGCGGAGAAGCGTCTGCAGCAATGGACGTCTATGCATTGGGAGCGATCCTTTATGAGTTGCTCACCGGGCGACCACCATTTCGCGGCGCGACGCTGTTCGATACTCTGGAGCAGGTGCGTTCCGATGAGCCCGTGCCGCCTCGTCGATTGCAGCCTCGTGTTCCGGCCGATCTGGAAATCGTCTGCCTGAAATGTCTCCAGAAGAGCCCCGATCGCCGATACCGGACATCACAGGATTTGGCGGATGACCTTCGTGCGGTCCAGACGGGTGACCCGATTCGTGCTCGTGCCGTGGGGCGAATTGAACGGACATGGAAACTGGTTCGCCGATATCCAGTATCAGCGGCGATGGTTCTGACGATTGCGGTGTTGGTGGCTGCCGGTTTCGCGGGAATAGTTGTCGAGAATCGACGATCCGCGGAACGTGAGGAAGCTGCGATCAAGGAACTGAACCATGTGCTGGAACTTGAGCTTCTGGCACGCGAGGCAAAGTCTTTGGCAGAGGCCCAGAAGAAAGCCGCTGAAGATCAACGAAAACTGGCCGAGGCCGCATCGACCAAAGCGACGGAAATGGCAGAAAAAGCCACACAAAGCGAGAGTCAGGCCGAAGGCGCAAGAATTGAAGCGGAACTGGCCCGACAGCAGTCCGAGGAGAATCTTAAGCAGGCTCTGGCAGCAGTTCAGTCACTGGCCAAATTTGGCATGGAGCTGCGACAGACCCCGATGCAGCAGGCGACGAGCCGTCGAATTCTGGATGAAACTCTGAAACTCTATGACCAACTGGACCAGAGTCAGGTGAATGAACCGCGACTTCGTCACCAGTTAGCTTCAACACTCGTCAACGCCGGCGAAATCCACAATGCCCTGCGCAATACCGACAAGGCCACGGAGCTTCTGCAGCGTGCCGTCCGTCTTCTGGACGAAGAGCTGGAACGCAGCCCGGATGACCTGGCCTCGCTGCATCTTGTAACTTACGCGCACTGGATTCAGGGGACCCTTTACAACAGCAGCAATCATCCCAAGGAAGCGGAGCAGTCATTTCGCCACTGTATCGCTCGACATGATGACGCCCTGAAAGTGAAGCCGAACGATCCTGAGCATCTCAAAGGGAAAGCGAATGCGTGGCTTAATGTCTGTGCTGCATTGAGTAATCAGGATCGCATTCTGGAAGCGTTACCGATCTATGAACAGGCCATCGAAACGCTGCGGGAGGTTCGGACTCAATACCCCAAAGACTGGGGAGCACAAAGCGAACTGGCTTTGGCCCTGCATGACTACTCCAGCATTGTGCGACTGATTCGGGGACATGATCCTGCCGAGAAGGCGTTTGAGGAATCTCTGCAGCTTCGAGAGGGGTTGTTTCGTCGAGACTCTGCCGACAAGATCAATCGATCGCTGTTTGCTCGGTTGTACGTCAGCCGTGGAGGGTTGTTGCAGCAGTCGAAGGATTTCACCGGGGCTCTGAGTCAATTCCGAAAAGCCGCGGAGTTGATCTCTCCGCTGGTCACGAGTTATCCGCAGGTCTATGAATACCAGCGGGATCTGTACGCCGTGCTGATTTCTGAAACCAGTACCTGCCTGGACGCGAACAATGCGATGGTCGGGGAGCAACGCTGGGGTGAACTGGCAGAACGGCTGGCCGTGGCCAGAAATAACTTTCGGGAAGAGCGGCTGGTCGTTGAGT
>JBILXT010000365.1:0-7449 GCA_044378235.1 Planctomycetaceae bacterium
GCGGGGCGACATTCTGCAATGACGCTTGCAGCTTGCCGGTAAGCGATTGATTCAATGGACTGTCAGCCGATTGGTTACGTCGTTTCGGCTAGCGCCTCAGGCTCAGTATTTCTGTTCTTATGAAGATCTCTGCAGTCTCAGCCCACATCAAACTTTGGAGCTGTGAAGTCATCTTCGGATGAAGCTTCTGAGACCTCCACCTTGGGTCGATCTTCGGATGTTGACTTGGTGACTGGCGGTGTGTAGCTCACAGTCTTTTCGACTTCGCGAGTCGCATTGCGGATCTCGTCCTGAAAACCCGAGATACCCTTTTTAAACTCGGCAAAGCTCTTGCCCATGTTCTTGGCAACGGACGGCAGATTCTTGCCAAACAACAGCAGGGCAATAATCCCCACGATCATCATCTCGAAACCACCAACACCGGGAAGGAATCCCATCGAAATTTCTCCCTCATGAGGGCACTGCCCTCTCCACAGAACTCATTACCAGCGAAACAGGGTATCCCGTACGTCCAGAATGAAAAGTCTGAGACTTCGGAAACAGCGAGGCAGTTCTTTTCCAAACAGAAGCAGAGCCGCCACAAGCACGATCAGGATTTCAAAGGAGCCAAGGCTCAGGTTCAAGCCATGCATTCTGACTGGCTCCGCTTGCACAAGAAAAACCGAACCCGTTTGACGAACTTATTGAAGCTTGTCTGAACCCTCGTCGTCGCCCTCTTTCATACCCTTCTTAAACTGTACCAGGCTTTGCCCGAGCGATCGCATGGTGCCGGGAAGGCGATTGCCGAACAACAGCATGACGATCACCAGCACGATCGCCATTTCCATCCAGCCTGGCACCCAGGCGAAGATTGGTTGAGATGCGATTTTCCACAGCAGATTATTCATCGGAAGTCGTCCGAAAATTTGAGGATCAAAAACCCACCGGTCTTCTATTCTCTACACGGTACGTTTTGAGGCCACGTGTTCACGGGATATCCATAGAACAATGCCTCAGTCGCGGCCGCGCACAGAATAAAACATCTTACCAGTCTGAACGCGCGAAGTCTCAAGGGTATGAGGCAAAATCATGGTCGGGAATCCTGTTTCCCCTCAAAAAGGCCCCGCGCAATTGAAAAAACCGGCTTTATCTCATCTGTTCAGCGATGAGAAACGCGATCTCCATGGCCTGCTCGTAATTGAGACGAGGATCCACCGGGCTGCGATAATCGCGTGTCAGATCTGATTCGGAAAGGTTTCCGGGCCCACCAATACACTCGGTAACATCCTCACCGGTAAGCTCCAGATGGATCCCCGAAAGTCGACTGCCCACTTCTTTGTGAATGCGAAATGCAGTGATGATTTCCGACATGATATCATCGAACGAACGCGTCTTGATCCCATTGCGAGCCGTCTGGCCATTGCCATGCATCGGATCGCAGCTCCACAGAACTTTGCATCCGGAACGCAGCACCGCTTCGGCCAGCACTGGCAGCTTGGCTCGAATCTTCTCCGCACCGAATCGATGAATCAACGTCAGCCGCCCGGGCTCATTATCCGGATTCAGGATTTTGATCACGTCGATCAGTTCATCGGGCGCCATGGAGTTGCCAACCTTGAGCCCGATCGGATTCCGAATACCTCGGAAGTATTCAATATGAGCTCCGTCGACGGCTCGCGTGCGATCGCCGATCCAGGCCATGTGAGTTCCCAGGTTGTACCAGCCTCGCTGGCGTTCCATACGAGTCAGAGCCTGCTCAAACAATAGCAGCAAGCCCTCGTGCGAAGTGAAGAAGTCCACTCGAGTGAGCTGCGTTAGCTCGCCTGCTGAAACGGCTTCCATGAAGCGAATGGAATCGCTGAGTGACTCGAGCAATTGCTGATAGCGTCGAGAACCTGGCGTATTGCGAACGAACTCCAGATCCCAGTTCTCGGGATGGTGCAGGTCTGCAAACCCTCCTTCGCTCAACGCGCGGATGTAGTTGATCGTTAGCGATGATCGCTCGTACGCTCGCAGCATCAGTTGCGGATCTGGCCGACGTTCTGCTGCGGTGAAACCGGCGCGGTTTACGATGTCTCCACGATAGCTGGGCAGTTCGATATCGCCGCGTTTCTCCATGTCGGCGGAACGAGGTTTCGCGTACTGCCCCGCGATCCGACCAACTCGAACGATGCGTTTTTTGGATCCACAGATCAGCACGAGGCTCATCTGGATCAGCACCTTCAGCTTACGCAGAATTGTTCCGGAGTTACAGTCGTCGAAACTCTCCGAACAATCTCCTCCCTGAAGCACGAATGCATTGCCTTCAGCCGCGGCCGCCAATTGTCCTCGCAGCCGATCTACTTCCCAGGCCGTCACCAGCGGCGGCAATTGGGACAGCGTCTTAAGAGCTTCAGTTAGCTCTGCAGGATTTTCGTAGTTCGGTTGCTGCAGAGCGGGACGCTTCTGCCAGGAATCCGGAGTCCAGGTCGTTGTCATAATTCGAAAATGCGTTGGCTATGGAATTCGTGGGGTCAATCTCTGAGGATAGCAGGCCATTAACCTGGTGGTTTGCACAACCCGAAACGTCAGTGAGGCGTCCCATTGCCGGAGCTTCCGGCCCGACATCCCTTGCTGACGCTTCGAGGCTGTAAATTTATTCGTAGGACGGCCTTTTCAGGCCGTCGTTGCCGCAAAAAACGACCAATTTCGACGCCCTGAAAAGGGCGTCCTACATTTTCTGGCAGCCTCTTCGGGTTATGATTCAGTGAGCAATCTTTCAGACACGGCAGGATATCGCACGCATCACATTTTGTATTCCGTTCGCCCGATTTCCCGCAGAGATCTTCAGAACGCACAAAATAAAAGCGGGCGAGTCATCGTTGCGGGTGTCGATGACTCGCCCGTCGGAGCGTGGGCCAGCGCAGAAGTGGAATCTCAGCCGGGAGGAGAGGCTGGGACTTCCCGAGTAATTGAAATCAAAGAATTTTGACCTGTCATACCCTTTCTGCTTGAAGTCAGAACGACTTCTTTCGCCCTGGAAATCCGGCCCATGAAGGAGTGCTGCCGGACGTCACGGTTCGCTCGCTGGGGAGGCTTCTGCCACTAAACTCAAACTCTTCGGTCGGCTCAGAATCGGAATCCCCTGCTGCATTGGGGCTGTTTCCTTTTCGAGCAGATTTTGTTGACTTCGATGTGGTGGGCTCCAGTTTTCGAGGTTCGGAGCCGTCAGCGTCACTGAGAAACTCAAACAAGTCCGAATTCTGTTCTGCTGCTGGTTCGTCAGGGTTCGCACTTGCGGGCTGTCCGTCGACGCGTCGCGGCATCGGAGCCACGATCGGCTGCTTCTTGTCTCGCTTGAGGCGGAGATCCACGTCCTCTGCCTGAGTACTGCTGGCTGCAGTTTTCAGCTCTTCAGACTTCGACTTGGGGGACGCCTTAACGCCGCTGTCGGCCCCTGCAAATTCTTCTGTATCGGGGCTTTGGGAGCGAATGACTTCGCCAGCAGGTGCACGTCGAGGTCTCGCAGGTGGCTTCACACCCTTCGACACCGGCAGTTCTGGTCGAGACGCCGCTTGAGCCTTAGAATCTGCATCGCTCTCATTCGCAGCCAACATTTGCTCTCGTGGCAGTGTCAGTTTTGGCATACCAGCCAGAACCCAGCCTCGCCAATTTTTCTCGAGCGACTCGATTCCCGCATGATCGAAGTTCGTTCGGATAGCGTCTTCCCAGTTTCCTCGTTCGCCGTCAGCGATAAACTTCAGGTAAGCGTGTCGTCCCTTTTGCTGTACAAGAAAATCGGCCAGTGCATATCCCTGAGCATACAACGTCAACATCGGGCGCTGTCCCTGCGGATACTCTTTCATGGACAGCAGGTCACGCAAGGAAATGATCTCATTCTTATTTCGAATCACTTCGTTCAGCAGAGCGAGCTGCTTGAGTTGTTCTGAACGATGTTCAAACAAGGTCGCCGCGCCTTCGTCGGCCCAGCGTGGTAGAGGTCGACGAAAGTGGCAGGCGAAAATCGTGTGGTTGACTTCATGAGGAAGTACGGAGTCCAAAATTCGCTCCAGAGTACCCTGGACCTGCATTCGCCAGTTCAGAACTTCCCCGCGCACAAATTGAAATGTGGTCTGGCCACCAGCTCCCAATGCACCTTCACGCACTGAAATTCGGCAAGGACGACTCCAGTTGGGCAGTGGTTTGCCGAGCCAGAAAACAGCCAGTTGGCGGCGATAAAGTTCTGCGGCTTTGCCGACCTGCTCCGCAACTTCCGGACGATCTGACGTCACAGCAAAGTTGACGGTTTGATACGTAGCGGCTTCAACGCTCTGGCTGAGTCCCGCCAGCATGACCACAACGGCGATGTATCGCAAAATGCGAGCGTCCCTGCTCATTATTTGGATCTCTGTTTGCGTTCAATTTGGTGCAGCAAGTCCGTTTGCCGCATCGTCCGATTCTTCAATACTTACCGGCAGCAAATGCCGATCCAGCGTGAGAAGTCTCAATCATTGTCTGTTCCGAAAGACGACCTAAAACCATTCATCGCATTGACTTACGAATGTTTAATTCCTCAACGAGCTGCCGCAATCCAAGGAAAGGAACTCCGGCAGATTCTGCAGATGTTACAACGCTTGTCAGTTTTGCATCCAGAGCAATTTTACCGAGGGTTGTGACTGAAGTTTTCATCGGACTACGATGCGTTTGAGAGCGCTGCCCGCCTGTTCACACTTGAATGATTTCATGGGCATTTGAGCCGCCTATTCTGGCTGTTTGTCCCAGAATTTGCGTTCTGCCTGCTTTTGCATGCCATTTCCGTGACGGTAGCATGTTGCCGCGTTAGCTTGTTAAAGCGAACTTCACGGGTTCTACAGGGCTCCGAGGTTTTGTCGCAAGCTTCCAGAATCAGCAGTTTGTCAAATGAAGAGCTGACACGGTGAATTGTTCTCAGCGGGGACGGTCGTCGATGAAACGTGCATTACTAGTTCTGGCCTGTGCCGCCGGTCTTTTCGCAACGGCCAGCATTCAATCAAGACTTTCCGCCGATCAAACCTCGATACCTCAGGAAGCGCTGCGCAGCAATTCTCCTTCTGTCTTCGCACTGACAGATGCACGGGTTGTCGTGAGCCCTGACGTAACTTTGGAGAAGGCGACAATCGTTGTTCGTGGCGGCAAGATCGAATCCGTAGGCGATGTAGCAGCTCCAGCGGATGCGCAGGTTATTTCGATGGCCGGCAAGACGGTTTATCCAGGCTTCATCGACGCTTACGCCGAGCAATCCGTTTCTGGAGATCCATTGGCCGGGACGGCTCGGTATTGGAATGGACAAGTCAGCCCGCAGATTTCCATGGCCAGGCATCTGGTGGCCAATGAAGATCTGAAGGCTCTTCGAAAGCAGGGCATTGTTGCTCAATTGATCGCCCCCGCAGCGGGTGTGATTCGAGGCACGAGTGCCGTTGTTTCGACGGGCGATGGGGAACCCAACCAGACTCTTCTGGCTGCAGACGTCGCGCAGCATCTTCATCTCACGGTTTCTCGCCGAGGTCGCGAGACTTATCCGGGCAGTCCCATGGGAGCTGTTGCTCTGGCGCGGCAGGCGATTTACGACGCGCAGTGGTGTCGAGATGCTCGAATCGCCGTCGAGGCGGATGCAACCCTGCCCCTTCCTGAACACAATGATGCTCTTGCGGCTCTGCAGCCGGTGTTGAACGGAGCGCAGCCAGTTGTTGTGAAAACTTCAAATGAGCAATTCGTCTTGCGGGCCGACCAGTTTGCGGCCGAGTTTGGACTTTCGCTGATCGTGGTTGGCAATGGTCGTGAATATCGTCGAATGGCGGAGATCGCGGCCACCAAGCGCCCGATCATTCTCCCGTTGGCATTTCCGAAAGCTCCGAATGTCAGCACTCCGGAGACCGCTCAGGATGCGACTCTTGAGTCATTGATGCACTGGGATATCGCTCCCGAGAATCCCGCCCGAGTCGACTCGGCGGGAATCTCTTTTGCCTTCACTACCGAACGACTGGAATCAAAAGCCGACTTTCTGAAATCGCTTCGCAAAGCGGTGTCTCGAGGTCTTTCTCCCAAATCCGCATTGAAAGCGTTGACGACTACGCCGGCTGCTTTGTTTGGGCTGGATGATCAACTAGGCACTATTCAGTCGGGGCATCTGGCCAGCTTTGTGATCACTGATGGTGATCTGTTTGAGAAGAGGACGAAGGTTCTGGAGACGTGGGTTTCCGGGCAACGCTTTGAACATTCTCCGGAGAAGGTTCGGAATGCGGCTGGCTACTATCGTCTTGATGTCCAGCCGACAGCTCAGTTTGACGGTCAGCTCTTCGTAGAAATCACGGACGACGACGGCAAACTTCAGGGGCGTATTTCACGCCAGCCAATTCCTGCGGAACCTAAGAAAGAGAAAACGAAGGCTCGAGATGCAAAGAAAGAGTCTGAAGACAAGGCGGACAACAGCCCTGAATCGTCCGGCGAAGAGCCTTCTGGAGAAGGGGATTCGACACCAGAAAAATCATCCGATGAAGACAAGTCTGGCGATGCGAAGGAAGACACGAAGAAGGATGTGTTGGAGCTGTCCGATGTAAAGCTCAGCGATACGGCTTTCACAGCCACCTTGTCGGCGAAGGATTGGGGCTTCGACGGTGTGATCCGAGTTTCGCTGACGCTCACGGAACTGGATGCTCAGCAGCAGGATCGTCCCGCGGGGCTAGGTGCGATCGTGTGGCCGGATGGAGCAACGGCGAGTGTTGTGGCGACTCGTGTTGAGCAACCGAAGAAGCAAGAGGGAGTTGGTGAAGAGGACGGGGAAAAGAGGGATCAAGATAAGGATGAAGATAAAGATCAAGAGGAGAACAAAGACGCCGGGCCTGCTTCGTTTGCGGTGAATTATCCGCTGGGTGCCTTTGGACGGGAGATGATCCCAGGGCAGCCTCGTCCGACGGCCTTTATTCATGCCACCATCTGGACGTGCGGGCCGGCTGGGCTCATTGAAGATGGGACGTTGATTGTCGCCGACGGAAAAATTGTTGCGGTGGGCAAAGAGATTGCTATTCCCGAAGGCGCGGATGTGATTGATGTGCGAGGGATGCACATCACGCCAGGAGTTATCGATTGCCATTCCCATGCTGCCACAGACGGCGGAGTCAACGAGGCAACTCAGGCGATCACCTGCGAAGTTCGCGTGGGTGATTTTGTTGACGCAAACGACATCACGATTTACCGACAGCTCGCCGGTGGCGTAACGGCCGCCAACGTTCTTCACGGTTCTGCCAATCCCATTGGTGGTCAAAACCAAGTTATCAAACTTCGCTGGGGCCAGACGGGCGATGGGTTAAAGTTCACCGAGGCACCGCAGGGAGTTAAGTTTGCTCTGGGTGAAAACGTCAAACAGAGCAACTGGGAAAACGCCAACAATCGGTATCCGCAGACTCGCATGGGAGTCGAACAGCTTTATCGCGATTCCTTCGAGGCCGCTCGTGA
>JBILXT010000366.1:0-7424 GCA_044378235.1 Planctomycetaceae bacterium
AAACGACAATTGCTGACGCCTCCTTCAGGTCTGCCAGGTTACGTCGCGTGTACTCTTTCTGCAATCGCATTGATGCTTGCAGCGATGAAGCTTCAGGAATCACGACGGCCGTCCGAGCAGGCTCAGCGGTCAACTCATCGAGCATTCCGGCCGAGTGAAGTGCTGCGTCATCTGACAACACCAGGCATGTCTACGATTCTGTTCGCCGTCTTCATCACCACATTCGGCTTCGCGCAGTTCGAGAGTACTCTGTCGCTGCTGACACGAGAATTCGGATACGGCAGTCGCTGGAACTTTCTGCTGTATGCCTACGTCGGACTGGTGCTGACGATCGGGCAGGGCATGCTTGTTCGTCGCCTGCTGCCTCGCCTTGGCGAACGTCGCATGGCTCTGATCGGAGTCACGCTGATGACGACGGGCTTTGTGTTGATCGGACTGACGGGCCTGAGAATTCTTCCGCCACCGTCACTCTGGTTCATTCTGCCAATCGTCGTGATTGGATTCTCTGCAGTGACGCCATCACTGCAGTCATTGCTTTCTCAGGCAGCTTCCAGCGATGAACAGGGCTCTGTGCTTGGAACAGGCCAAAGCTTGTCATCACTCGCTCGAATCCTTGGTCCGTTCCTGGGCATTCAATTGCTGGGCCTGTCGACCTCAATGCCCTACTTCCTCGGCGCCTGCCTGATCCTCAGCGGCGGCGCTTTGATTACTCGGCTGCCAGGCAAGAAACCCAAGACGGAAGTTGCAGCGAATTGAGTTGACAGACCATTGCGCCATTCGCCACCGGGTTCACCCCGAATGGCGTGGACTTAAGGGAATTCAGTGTTGATCATCGCTTGGGATTGCGCAAGTTTTGGTCTGTTGTTTCGGGATGTGTTTCGCAGCGTAGCTGCGGCAGCATTTAGCCCCAGGCTTCAGCCTGGGGAGGGAGGCGAAAAACCGATCCATCAGCCGTGAAACGGCGACAGTGACGGTTTTAACAACGATATCAACATATTGCTGTCGCCGTTTCACGGCTTAACGTTCGTTTTCAAACGTCTTTCCCCAGGCTAAAGCCCTTGTAATTACCCACGAAATTGGGTTATTTGAGGTGGATTTTCGGAGCGAAGCGATGGGAAATCATTGATTTTGCGGCGGCAGTGTTAAGGCGAGGTTATCCAGAGGTGATGCTTGGCGAATGCTTTGGCTGTGAGTTTCAGGATGGATTCGGAATAGGACTTCGATGATCGAGGAGGATCAGAAGAAGTGAAACGCTGGTCACGGAAGGTGAAGCCATGCGGGTTTCGAAGAATGTCAGAGTGCGAAAACAACTCAGGCAGCGTAAGCAGGCAGCCACGCAAAAGCAGGTCAGTAAACAGCCACACAAAGCGGATCAGCAGAAGGCGGAGTTGCAGCAGTGTTCCCGGGTTGCTGACAACGAACAGTGGGTAGAACAGAACTTTTCCGATTGTCAGTTTGGGCATGTTCTGCGAACACGTCGTTTGATGATAATGGCAACGAATATTCTCGAATGTCCCAACGAATCGCTGCCGAAGCAGAATGTGGATTGGTCGGATGTCAAAGCAGCGTATCGCTTCTTTAATCGCAAGGAAGTAACTTTTAATGCCGTTACACAGTGTCATCAGCACGCCACCCGACAAACTCCGCCGGGGGTGTATCTCATGATCAGCGATACGACCGAGATTGATCATTCCACACATGAAGCGACAGAGGGACTCGGCATGCTGGGTGACGGCAGAGGACGTGGAATGCATCTCCATAGTTGCCTGGTGGTCGATGCGACGACGGACATCGTGCGAGGTGTTGCGGCGGCGAAGGTCTTCTATCGCAAGGCCGTTCCAAGTAAAGAAACGCGAATGCAGCGACTGGCGCGATCGCGTGAGAGCACCTTGTGGGGTGACGTCACTCAACAGGCGGGTCGTCCTCCAGAAGGCAGTCAATGGATTCACGTCTGGGATCGCGGAGGCGACAATTTTGAAGCGATGTGTCACATTGTGAAGACTGGCTGCGACTGGCTGATTCGAGCCTCGAAACTTAATCGCGTGGTTCAGCTGGAATCGGGAGACTTGACGACGTTGGAAGACGCCGTCTCGTGCGCTTCGCCCGTCGGCAGTTATGAACTCCATCTCCGGACACGACCTGGGGTTCCCGCGCGAGTCGCATCGGTACGGGTTGGCTCAACACGGGTAACGCTGCCGCAGCCTAGAATGAAGAGTCCGTTTGTAAAATCCTGCGGGATTCGGGAGATCGCAACAAACATCCTTGTGGTAGAGGAAGTCAACGCTCCGAAAGGCGTTACTCCGATCCGCTGGATTATACAGACAAGTCTTCCGATCAATACCATCACTGCCGCGTGGACGGTGATTGAGTATTACGAATCGCGATGGCTGATTGAAGAATATCACAAAGTGATGAAATCAGGCTGCTCAATCGAGCGTCATTCGTTACGAACAGCGGATCGGCTCGAACCACTGATTGGCCTGATCAGCGTGGTCGGTGTTCGTCTGCTGTCGCTAAAAACAGTTTCTCGCCACGAGCCGGAGGCAAAGGCCAAACACAGGGTTCCCGGATTGTGGCTAACTGCGTTACAGCTGATGAAACCAAAACTCGCCAAGAAGGAACTGACGGTCTACGAATTCTTCCGTGAAGTCGCGAAACTGGGCGGCTTCCTGGCTCGAAAGCACGACGGTGAACCCGGCTGGCAATCGATATGGACTGGCTATAAAAAGCTTCACGGCAGAATCGAAGGGATGAAATTATTGATGCCCCGACGTTAGTCTTTCGTGGGTAATGACAAGGGCTTTAGCCTGGGGGAGACGTTCGATCATGAACATTAAGCCGTGAAACGGCGACAGCAATGTGATGATATCGTGGAAAAAAATCATCGCTGTCGCCGCAGCTACGCTGCGAAACACAACCCGAAACGGAACGCCTTCGCGCTATTCGACTGAAGTCGTAGCTGCCAGTTATGTCCTCCGCCGAGACAAGCTCGACGGAAGAACGCTGAACATCAAGGAATTGCTTAAGTCCACGCCAATCGGGATAAACTCGGGGCAAGTCCAGTGGAGATGTTAAAGTCTGTAGATTGCCGCGGCGGCTTTCAGTTCGTCGATCATCCGGCCGACGAACTGACCACGACTCATGACTTTTGCAAAGCCGGCTTCGCGTGCCTGATCGAGTTTTGCGGTGTGAACGTGAGGGCCGAATGCAATTCCCGAGCGAGCCGTCAGCGTGGGCAACTGTTCCGAAATGAGCAGCGGGTCTGCGGCCGCACAGCCGAGGTCGACGCACAGGATGGTGGCTGGCGTCGCTTTGGCGATAAGTTCTTCGAACGAGGATGCTGATCGAAAAACGAATCCAGCTGCTCCTGCGGCACCCCCGGCCGAACTGATCAGCATCAGGTCAGAAGAAAAAAGCAGAACCTGAGTATCAGTGTCAGTGAGGTCAGTCATGGATTAAGGTTCGCGGCGAGGAGCGAACTTGATTTTGCTGATGTATCGGACTGGAATGCCATTCGGCCCCATGCGTCCCGAGCAGGATCCAATCGCACTGATAATATTTCGATAGTGCAGGTTGTAGTCGGGATCGATTTCGACTTCCTGTTTTTCCTGTTGGTCGGGACCAATGGCCTTTAAGGCATTGATCGCACGAAATACTTCGGAGTTCAGCTTGGCAAAAGCCTGTTCGCCGCCCCCCAGATTCACGCCATTGAACGACAGCGCATTCAGGTTACCCTCCGCGTCAGCAATCATCCGCACCTTGAACGGTGGAAGTTCGGCTTCCGTTGAGGCCGATGGTGCTGCGGCACCGAGTGGCATGCTGATGTCGAAGTCACCTTCCGGTTCTGTGACCTTCAGAGTACACATGAAGAAAATCATCAGCTGAAACACGACGTCGATCATGGGCGTCATGTCCAGTTGAATTTTTCCGAGTCCAACGCGGTTTCGAAGCTTCATGGTTCACAACTGACGAAGGATGAATACTGGGCAGAGTCGGGGCGACTTCACAAAATACACGACTACTCAATCATCTTCTGAGTTGCTTTCAGAGCGAAACGCTGAAAGCCGATTCCATCTTCCTGACACATCTGGATCAGTTCCTGAACCATGCCCGACTTCACGTCGGCATCGGCTCGAATTTCCACCACAACTTCTTTCATGTCAGTTCCGATCGTTTGATAGAACTGAGCTTCCTGACGGAGTCGCTGACGAACCTGAGCAAGGGGAACCTGTTCATCTCCGAAGAAGAAAAAAGGCTCGGGGTTCATTAACGTGCCTTTTTGATCTCTGAGGTACCCGAAGTTCAGCAGGAACGAATCCTTGCGCTGAACCGCCGGTGGTACCGCCAATTGATCTTTGGGCAACGTGACTCGCTCATCTGCTTCTGCCTGATCGAACTTGTTGATCACCATAAAAAAGGTGATCAACTGAAACACGATGTCAATCATCGGCGTCATGTCGAGATCAGGCGGGGCAACATCAGCGGGCTTGAACTTCATGGCAACAACCTGACAGATGAATCAAATCCACAAGGGCTGACCACCCTTGATCCAGCGAAGTCTTTTGGTTCCCGTTTCGAATTTGCTCACGTTATCAGTTGGAGAAAACGCAAGCAGGAAATCGAATAAAACTGCTTGTGGCAGCATCGTGAACCAAAGGTTCAGCCCTTCTTACCAACTGCAGCGAACCGTCCCATCAGACCTTCGCTGACCATGCCAATCTCCAGAACCAATCGTTGAATACGATTCTTCAGGATCCCGTAAAACACCATCGCGGGAATTGCCAGCATCAGCCCGATCAATGTCGTTACCAGAGCGGTCGAAATACCGTCGGCCAACTGGGATGGCTTTGGTGCAACAGCGGAAGTCGCGATCACGTCGAAGCTGGAAATCATCCCCTGAACAGTTCCCATCAGGCCCATCATCGGAGCGATCGTGCCGATCAGTGCGACGTAGCTGAGGCGATGTTCGAGAGCCATGTTTTCGTCTTCACCGGCTTCCTGCATCCCTTCGACGGCTTCTTCGTAACCTCGGCTCAAGCGTCCCATTCCTGCGGCAAGGACGCGTGCGACGAATGACTCATCGCTGCGAGCAAACTCATAGGCGGCCTGGAAGTCCTTGGCATTGAGTTTCTGTTCGAACTCTTCCACGAAAGCAGTTGGCAACAACACATCGCGGCGAACCTGTAACAGGTTCATCATGATGAGTGCCACGAGAATAAATGATGCCAGAAGAAACGCAGGGCCCCAGAACCAGCCGCAGGCGCGTGCGATATAGGCGAGGAAGCTTCGAGAAGGCTGCGGTGCTCCGGGATCTGCTGCTGCTCCCCCTGCCGGTGCAGCGGCCGGATCAGCCGGTGCCGTTTCGCCTTCAGCGGCCGGAGGAGCGGCGGCAGCGTCAGCAGCTGCGGGCATTTCCTCCTGAGCCATCAGAGATGACTGTCCGAAAAAAGGAATGACCAACGCCACTGCCATTGCCAGCAGGAGTGCAGGAATGGACTTGCGTCCGCAATTTTTTTCTGCTGAACCAAAGACATTACGCATTTCAAATGATCTCCGAGTTGACCTCATTGGGGCGGACTCGCCAGTTGAGAATAGCCAGGAAACTGTGAATGGGGACTGTAGTAAGTTATGTACCTTTCGTCACCCTTGGCGAAAGGTCTGAGATGCACAGAATCAGGAATCAGGGGGTTGCCGTAGCACCTTGTTTTGCCCAGGAACTATTAGGGTATTTTTCCATCAGCCTTTGGCGGGCATCATCAGCTCTGTCCTGATGTCCGGCCGGAGCCCACAAATCAGCCAGCCGATAGAGAGCTTCTGCATGGGCCGCCGGTTCAGAAGGATAGAGTACATCGACCTGAAGGTACGCCCAGAGGGCATCCTTGGGAAGATTCTTTGTTCTCTGGCAGTCACCTTTAAGAACCCAGGCTTCAGCCAGTGTCTGAGTTTCCGATTCTGACGCCTTGGTGATGATTTCATTCAGGGTGGTAATCGCTTCGTCGACCTGGCCCTGAAGTTGCTGACAGAGTGCTTTTCCAAGCATTCCGTCGAACATTGCCGAGGTTGCGCCTGCATCGCCGGTACTGGTTTGAATGACCTGATCAAAGGCCGTCAGTGCTCCGGCGGTATCCTTTTTCGACAGCAGAAGGCGACCCAATTGCACACCAGCCTGAAGCTGGAATCCTTTAACGGGAGATGCCTGAACCTCTTTCAGCAGCTTTTCTGCCGCATCGGCGTTGGCTGCATCCAGCGACAAAAGCTGGGCTTCGAGCAATGTGGCCTCAAAATAACGGAAGTTGGTTTTGTATTGGGTGCGGAAGTCGCCAATCGCCTTTTGTGAATCTGCTACAACGGCCGGGTTGGCAAGGGCCGACTTCACTTTCGTGCGAGCGATCAGAAACTTGATGTCGTCAACCAGTCGCTTATCGTCCCCGCCATATTCCTTTTGAACTGTCGTCAGCTTTTCCAGCGCGGCATCGAGTGCACCACTGCGTTCATTGGATTGAGCCTGCGTCAGAGTCGAAGGTTGCATGTCGAATGCGACATTGAAGATGTCACTGACTGGTACTTCGACTTCTGTACCGTTGACCAGCTTGATCTTGACGGATGCCGTCGTCATCGCCGTAAACTCGCCACTCAGCACACTTCGGTCGCCGCGGCGAGTGAGCTTGTCGGCCGCATTGGCCGCCACGAGCAGGTTGAGCGTCAACATCATCGTGATGACACGAGTGACTGTTCTTGAGGGAGCGATCATGAAAATATCCCGATGGGGGGTGTTGATTCTGAAGTTGTCTCAATACGAAAAGTTCGTGCCTGCACAAATCTGCCGTCGTGCGGGATTTACTCTTCTGCCTCCGGAGGTTTAGGCCGTTTCACTGGTGGTGCTTCTGATGGCGGCCGCGGGGCGGGGCGTTCGCCAGCAGCTGGATCTGCCGCAGGCTTTGGGGCAGCGGGACGTGGCACCGCTGGTCGTTCGCCAACTGGTTTGTCAGCGGTTCCTTCTGGTCGCGGAGCGGCAGGCTTTGGCGCCGCGGGGCGAGGAGCCACCGGCTTTGGCTCGGCAATTGCGCCATCCGTTGATGCTGGTTTTGGTACTGCTGGCTTAGCCGCCGGCGGCCTTGGTGCGGCGGGTTTGGCTTCTGGTGCTGTACCGTCCGCAGAGGCTGGTTTCGATGCTGCCGGTCTTGGTGCTGCTGGTTTCGCAGGTGCGGAACCTTCCGGAGCTGGTGGGCGCGGTCTTGGTACAGGCTTTGGTGCAGCCGGGTCAGTAGAAGAAACGGCCCCTGCTGTTGAGGACGTCGCCGAAGGTGCTGCTGGTTTTCTGACTGGAGCCTCACCCGTTGCCGCTGACGGGGCGGCTGGTTTAGGTCGTACTTCTCCCGTCGTTGGAGCTGCGGGACGTGGACTGCCATCAGCAGAAACAGGTT
>JBILXT010000367.1:0-7364 GCA_044378235.1 Planctomycetaceae bacterium
GTTTTTTCCGTCCCCGTTGAGATCCGCGATCTGAACCATAGAGAGCTGAGGAGACGTATTGATCAGCGGCTTTGGTGTCTCCATTTCTCCCTTGTCATTTTGGTAGATGACGTAAGTAACATCCTTGCCCAGCACAACAAGGTCATCCCGCTTGTCGGAGTTAATGTCGCCCGCGGAAAGCATCCACGCCACGGGCTCCAGACCTGGCAATCGCGTCACCCATTTGTTGTTCCATTCTTTCTGACCGGCTTCCGGCTGGTAACGGATCGATAACTGGTCCGGTGTGCCGATGCACGCGACATCCAACCGACGGTCACCGTTAAAATCTCCGGTCGCAATTCCAGCCAGCGCTTTGTCGACAGGAATTGTGCGTTCATCGAATCTCCAATCCGAGGCCAGATCATTGACCTTTGCTCCCTGTCGAGTTTTCTTCTGATCATCCGCACTGCGTTGAGCCATAAGTCGGAGACAACTCTCGCGGTTGTCGACCAGCATCACATCGGTCAGGCCGTCGCCGGTGAAATCGCCTGCCTGAAGATTGAATCCTCGAGCATCCACTTTAAACAATTCAACGCCCGAAAAGCCGTAAAACTGTGCCAGCGTGTTGACAGTCTTTTCATCATCACCGACGGCGAAGGAACCGGTGATGCACGGATTCAGGAGTATGGAGCAGGCCACCAGGGGCAAACACGCTCGGAACATAAATGGCCGGGAAACAGCTAGCAACATTGATATGGGCTCCGAAATCGGATCACATGCAGGGCAAGATCAGTCGTGCAGAGAAAACCGGTATTCTCAGGGGCTTGCATCAGACATTCAAGCGCAGGGCGGTCTTCTGGACGGGCAACGAGCAGCGAAATTCAGAATTCCTGTGACGGGAACGTGTAAGTCTTGCTGGTTGACGCCACTCAGCTTGTCTGAGTGGTGAAGCGTTTGGTGACCAGAACCTGATATGTCGCTGAAACTTCCCAGCTGCCTCAAGCGGCTGCCAACGGCAGCCGCTTAAGGCAGCTGAGAATTATGCAAAGATGTTTTTCTGGTTACCAAACTCGTTCACCATCGGCACGAGGCCGAAGGAGTCAATTCGAGGCAGTCGCACTCGTCAGATCGCTCAATTCGCGACATTACGGCAGACTTCAATGTCATTTTGGATCTGCGAGATCAGCTCATTGACCGAGCCAAACGACTGCAATGCTCGTACTTCGCTGAGCAGGTCGATGGCTAGTTTCTGATCGTAAAGATCACCTGCAAAACCATCGATATGACATTCGACTTTTTCACGATGCTCGCCAAACGTCGGATTCGGGCCAATGCTCACAGCGACGGGATAACGATTCCCGTTGATCTCTGTTGCCCCGGCATAAACACCATGAGCTGGCAGCAACGTTTGAATCTCCGCCAGATTTGCCGTCGGAAAACCAATCGTTCGACCCCGCCCCGCCCCATGTCTGACGGTACCAGACATTCGATAAGGATGCCCCAGCAACTCGACGGCCGCTGTCATCGCGCGAGCACAGATCAGCTCACGGATGCGGCTGGAGGAAACCATGCTGCCGGCATCATCAAATGATTTGGCGATGTGGCATTGAATTCCCTGGCTGCGGCAGAGTTCCTGCAGACGGTCGACGTCTCCTCGGCGATCCTTTCCAAAATGAAAGTTTGGCCCTTCCACGACTCCTCGAGCCTTAAACTTCCCGACGATAACGTCACGAAAAAACTGCTCCGCAGTCATCTCCAGCAGGCCACTCGTCACCGGCAACACAATGACTTCATCAGCCCCGGCCTGATGCAGCAAGCGTTTGCGATCTTCAATCGTTGTCAGAACCGGTGGAGTAAACTCCGGTCGCAGAACTGCGATGGGATGAGGATCAAACGTAATCGCGACGGCGGGTCCGGAAATCTCACGTCCCAAAGACCGCAATTGCTGCAGCATCGACGCATGGCCGCGATGCACACCATCAAAGTTGCCGATAGCAATGCAGCCTTCGCATGCACTCCCGGGGACATGAAAATCAAGAATGGTCATGGATCAAAGACTATTCCAATATCGCAGGCCGCGGAACGCATCGCTCATTGCGTTCCGAGGTTTTAAAAACAGAGGACGCCCTTTTCAGGGCGTCGAAAACAAACCGCTTGCCGAAGCGCAGGCCTGAAAAGATTGCCTTACTTCATCTGCCCGAGTAACTCCGGGAGCTTCGCGGCCAGTTTGGCGAATAGATCATTCCCCAGTTTGCTCTTCAGGAAGTCGATCAGCATTTTCAGATACTGCGGAATCTTGTCGACACTGATCCCCGCTTTTGTCAGCGCGGCGGTGACGTCTGCGATGCCTTTGGCTTTGTCGCCCAGCAATGAGCCCGCGAGTGATGTCAGTGATCCCATCAACCCGCCTTCATCAGCGCGCCCGTCGGCGTCTTTGATCAGTCCTTGAATGCCTGGCAGCTTCTCGCTGATCTGAGCAAACAAAGCGGGATCAAGCTGACTCTCAATCAGCTTCAGAATATTGCCTGTGGCTGACTGACCATCTGTGGTGCTTAATCCAAGCTGCTTCGTCAGTTGCTGAATGAACTCGTCCATTTCCGGGGCTTTCGTGTTGTCGATTGTTCTTGTGGTGTTATTCCGAGATACCCATGATTTCTTTTGTTTCACGTTCGATGCTGTGAAGATACAAAGTCAGCTTTTCGAAAATGTCTGACGCAAAATCTTCTGCGCTCAGCACCGCCGTCATTTTGTCGAGCATCGTTTTGTCAGTGACCTCCGTGGCATCTGCAACTTTGCTTGCATGCCGAAGCTCGGAAAGCTTTGGCAGAAAAGCCTGTCGCAAATGCTCACTGAGTTCGCGCGCAAGGTGCTCCGCTTTATGAAAACGCTCAACCAGCGGGAAATTTTCAGGGTTTTCGTTCATCCGAAAGTCCTCGCGGAATGAAAAGCAATTTCATCAGGTCTATCGAGATCCATTAGACCGGGATCTCGAACTGCTTTCAAGCAGCATCCGTGCTTCGACCACAATCTCAGAGCTTCACCATGCGGATGCAAACAGGTCGACCGACGGTAACAAAATCGCCGGTAGGATTTAGTTCGCCGGTCTGCTGGTCGATTGAGAAAACGTAGACCGTGTCGCTGTTCTGGTTTTCAGCCAACAGCCATTTTCCTGATGGGTCAATGAAGAAGTTGCGTGGTTCTTTTCCTCCGGTTGGCTCATTTCCCACGTAGGACAGCAACCCGGTTTCCTGGTCAATTGTGTAAGCCGTGATCGTCTCGTGTCCGCGATTGCTCACGTACAGAAACCTGCCACTGGGATGAACCAGACATTCTGCTGTGCTCTTGCGGCCGTTAAAGCCGGCGGGAATTGTTGAGATTTCCTGGATCGCTCGGAGGCTTCCGTCTTCAGGATTACGGCTGAATCCAGTCACAACCATCGTCATTTCATTGTTGGTGTAAGCAAACTTACCGGACGGATGAATTGAGAAGTGACGTGGGCCACCACCGGGAGTCACCAATGCGGCCGGCTGATTAGCAGGCGACAGAGTATGAGCTTCTGCATCCAGCTTGTAGATCATGATTTTGTCGAGACCCAAATCCGCGGCATACGCAAACTTGTTGTCACTGCTGACGTTGATCGAGTGAGCGTGCGGTGCTTCCTGACGAGATTTATCGACGCTGCTGCCTTCGTGCTGAATATTGCAGGAGACTGGCTTCAACGAGCCATCGTCAGAGATCGGATAAACCGCCACGTTGCCGCCGCCATAGTTCGCGATCAGCAGATTGGTTCCGGTGGAATCGACGTTACAGTGGCACGGAGCTCCTCCTTCAGATGCCTGATGATTGATCTTCGTCAAGGTGCCGTCGGCGTTGATGGTCAATGCTGTGACGGCCCCATTGCCTCGGCCTGGTCCTTCACTGACTTCATTGACGGCATACAGATACTTCCCGCTGGGATGAATGGCCAGAAACGACGGATTGATCAATTCTGCAGCCAGAACAGGATCTGAAAGCTTACCGGTCTCCGCATCAAACTCACAGGAGTAAACGCCTTTGCTGATGCTGTCGCCGCCGGTGTAAGTTCCCACGAAGACGCGATAACGCTCCGCCTGGGCCGTATCAGAGAAAAACAGGATCGCAGCAAGCAACATGGTGGCTCTCAGAAGGCGGGAATAGATGCAGAGCATTTCGTTGGGACTCCTGGACAGGGAGGGTCAAAATTAAGGGCAACGGAGTGTTTGTGAATCGCAACACCTGGCACTCCGAAGTTCGCAGCGTATCGGTATCAGTATCACAGATGCAAATCAGGCCCCGTTCAGCTTCCGAATCGTTGCCAGAAATTCATTCAGTGCCTTTACTGCCGTTTGAGCTTCCGTTGTAAAGCGAATACGAATCTGATCGCGCTCGCCTTTGTGAGGTTCAATCTCCTGCATGGATCCGATTGATGCGATAGAACCGACTGTAACCTCTCCCGCCGGAGCATAGGCGATCAGGTCGGCGCCATCGGATCGTTTGGTATGGAGTTCGGCAATGGTCTGGCCATCCTTTGGATGCATCCAGTTGATCTTGCTGCGAATGCCAAAGTCGACTTCGCAACTGTCGAACGCCGTTTCCATGACGGGCAGCAGTTTTTCCAGAAGGCCAAACTCCCAAGGCACGCGTCCCGTCCCTGGCAGCCCTTTTCGCATCAAATGCCACTTGCGTCCCAGTTGCTTCCACGGCATTAAATCTTCAGGATTGGCGGCATCTGCTTTCGCTTGTTTCAGGTAACTGTTCAGCGCCTGCTTGACGAATCTTCGAAACGCCTCGGTGTCGATCTCGGACTTTGTCCAGACCTTGATGGTGACTTCCTGCCAGGCAGATTTCAGATCGCGTGCTTTGACACGAGGCTCACGGCCATAAACAGGGATCTCCTCCATATCATCCAGAGGAATCAGGCCCAGCTTGCCGTCGAGATCTTCAGTTGTGAACTCCCCTTTCTTCACTCGGAAGCACAGTGAAAGCAACCATTCGCCGCCCGTGCGAGCATGCAGGAACCAGCCAAGCCCCTTACTGGCTTTGACCTCAACTGTCGCACGATCATTCCAATTGGTCGGAGCCAGGTCTTCATGATCCTCCAGCAGGCCGACGACATAATCCAGTGCCTTTCCGTCCCAGCGACAGGGCTGGCCGGTATGAGCAATGCGTTCGATCGTATGCCATTTGCGGCCATCGGTTTCCCACGGAAGCTTGGCTGACTTTCCAAGCTGTTCGATGCTGACATCGCCCTGCTTTTTCGCACTCACAGATTCGGCGTCAAATGTTTCGATCACCCCGCGCCGTGATTCTTCAAGCACGGGAGCCAGCAATTCGCCGGTCCATGATCGCGGCACACTTCCCTGCGTTGCATAGCTGACAACATCTTCCGGAGTGCCCTGAACGACAATCTGACCTCCACCAGCTCCAGCCTCCGGGCCAAGATCGATGATCCAGTCGGCCGTTTTGATGACATCAAGATTGTGCTCAATCACAACGACCGTGTTGCCCTGCTCGACAAGGCTATTGAGCACACTCAGCAACTTCAGGATGTCGTCAAAATGCAGGCCGGTTGTTGGTTCATCCAGAAGATACAACGTCCGTCCTCGGTTCGGGCGACATAGCTCCGCCGCCAGTTTAATGCGTTGAGCTTCCCCGCCGCTGAGCGTTGGTGCCGACTGACCGAGAGTCAGATAACCCAGGCCGATGGCATCCAGAGTTGCCAGTGGACCACGAATCTTCGGCACGTTGGAAAACAGCTCGAGCGCTTTGTTGATGGGCATTTCCAGCACGTCGGCGATGCTGCTGTTGTTGAATCGAACAGTGAGCGTCTCCGCATTGAATCGTCGACCGCGGCACGTCGGACATTCTACCCAGACGTCGGGGAGAAAGTGCATTTCAATTTTCTGCTGGCCCATGCCTTCGCAGTCTTCGCACCGTCCGCCCGCACGATTAAAACTAAATCGACCCGGCCGATAGCCTCGAACTTTGGCCTCCGGCATGCGGCAGAATAACTCCCGAATCTCATCGAAAACGCCCGTGTAAGTTGCAGGATTCGATGCCGGAGTTGACCCGATCGGATTTTGATCCACCAGCACAATCTTGCTCAGATGCTCAACCCCGCGGAGATCTCGAAAAGCTCCCGGAGCTTCGGCCGCCATGTTCAGCTTACGAGCTACCGCTGGCGCGAGCGTGTCCATAATCAGCGAGCTCTTTCCTGAACCGCTGACGCCAGTAATGCAGACAAACGTCTTCAGAGGAATTCGCAGATCGACGTTTCGCAAGTTGTGTTGAGACGCGCCGGTCAGTTCCAGAAAGTCCTGCGTCGTTGCAATGCTCTTGGCGGGTGTTGACTCAACAACTGTTTTTGCCGTCGACTTCTTACCGCGTTTGGCTGCCGCAGGCTTCGCTGATTTCGAATCTGTCTCAGCGACGTTGGTCGGAGCCGAAACAACAACCGACGGTGCGATCGATGCGACTCGCCTGACCATCGGCACAGGAATCTGTCGAGTTCCACCCAAATAACCGCCGGTCAACGACGCTTTGTTCTTTCGCATCTCGCGAGGCGTCCCCTGGGCAACGACGGTTCCACCCAGTCGACCAGCACCCGGGCCGAAGTCGAAGAGTCGATCAGCCGCGTCCAGAACTTCGCGATCATGTTCGACCAGCAAAACCGTGTTGCCGAGATCTCGCAGACGCTTCAATGCAGTCAACAGTCGGCCATTGTCGCGCGGGTGCAATCCGATGGTGGGTTCATCCAGCACATACAGAATTCCCGTAAGCGATCGTCCTGCCTGGCCTGCCAGTCGAATTCGCTGCGACTCTCCTCCGGAAAGCGTCGGCATTGAACGATCCAGCGTCAGATAGTCCAGTCCGACTTCGACGAGGAAATTCAGGCGATGAGTCGCCTCATTCAGCAGATCTCCCGCGATCTTCTTTTCCTCTTTGTTCAACCGCAGACCATTCAGAAACTTCAGAGCTTCCGACAGCGGCATTCGACAAAGCTGGGGCAGCGTGACGTTACGCAGTCGAACGGCCGCCGCTTCGGCTTCGAGTCGACTGCCATTACACATCGAACAGTCGCGTTCTCCCGCCATTTCGATCAACGACTTACGATGCGAAAACGACAGACGGGACGCCTCTTCAATCGCCGGATACAAGCCTTTGTAGCGAAATCGAAATGCTCGGCAAGATGCCGACGTTGCGGTCGAACTGGCGGAACGTGATTCCTTGCGACCTTTCCCGGCACCAGATGTATCTTCCGACGCACGCGACTCACCTACTTCGACCCACTTCTCACTGTCGCCGTACAGGATGAGTCGTTGTTGCGTTGGACTCAACAAGTACCAGGGCTGATCGAGAGGAAGCTC
>JBILXT010000368.1:0-7362 GCA_044378235.1 Planctomycetaceae bacterium
CAATGAGTCGCTCTTCCGCTGTCAGCTTTTCAAGATCCATTGTGTTGCCTCCGTGTCTTTTTTAGAACCAGAAGCCACCACGGTAACCTAAACTACCCATTCGCGCAATCGATCGCGACTGCACCCGCGACGCACGTGGGAATCTAAATCGACCGAAAGAGCGCGGACTGTGCCGTCAACAAATCCGGCGTTCATGACTCCGTTGTGAGCTGATTTATCCCCCGGGCGAAGGTGCAACAGGATTGTCTCGTCGGCATCTTGCGGAGCCATCCAGTGAACGGCATGAGTGGAAGCCACCTCGACAACCAGAACTGTCTGGTCATGAGAGTCTGTCATTCCTGAAAGGTGTCGCGGACGATCTCCGGTGAAACATCCGTCGGTCGCGGCATTGCCGAGATACGTCGTCAGGCCACCTGAAAGCTTCGCCGCCGGACATCTGAACACATCGAGTTCCGTGCCGTACGCCTTGGCATTTACGGGATCGTTCCACGGCTTTGATAAATCAATCGATTCGTAGAGGGCCTGTTGGTCAAGGTATGGCAGAATCAGAGTCCGCCAACTATGCAATCGGTTTCCATCGGCATCCACTGTATAGGCCGGTGGAAATGATTTGTGCGTGTCGGCATAGCAGATCAGCGCGAGCGAAATGTTCTTGAGATTGTTCAGGCATTGTGTTCTATCTGATGACGGCCTAACGTTTCGAGTCGCGGGAAGAATCAACGCGATCAGCAAAGCAATAATGCTAATCCCCCCCAGAATATTCAGCAGCAAGAACGATTTCCCTTTTTTTGCGATCTCGTATGCCTGCGAGTTCTCCGGAGATTCATAGGGATTTTGAGTCATCACACTTTTCTCCACGTCATGACGATACCAACACGCTTCACCAGTTTCGGAGGCCGGACCGAACGCCAGCGAGTTCCGGCAATTCAGCGACTTCTGAACTTGGGATTGCGCAAGTTTTGGTCCGTTGTTTCGGGCTGTGTTTCGCAGCGTAGCTGCGGCAGCATTTAGCCCCAGGCTTCAGCCGGCTAAAGCCTGGGGCTACTTGCTGCCGCCTCTACGAGGCGAAACCAGAACGATTGTTGTCCCACTGAATCTTGTTGCAATACCAGGTTTTTGACACCTCAAGACAAGCCCCATTGTGGCAAGTCGAGCTTTAGTCCACGCCATTCGGGATACAAACCCAGCGGCGTAACTTGTTCGACGGCTAGTAGTCGATCAACCTCAAGCTGGCGTACCGAAGCCTTAAACGCGAAGTACTCAGAACTCTCCGACTACTTCTTTGCCATTTATCGAAATCACAGCTCGACGTGTCTCCGGAGCCAGAGTCTCTGAAAGAAAGCGAACGCTTCCATCGGCCAAAGCCGACTGAACTCCTCCCTTATGAGCAAGTTTGTCGGCGGGACTGATGTTCAGGACCATCTGCTCATCTGCGTCGTGCGGCGACATCCAGTGAACGGCCTGCTTCACCGGCACTTCGATCACCATGATCGTGTTGGATGTGCCGTCGGTGATTTCTGAGATCGCTCTGGGCTTCGAGGGATGAAAACAGGCGTTCTCTCCGACAATGGCCAGACAGGTGGTGAAGCCTTGCGGCAACTCAGAACTTGGGCACCAAAAAGCATTGAGCTTGGCATTAAACACCCCTGCATTCACCGGGTGATTCCAGGGTTTTGACAGGTCGAGCTTTTCGTAGAATTCCTCTTGTCCCAAGTAAGGCAGGATCAAGGTCCTCCAGCTATGCAACCTCTGCCCGTTTTCATCGACGGTGTAGGCGGGCGGGAACCCCATGTGCGTTTCATGATAACGGTGCAACGCAAAAGCAATGCCACTAAGGTGGCCTTTGCATTGGGTGCGGCGAGCAGCTTCACGAGCACTGGAAAAACTGGACAGAAACAACCCCACAATAATGACGGCAACGCCAACACACATGCCAATCAATTGCAATGTCTTCGACCAGTTTCGTGGAGGCCGCTGCATATCCTCTAACGGCGCGGAAGTTAAATGGATATCTTCCGACATCGAATAGCCCTCACTTTCGACGACACCACTCCGCAAATCATCACCGGGGAATCACGCGAGGATCTCATTCACAACGCGTCCCGCGACATCCGTGAGTCGATAATCACGTCCAGAATGGCGGAATGTGAGACGTTCGTGATCCAAACCCATCAAATGCAGGATCGTCGCGTGGAAGTCGTGCACGTGGACAACGTCTTTGGCGACATCGATCCCATACTCGTCAGATTCGCCCCAGGTCATTCCGGGCTTCACACCGGCACCAGCCAGCCATGACGAAAACACCCAGTGATGATGCTCGCGGCCTGCTGCTCCGGCGGCGGAATTGAAAGGCGTGCGACCAAACTCCGTGGTCCAGACAACCAGAGTATCCTCCAGCATTCCTCGCTGCTTTAAATCCTTCAGCAACCCGGCAATCGGCTGATCAATATTCTTCGCCAGCGGAGCATGAGTCATCATGTCGCCGTGAGCATCCCAGTTGCCGGATGAACCGACATCGATCAATTCAACAAACCGAACACCTCGTTCCGCCAGTCGGCGAGCGACCAGGCACTGCCACGCGAAACCGTTCGTACTTCCACGCGGCAACCCGTACATCTCGAGCGTTGCATCGTCTTCTTTCGACAGATCGAACACTTCCGGCATCTCGGCCTGCATGCCAAACGCGGTTTCAAACGACTTCATGCGAGCTGTCAGCAGAGGATCATTCGGACGAGCCGCCAGATGCTTTTGATTCATCCGAGCCATCGCAGCCAGTTCCATCTCCTGCAGTCGGCTGCTGGGCGCTCGTCGCTGAATGTTGGCAACCGGTTCCGCTCCCGGCAAAACCAGCGTCCCCTGATGCGCACCGGGAAGAAAATCGCTGCCCCAAACCTGACCACCGGCATACGGAGAATGCGGTGCAATGACGACGAACGACGGCAGGTTACGATTGACCGTCCCCAGCCCATAGCTGAGCCATGAACCGATGCTGGGGCGAGCAAACGTAAACGATCCGGTATGAATCCCCAGCGTCGCTTCGTAGTGATTCGTGTGGTCCGATTTCATCGATCGAATCACACACAAATCGTCGACGCATTCGGCCATGTGAGGAAACAAGTCGCTCACTTCGATGCCGCTCTGGCCACGTGGTTTGAATTCCCACTGAGGCCGCTTGAGGAACATATTGAAGTCCCCTTTGCGTCCCTGAAACTCATTGACCGGAATCGTCTTGCCAGCATCGGCGAACAGCTTCGGTTTCGGGTCCCACGAATCGATGTGAGAAACTCCGCCGCTCATGTAGAGGAAGATGACTCGCTTGGCCTTCGCGGGAAAATGAGTCGGCTTCGGAGCCAGCGGGTCGCTCGCCTCGGTCTTTGCCTCATCCGCCAGCAACTGCGACACCAGCCCCGGAAACAGGATCGACCCACCAACCATCGAACGCAGAACACCACGGCGAGATTGTTCGGGATGGCTGGGAGTTGTCATGGGATGGGGCTCCGGGGAAGCAAAACAGGTTTGAGGTTTTCAGTTTTCGGTTTTCGGAGAGTCGCAAAGAGACACGCCGCCAGGCGCATGTCGGTTTAACTCGTTTAACAGCAAGCCGCAGGCGTCGGTACTTTGTTCTCGCCTACGCCTGCGGCTCGCCGTTAAACGAAAACGAGGAATGCTTAATCAAGTCAACAGCCCGGTGGTGGATGTCTAAGGTCATCACTCTCCGAAAACCGAAAACGGTCGTCCTACTTGACGACAAAATTCACCATTCGCCCCGGCACGGCGACGACCTTAACAACCGTCTTGCCTTCCAGATTCTTCTGCACCTGTTCATCCGCGCGAGCGGCCGCTTCCAGTGCTGTCGCATCGCTGTTCGCAGGAACTACGATCTTGGATCGCAGTTTGCCGTTGAATTGAACCGGCACTTCAACACTATCCTCAACCAACAACGCGGGGTCGTATGTCGGCCACGGTTCATAAGCCAGAGTATTCGGGTGACCGAGCACATTCCAGAGTTCTTCCGCAATATGCGGCGCAAACGGACTCAGCAGCTGCACGAACTGAGACAAGACCGACTTCGGACGAGCTTCCTGGCTCGACATGAAGTTGGAGAATTCCATCATGCGACTGATCGCCGTGTTGAATGACAAACGATCGATGTCATCAGTCACGGCCTTAATCGTCTTGTGGAGCACTCGCAGTTGTTCGTCCGTCGGAGCAGCGTCGACAACCGCGTCCGCCAACTTCACCGTCTCCGCGCGTTCGTCGACGATCATTCGCCAGACGCGGCCGAGGAATCGATAGACGCCTTCAACACCGCTCATCTGCCACGGCTTGGTTTGTTCAAGCGGGCCCATAAACATTTCATAGAGCCGCAGTGAATCCGCACCATAGTCACGCACGATGTCGTCAGGGTTGATCACGTTGCCGCGAGATTTGGACATCTTCTCGGCTTTGCCGTTTTCATCCGGCTCACCCAGAATCATCCCCTGATTCACCAGCTTCTGAAACGGTTCAGGAGTGCTCACATGGCCGCGATCGAACAAGACCTTGTGCCAGAAGCGTGAGTACAACAGATGCAGCACCGCGTGTTCCGCGCCGCCGATGTAGAGGTCGACCGGCAGCCAGTATTTTTCTTTTGCCGGGTCGATGAAGTTGGTGGAGTTCTTGTTGTCGCAGAAGCGCAGGTAGTACCAGCAGCTTCCGGCCCATTGAGGCATGCTGTTGGTTTCTCGCTTAAGCTTCACGCCGTCGGTGTCCGTCTTGAACAACCATTCCTGAGTCGCCTTGGCCAGCATTGGTTCGGGCGTACCGGTTGGTTTGAAGTCTTCCATATGAGGATGCAACACCGGCAGCGATTCGACCGTGTCGGCTCGCATGAGTCCCGTTGGATTGCCATCGGCATCAAGCTCATGCCAGATCGGAAACGGCTCGCCCCAGTATCGTTGACGACTGAAGAGCCAATCGCGCAGACGATAGTTGACCGCTTCTTTGCCGAGTCCTGCGGCGGCTAAGTCATTTGAAATTTGAGATTTGAAATCTGCTGTCGCAAGACCGTCGTACTTGCCGGAATTGACTGCGATACCCGTCTCCGTGAACGCCGAATTGTCGATATCCGCAACGTGTCCACTGCCCGGAGCCGGTGCAACCACCTGCTTGATCTCAATGCCAAACGTCTTCGCAAATTCGTAATCGCGTTCATCATGCGCGGGCACGGCCATGATGGCTCCGGTGCCGTAGCTGATGAGCACATAATCCGCGATCCAGACGGGAACCTTTTCGCCGTTGACCGGGTTGATCGCGTAACCGCCGGTGAAGACACCGGTCTTGTCTTTCGCGAGGTCGGTACGATCGAGATCGCTCTTCAACGATGCTTTTGTGCGATACTCATCCACGGCCGCCTTCTGTTCCGGCGTTGTGATCTTGTCGACCAGCGGATGCTCCGGCGCGAGAACCATGTAGGTCACGCCGAAAAGCGTGTCAGGGCGAGTTGTGTAGACGCGGATGGACGTTGGGTTTTCGGTTTGAGGTTTTTGGTTTTCGGAGGGGACAATTTTGAAGTCCACTTCCGCGCCAACACTTCGGCCGATCCAATTGCGCTGCATCAGTTTGATCGCTTCGGACCAAGTTAGCGGATCGAGCTCATTCGCGAGGCGATCGCCATACGCGGTAATTCGCAGCATCCATTGTTTGAGCGGCATACGGACCACCGGATGGCCACCGCGTTCGCTCTTGCCGTCGATGATTTCTTCATTGGCCAATACCGTGCCAAGGGCAGGGCACCAGTTCACCGGCGCGTCGGAAACGTAGGCAAGTCGGTGTTTGTCCTGATAACGGCGAATGGCTTCGGAGCGTTCAATTTGAGATTTCAAATTTGAAATCTCAGATGGAATCGGCAGCTCACTAATCGGCCGGCCTTTGCCTTTTCGCTTCACGCCATCGGGGCCGGTCCATTCATACTCCGAGTCATACCAGGTGTCGAAGATCTGCAGAAAGATCCACTGCGTCCATCGGTAGTAATCCGGATCTGTCGTCGCGAGTTCTCGCTCCCAGTCGTAGCTGAACCCGAGCATCTTCAACTGACGCTTAAACGTCGCAATGTTCTGGTTCGTCGTTTCACGAGGATGGGTGCCCGTCTTCACAGCATGCTCTTCGGCCGGAAGTCCGAATGCGTCCCAACCCATTGGATGCAGAACATTCAGGCCCTTCATCCGCGAGTAACGGCAGACGATATCCGTCGCGGTGTAACCTTCCGGATGCCCCACATGCAATCCGCTGCCGGACGGATACGGGAACATGTCGAGCACATACAGCTTCTTCTTGGCAGAAACAGCGTCCTCGGTGCGGAAGGTCTGGTTTTCGTCCCAGTATTGCTGCCAGCGGGATTCAACCGGTTTGAAATCGTAACGGGGCATGGGGAGACAGTTTTCAGTGTTCAGTTTTCAGTGTTCAGACAGCTGCAATCGGCGGGACACGATAGAGTAAGAGTCTGATGTCCCGGTCGACCGGCAAATCCCGTCGGCGGAGCGACGGGGCTACGGTAATTCCCGGAAGTCTATTGAACCGCATCGGCGATGCAACAGGGTCCATATTTTCACGATTCCCGGAATACTCTATTCTGCAACCAGACTGGTGACACGGCGCAAAGGGAATTGCTATGAGCTACAAACAACTTTTCCTCCTGATTCTGACAATTTGGTCCGCCGAACTGTGCACGAGGCTGCTGTTTGATGCACTCCTGAAGCCGCAGATGGAGTATCGCACTTATTACCTCGAAACCGACAAATACGGTCGATTTCTGGGCGAAGACATCAACGAAGAGGTGGGTGACCGAGGCTGGCAACTGGTCTCCGCAGTCCCGAATCCACACAACAAAGAGGAAATGATCCTCTTCTTCCAGCGACGCATCCTGTAACGGCAACTGACCCGACACTGGACCGTGAACGTCGGTTGCGGTACGAATGCGGCATTCTTCCGTCGTTTGCACCAGAAAGTGTCATCTCATGTCGGCTATCGCGACTTCGCCTTCTGCTTCTTCAAAACTCATTACGCACGCGTTCAAGCAGCGTCTGAAAAGTATCGTCGGACCTGAACGGCTGCTGGATGCTCCGGATGAGCTGGTCGTTTACGAATGCGATGGCTACGTCGTAGAAAAGAACTCACCCGACATCGTCGTGTTCCCGGTAAACAGTGATGAAGTTGTCCGGATCGTTCGTGAATGCAATCAGTTTGGCGTGCCTTTCGTGGCTCGCGGAGCCGGAACCAGCCTGGCCGGTGGATGTCTGCCCGTTGGTGGCGGAGTCATGATTGCTTTGGCCAAGATGAATCGTATTCTGGAAATCAATCAACGCGATCGCTACGCGGTCGTTG
>JBILXT010000369.1:0-7356 GCA_044378235.1 Planctomycetaceae bacterium
TTTTAGGAGGTCAGGGAGTTCCGTTTTTCAGCGTGTCGCTGGGGGCTTCGCAGCAGGCTGCAGACCTCGCGGTGATCGGCCTTGAACACCCGGATCTTGTGTTCCAGAAAGATCATGTTCGCGGTGTAATGGTTGTTCGTGATCAGATGACGCCGGGGAAACCTTTTGTTGCTCAGATCAGCTATCAGGATCAGGTGCTTTGGCAGCAGCAACTGGAAACTCAGAACGTTGCCGAGCGACGTATTGAATTTGAATTTGAGATCGATGAACTCGTCACAAAGCTGGGAGCTCAGTTTGCTTCCGACATCAAGCAGCATGCTGTGCCGTTGGAGTTTCAGGCGTCGATTGCCGCGTTGCCCGAAGAGTCCGAAACGGACAACAATCAGCGTGCGATCAGACTGGCCGCTATCGTCTCAAGCTACAAAGTTCTGCTGGTTGATGGGCGTTCTCGCTGGGAAACTCGCTATCTTCGCAACGTCTTTGAACGCGATGAGCAATGGTCGATCAATACTGTGATCGTCGGGCCGGGAACTGATCATGCCGGTTTGACGAGAGGTGAAGAAGAGGGACAGTTCCCGGGCAAGCGAGAACAATTGTTTGCCTATGATTTGGTGATCTTTGGCGAAGTGGCCCCTGAACTGCTTAACGAGCAGGACTTTCAATGTTTGAGCGAGTTCGTGGAAACTCGTGGCGGTGGCATCGTTTTCATCGATGGTCAGCGAGGTCGTCTGCGGCAGCTCGCGAGCACAAAGCTTGGCAGCCTGATTCCTGTCGAATGGCTGAACGAAACCATTTCCGCCAAGCCTACATCGTTGCAATTGACGGATAAGGGTGCCTCAGAAAGTGCGTTGCGACTATCACCGGACGCGGAACAGAATCGTCGCTTCTGGACCGAGCTGCCTCCACCTCATTCGCTGGTGGCTGTGAATGCCTTGCCCGGGGCTGAAGTGTTGATCGAAGCGAATGTGGATGGTCGGCAACGACCGGCCATGGTCACACGATTGTTTGGTTCCGGCCGCGTTGTTTATTTGGCGTTCGATGAATCCTGGCGCTGGCGATTTAAGACGGCCGATCTTTGGCATCAGCGTGCGTGGAATCAGTTGGCGAAGTATGTCATGCCTCGGCCATTTGCTGTCAGCGACGAGTATGTTTCCCTTGATACTGGTTCGGTGCGTTACGACTTTGGGGCGACTGTTGATGTTCGAGCACGCCTGTTAGGGCTTGATGGAAAACCGGCGACTGGTGTTTCGGCTGACGCTTTGGTGTGGAAAGAGGGACGCATTGTTTCCACGGTGAGCCTGACTCCGGATGCCGATGTGCCGGGGATTTATCGAGGTCGCGTCGCGGCTTTGCCAGAGGGCGAATACGAAGTGTCGGTTCGAGCAGCCGGATATAGTGACGCCGCATTGAAGGCTCGCAGCCGGTTTGTGGTGCTACCACCGGAATCCGGTGAGATGACTCAGACGTCGGCCAATGAAACACTGCTGAAACAGATTGCCGCGGCTTCCGGAGGAGGTTACCTTCGCGAAGAGGAACTGTTTCGATTGCCGGAGCTGTTGAGTCCTCTCAGCAGCGGCCGAGTCGTCGAATCCGATACGCAAATCTGGCAGAGCTATTGGTGGTTTGCGGCAATTGTTATCCTGTTGACGGTTGAGTGGGTGTTACGAAAACGAGCCGGGTTGCTTTGAACGGTGATGGCTTTGTGATTGACGGCAGGGTTGCCGACGGCGCGATGCAAATAAAGGAAGATTCACGATGAGTGTTTCGCTTGATCCCGTTGTTGCTCGAAAACTCGAAGAATTCGGACGCCGTCGGTTTCGACTGATTGTCGCGCGAGGACTCTGCGCGGGCGTTGCCACGTTTCTGATCTGTGTGGCAATCGTCGCCGCCATCGACTGGTATTGGCTGCTAAGCGATCGCGCACGCTGGGCTTTAAGTGCGGCGATTTATTTGCCGGTGATTGTTGTGATCTGGACAACCAGCCTGCGCCGGATTCTGCGTCGGCCGCTCAGGGAAGAGATCGCATCGCAGGTGGAGATGACGGAACCGCAACTGCGAGAGAATCTGCTTTCGGCCGTTGAACTGGCGACGGATGATCCTTCCTCTCTGCACGACTCCCCGGTGTTTCGAAGTTTGCTGCAGGGCAAAGTGGCCGAGCAGATGACGCGGATCGAAGTCCCTGCGTTGTTGCCTCTGAAACTTGTTGCGCGATGGATGGCGGTTGCGGGAGTTGTCGTGACGATCGCTGCGGTGCTGCTGTTGTCGAGCAATCATCGCTATCGTCAGCTTGCCGCGCGGGCGATTCTTCCGGGAGCCAATATCGCGCGGGTTTCTCGAGTCAACGTTGAAATTCTGCAACCAACGCCGCGTTCGCTGATGATGGCGGAAGATGAAACAGTCGCTGTCGTGGCCTCTGTTACCGGCGGCAGTTTTGATGAAGTCACGCTCGAGACCTTTACTGAGAAGCAAGGGGCTGTTCGACAATCGATGCGTGGGCGAACGGAAGCCGAGTTCACATCCAACATTCATGTCATGGACGAATCGGTTGAATATCGAATTCTCGCCGGCGATGCGGTGACCGAGCGTTTTCGAATTGAAGCCCGTCCGCGTCCTCGTGTGACAGCGTTTCTGAAAACGTTCGTCTATCCGGCCTATGCCTTATTGCCCGACAAGACGGTCACGGAGAACCATGGTGACCTTCTGGTGCTGGAAGGCACGAAAGCGGAAATGCAGCTTGAGCTGGATCAGCAGGTATCCGCTGCAGAACTGCGAATTGATCCGTCGGAATCCGATGAGATGATCACGATCCCGTTGACTCCGGTCGCGGACAGCAAGAACGGTTTGCAGTGGAAGGTGACTGTTCCTGTGGATGCGGCTGCGATTTACAAGGTCCATCTGGTTTCGAAAGAAACAGGCTTTGAGAATCTTTTTAGTCCAAAGTACGAAATCCGACCGCAACCGGATCTGATTCCTCGCGCGGGTTTCGTGGATCAGAAAGAGACGACTCTGCTTTTACCGCCCAATGATATTGTGGCTCTGAAAGCGATGGCGGAAGACGATCTGCCGCTGGTGAAACTGGAGCAGCATGTTTCTGTCAACGGGCTGGACTGGATCGCCCTGCCTCTCGATGCGAAACCGGACGCGGAGACAGAAGGTCGAAATCTGACGGCCGAGTGGCAATGGGATCTGCAGAATCACAAGCTGAAAACTGGCGACCAGGTCATGACCAAGCTTGTGGCGACTGACCGCAAGGGGAACATCGGCGAATCGATCCCGTTGCGAGTGATCGTGGCAGCGCAGGACTTTGATCCGGAGCGGCACACGATGATGGAACGCAAGATCGAGTTCGTCGATGAGTTGGCTAAGTTTTCGGAATTGTTTCAGGAGCAGAAGGTGACTGCTTTGGAAGTTGTCGAGCGACTGCGAAAGCCAGAGCAGACCGAAGAACAGGCGACGCAGGATCAGTTGACGCTGACAGATCTGGCCAGCAAGCAACGCGAGCAGGCGGAGAAGATTCTGGCCAACATCCTGGCAGTTGAAAAAGACATGGCGGCCGGAGCTGATGCTTACGATCTGGATTTGATCGGGCGAGTCGTTGCGAGAATACAACGCGAGTACTCAAACATCCCGGCGTTTGCTTTGAAGGCTCGGCAGCATACGGAAGATGTGAATCGCAGGAATGGCGATCTGGATGTCATCAAGCAAACGTTCGAGCGAACAGCCGACGACGCCAAAATGATCCATGAACACTATCAGGTTCTGTCGACTCATAATTTTGTCACGGCCGTGGCGAGTGATATGGATGCCTTGCTGCGTCAGCAGAAACTGGTCGTGGACAGTCCGACTCAGACATGGGAGCGATTACAGCGTCAGGAAACGCTGGTCCTGAATCAGATTAAGGGAATCGAGCAGCTCATTCGAGATCAGCGGAAGCGATTGCCAAAGTATCTCGAAGGCCAGTTAAATGAAATGATCCGTTGGACTGAAACGAGTCGAGATCGTCTTCAGGAATCGATGGAGTCGGCCGAGAAGCTGGAACAGTTGAAGACGGTTTCAAAAGAGCTGAATAGTCAATTGAAGGATCGCCAGCGGTTTGATGTGGTCGATGGGAATCTGTCCAATCGAATTGTGCATGCCTGGAGAGATCTCGATAGCCGAGCGGGCAATTTGCATCTCCCGATCGACCAATTGGCGCGGGCAATTCAGCAGGAGAATCAACTGACGGCTCAGGCGGCCGCGTCGCAGGATTCGGCGGCAGGTCAGAAGATTCTTGATCAGGCCGAACGATTTGTAGCGGAGATTGATCTGAAGCATCGGCGCAGTCTTGATCAGCTCCGAATTCGCAAAGAGCTCACTCAGGCCCGTAAAGATGGCGACGCACAGTATGTTGCCGATGCTGGTCTCGCGCATCGTGCGGTGATTTCGTTGCTCAATCAACATCGCCAGGTGTCACCTCAGGAATCGGCGATTGCAACGCGGCTTCTGGAGGTTGCTCCGGCTTATCGAGTCCTTGAAGCCGGGCATGAACTCACGATTGTGCGTGATGCTCTGGACGAACTGACGAATCTGGAACGGTGGGGATCGCAGGACCTGCAGGCCCGCATCGAGCATCCGCGTGTGTGGGATCTTGTGCAGCGAGGCTTCGAATTGGCGAGTCAGCGGTTGCGTGAAGCGGGCGTGAAGAACGAGATCGTCGGTGCATTTGATCAGACACGCTGGACGGCGGAAGCACGCGATGCGGCTCGCAAGATTACGGAGCGACGCTGGAAACGCGAGTCGATCATCAGTGCCGGGCATGAGCTGGTGCAAATCCGCGATCAGGTTGCTGTCGTGATCAAGTCGATTGAACCTGTGATGGAAGATGCTCGCAATGTCATTCGTCGATATACTCCGACGATCCCGCAAATGGCGGCTCAGACGGCCGAGCAGATTCGAGAACTCGAAGAGGCGACAACGGAAACGGCTGATGTGGTCGAGCAGAAGAGCAACGATCCGCAAAACCCCGAGACCGTTCAGCAACTGGAAGAGCTTGAGCAGCGACAGGAGTCCATCAATCAGCAGATTGCGGATTTGACGGAAGCCCTGGTCGAAGATGCGAATGCTCAGGATATGCTGGAAGAATCTCAACGTGAACGCGCGAGAGATGCGGATGACAGTATCGCCATGATTCAGGATCCGGCGACCAAAATGAATGAAGCCATGGAGAAAGCCCAGGAGCAGGCATCACCGGAACAGCAGGCGAAAGAACTGGCTCAGGCGGCGGAACAACAGGAGAAAGCTGCGAAGGCATTGGAATTAGTCGCCGAGCACTTCGATCAGCTCGACAAGGGCTTGAACGTGGCGGACACGCGTGCCGAACTTCGAGAAGCCGAAAAGGAACTCGGAATTGTTGAGTTGCTCGATAAGCAGTATGACACCAGCGAAGAACTGGTTGAAATGGCCGAGAAGGAAACGGCGACACTGATTTCAGAACTGGAAGAGGAACTAAAAACGAACCCCGCGATGCAGAAGGCGCTTTCGGAGATTTCAAAGACTGCTCTGGAAGACGCAAGGAACGCGCTAGAGTACGCAGCCGAAGATGACAAGCAGCTTCAGAGGGCTAACGAGCAGGCCGATCAGGAGTTTCAGCAAAAGAAACGGGATTTAGTCCAGGATCTTCGCGAAATGGCAGCGGACGCGTCGCAGCTTTCCGGTGCGTTGGTCGCTCAGGCCAGTCAGTCAGCGGCGCAGGGTAAGACAACAGAGGCTCAGCAGAAACTTGCGGAGACTCAGGTGAAGTTGAATGAAGCCGCGGCGAAAGCGAACTCGGCCAGAGAAGAATTATTGTTGTCCGAATTGGCTCAGACGGTTCAGGAGACGAAAGCGACATTAACTCAGGCGACAGAGACTCTGAAGCAGGCCAAGGAGAAAACTCAGGCGGGCAAGGATGAAAAGATCCATGCCGACGATAAAGCCAGAGAAGCGCAGAAGGTGGATTCGGAGAAGCGTCGTCAGCAGTTCCATGAGCAACAAAAGAAAGCGGCTGCTGATGTTGCCAAGCGAGCAGAAGATGCTCAGAAACGCGCGGAGCAGGCCGTCCAGGTCGCCGAAAAGAATTTGGCCGCTGCGGATACCAGAGTTCAGCAGGCTCAAACACGGTCCAACGAGAAACCTGACAATGCCGGCTTGAAGAATAATGTGGCGCAGGAACAGGTTCGTCAGGCCGCAGAACAGAAGAAAGTGGCTGCAGCCAAGGCTGTTCTGCAGGACGCTCAGCAGAAAAGCCAGCAGGCGAATCAGCGATCTGAAGAAGTGAAGAACAAACCGTTACCTGCCCTGGATGCACAGAACCCGGCGACTCAGTTGGCCGATCAGTACGCTGATGAGGCGATGAAAGCGGCGGAGCAGTTGAACAAGAAAGCGGATGAGGCAGTCGCGGCGGCCAACTTTGGCAATGAACTTTCGCCGCCGAAGAGTTCTCTTGCACAGGCCGAAACACAGCAGGGCGAGATCACTGAAGATGTGGCAAGTGCGGCAGAAGATGTGTCTCGTGCGGCTCGACATGAACGTCGGCTGAACAATCAGACTGTGGCTGAGCCATTGCAGAACGTTGCCAACAGCATTCAGCAGGTGGCGAACAACGAATCCAATATGGCGGAGCAGCAATTGAAGGCGGCTGCGACTGAGGCGGAGCAGGCGGAAGCGAATGCTCTCGCGAATCCGCAGAACAATCAGCCACAGCCCAATGGGCAGGCACTGAAAGCTCAGCAGGATGTGGCCAAAGCAGAGACCGCGATTAATCAGCAGGCCGGGAATCTTTCGGCGGTCGTTGATCCATTGCTGGCCGCTGCGGCTGCAGCAGAAGCGGCTGCTCAGGAGTCTGGGGAACCGGCGCAGGCTGCTGCTGCGGGGAATCCGGCTGATGGGGCGAATGCGGCTGCGACTCCAGCGAATGCAGCGGCTGATGGGAGTAAGGGGAATAATGAGAGTAATGGGAATCAGTTGACTGCGGCTGCGGAGTTGACACCAGAAGAGATGGCTCGTGGGGAACAGTTGGCGCGGACGCTGGATGAATTGGACAGATTGCAGGCGGAAGCGGCCGTGGCAGCTCAGGCGAATGCCGATGCTGATCAGGCCGCGTTGGCTGCTCAGCGGAATGCAGCACAATTGGACACGTTGGCCCAGGCCGCGCGAGCACAACAGGCCGCTCAGGCGGCTGCGCGACTTCGCAATCAGCAGGAGACGATGGCGGCGCTGGGATTGGGGGGAACTCAATCGTCTGATTCCACATCGACGGAGCCGCGAGTGGCTGATTTTGAAGTGACACCGGTGAATCGCAATGATGGAAAGAACTGGGGCAAGCTTCGCAGTCAGTCG
>JBILXT010000370.1:0-7352 GCA_044378235.1 Planctomycetaceae bacterium
TTCCGCGAGAAGCCTCCTTGCCGGATCCGTATGCTCTGAAGCGAGTGCGTCCGGAACAATTCGCCGCCGCGGTTTTGCCAGCTCTGCCAGCTCCTGAAGATGAAGATCAGTTTCGGCGAATCCACTGGATGGCCAGTGAGTTGCATCGACTGTCAGCGCAGCATGAATCGGTCTTATGTCTCTGCAACATAATGGACTGGCCATGGCTGCGTGATGCGTTCAACAGTGCGGTTGAACGCCCTGCTCCGCCAACGTGGTCGGAAACGCCGACAGAATCCTTCGGAGTCTCCGCCAGAACACTGACGTTCATGCTGGGAGAACTTCCTTTCATTACCGGACTCTACGAAAAGGCTCGATTCGAACTGGATGATGATGAGAATCTGTCGATCGACGGTATCAAATCATTGCTGCTTCATGCACGAGATCGTTACCGAGATGAATTCAAATCGCGTGCTCGTCGGATTACGCCGCAGTTGCTGATGAACTGTCTGAAGTACGTCCGGAATCTGTCGTTGATTGAACGACGGTTTACGCCCGATCTCTATACGCTGGTTGTTGCTTCTCAGCAGACGGCGGGCGATCAGTTTGCAATTCATGTTGCCGAAACGGCGCGTGATTATCCGTTCGCACCGAGCTCTGATTTGCCGGAAATACGGTTCGGGATTGATCGGACTATCCTGCCGGACGGTTCAGAATTTCGCCCTGTTTGCCGACTTCCGGGGCATCCTGTGGTCTGGCGAAGTTGTCGTTTGAATGCTCGTCCTGACCGCCGCACCAAGGTGGAATGGCAGAAGTCGTGGAATCCGTATGGTCAGTGTAGTTGGCCGCCGGAAGATGTCGCGATCGAGAACTTTCGGACTCATGTGAAAAACGTTGCTCTGGATTTGATCGGCAATGATCTCGCTCGGACCGAGAAGTTTTCGGCCAGTATGAAAGACGGGCTGGATATTCGCGAGACGCTGAGAAATTGGCATCTGGGTGAGTTGCATGTCAAAGTCTTCCCGCCAGCTCGTGGAAAAATCGACTGCGTTGTGATGCTGTTTGATTCGCCGGCGGATCCTCGCGATTATCCCTGGCGAATCACCTGGCATGCCGAGAATCACGATGAATCGACGTTGTCGTTATTTGCAACAAACTTCGCGGAGGACATGATCGGTCCCGGGATCGCGTTGGCTCGATACGGCGGTTGTATGTTCCTGTTTCCGCCGCGGCCGGTTCGAGATATCTGGCGAGATCCACAATTCGATTTCGTCGATACGCTGGAAGAACGGTTGATTGCGGCCGGGCTGCATTATTCCAACGAGCGACACATCGCGCTGATGAGCCACTCGCCTCCGGGTGCCGGCTGGAGAAGACTAGCCAGCAAGTACAAGAAGAAAATTGTTCATGTGCCGATGAGTCGGTTTGGTGCGGCGACGATTGAGAAGCTAAGGATGTTCCACGTTCTCAATGGTCACCACATCCGCTCATTTGCGGAGCACTTTATTCGGAAGCCGTAATTGCCGGACTTCAGTGTCCGGTCGGCTGCCCGTGTTTCCGTGGGTCACTGCCGCCGGACAATGCCGTTCCATCCAGTGCTGCGGCCTGAGTTGCCGCCAGTGAGCTGCTGCTTTTGATCGCATGGCCTCGTTCTTTCAGCGAAGAGCCGGTCGTCTTCTGTAATGATGGTTCCAGCAACAATTCATTCGGCGCCCATTGGTGATGAAAGCGACTGGCCGAGACGGCATCAGCCGGCGACATTTCGAACACGGTGTGATTAAGAAGGCTTTGTAGTGTCGCGGTGATAATTCGCGGGCCACCAGAAGCACCACAGGCATAAGTCGCTTTGTTGTTTTCCACCACCAGCGTGGGGGTCATGCTGCTGAGTGGTCGTTTGCCTGGTTCGATGACATTGGCTTCGCTCTGAATTAACCCGAAGGCGTTAGGTTGGCCGGGATTGGCGGTGAAGTCATCCAGTTCATTGTTCAGGACAATCCCGTATTCCGGGACTACCAGAAAACTGCCGAATGTCAGGTTGATCGTTTCGGTGCAGGCTACCGCATTGCCTTTTGTATCCAGCACGGAAAAGTGGCTTGTTCCTCCATCGGCGTTGAGAAAGAAGCGACCATATTTCTCCGGAGCGAGCGTGCTTGTCATTGAGACGTGTTCTGCAATGCTGCGTGAATAATGTCTGTTGAGGAGTTTGTCGATTGGTACCTCAACGAAGTCCGTATCCCCAAGGAACTCCGCGCGGTCTGCGAATGCGTGTTTCAGGACTTCCGTCACAAGATGAATGTAATCCGGACTGTTGTGTTGCAACGACTTCAGGTTCTTTTGGGTCAGCGTCTCCCATTCTTCAAGTGACTGCAGCGTTTGCAATAATGCCACTCCTCCACTGGAAGGGGGAGGCATCGTAAAGATCTGCTTGCCGTGAAATGTTGACTCAAGGGCTTTACGCTCTGTTGGCTGGTAGGCTGCAAGATCGTCTGTCGAGAAGAAGCCGGACTCTGCTGTGATCGTCTGTGTAATTGCTGAGGCCACCGGACCTTCATAGAAACCCGCCGCGCCGTTTGCGGCAATGGCTTCCAGAGTCTTGAGTTGTGGAGAGTAAAACTTGTCGCCGATCTTCCACGGCTTGCCGTTATTCAGGTAAAGCTGCTTCAGGAGTTTGAATCGATCTTCATAACCGACATGGCTCCTGAGTTTGCTGAGAGTCGATGCCTGAACTTCCCGATCATGTTCGTCGATCAGAACACCATTTCTACAGAGATCGATCGCTGGCTGGACAAGGCGGGCGATCGGCATGGTGCCGTACTTCTGAGCGGCATAACACAAGCCGGCTACGTTCCCAGGAATTCCCACAGCTTTGCCGCCTCGAACACTCGGCGGTTCGGGAGTTGATTCGTCATTCTGCAGTGCAGCGGCGGTCGCCGCAGCGGGGGCTCGTTCTCGATAATCCAGTGCCGCGGCTTTTTGATGATCTGCGTCCCAGATCACCATAAATCCTCCGCCACCAATTCCGCAGCTTGCTGGCCTTACGACGGACAAGGCGAATGAGGTGGCAACGGCAGCGTCGACCACGTTGCCACGTTCGCGAAGGATGCGAGCGCCGGCTTCACTGGCCGCCACATGGTCTGCGGCCACAACGGCGCGGGAGAATGATGTTTGCTGAGCAGATGCTTGTCGAAAGCTCAACGCAATCAGTGCGATTGCGAACAGAAAGAGTCTCAGACGTTCAATACCATTCACCGCGTCGTCTCCCTGGATCCCAACCGTACTTCGAAAAGCTCCGCGCCTAACGCGCGGGAGCTCTGGGGAGTCCATTGTGATCAGAGATTGCCCGTATGTCGAACACACGGGCAACACCGCAACCTGGTGCAGTGAATGGATCAGATCAGCTCTTCGATTGGCCGGCCATTCTCGATCATATACGTCGGGCGGCCTGATTGATTCGTAAACTGAATTCGCTTGTCGAAGTCGAGGACATGGAAGACGGTTGCCATCAGGTCCTGAGGCGTAATCGGAGTCGTTTTTGGGACATCAACCTTCTCTGCGGACTCACCCACAACCTGCCCCATTTTCAGACCACCACCAGCGAACGCCAAAGTGCTGAGCGGAGCCCAGTGATCTCGTCCTGATGAGCCGTTGATTTTTGGAGTACGTCCGAATTCACCGCTGATCACCAGCAGGACATTCTCCAGCATTCCTCGCTGATCGAGGTCTTCAACCAGGGCTGAAACAGCTCGGTCAATCTCCGGACCGCGACGATCCATTTCCTGCTTGATGTTGCTGTGCATGTCCCAGCCACCATGTTGCAGCGTGACAAAGCCACAGCCAGCTTCGCAGAGACGACGTGCCTGAAGCATCTGTTCTCCCAGGCCTTTACCATAGCGATCAACAACGCGAGGATCTTCATACTTGAGATCGAACGCCTGTTGCGAACGACTGAGGATCAAATTAAAGGCCTGCTCTTCGAAGGAGTCGAGTCCTTCCATCAGTCCCTTACGATCGATATCGCGTTTCACATTGTCGATGCCATCGAGCATGGCACGTCGATTGGACAGTCGTGACTGTTCGATCGAGAGTGACATGTTACGGCGAGCTTCGCCGGCCGGATCAAAGGGACCAAAAGCAGTCCCAAGGAATGCAGGACCATCCGCATAGATGCCACCGAGCCGAACGTAGGTCGGAATACCTGTCACCGGATGATTGGTGCCGCGGATGCGTGACATGATAGACCCGAGGAATGGTCGATCGGCGACAGCTCCATTATCTGCCAGTCGATTGTCGTATCCTGTCATAACATAGTGAGTACCACCAGAGTGCCCACTGTTCGTGTGAGCAAACGAGCGGACGAAAGCCATCTTGTCAGCCAGCCCGGCGATGCGTTCAAAATTACCGCCGAGGGTCACTCCTGGAAGCACTGTTTTCACTTCACCAGTGACGCTGCGGTATTCTGATGGTGCCGTCATCTTTGGGTCGAAGGTTTCAACCTGAGTTGGACCACCACCCAGCCACAACCAAATCACAGACTTATCAGATGTTTGAATCCCCTGCTCTGCGGCTTTAGCTTTTCCCTGCAGCAAGTTCGCCAATGACAGACTTCCCAACCCCAAGCCACCGACCCGGAGAAAATCTCGACGGGATGAGCCTTCGCAATTGCGATGAGCCTTACCAAAATGAAAGTCGATCATTGGTATTCGTCCTTTAGGCAGGGAGGAGACGGAGGATTGATTCCTGCAGCGTCAGGGAGTGGACAATGTTATCGTGGTTTTGGCAAGGTTTGCAAGACGTCGCGAGGGTAAATGTGTACGCGGAGCGGAAGCCGATCTGGATTTCAAAGTCCGTTTTTTGCAAAAGTGGCCTCCAATCTTATCGACAATACGCCTGCACCCTAATCTGTTGGCTTGGAAAAACTTGAGTATTTAACGACAGAAAACAGCAGTTTGTCCGGTTCTTGTTGATGCTGAGAGTAAGTTTTGCTGCTCATGGTGATGATGCTTTGGAGAATGCAATGATTGATTGGGCCGAACGGATGCGTACGTCCAGAGCAGAGTCTTTGAGCAGTTCCTTCAGTTTCTCCATTGCCTCTGTTGTACGACTAAGTCCAGCAAACTCGGCGGCCATTGCCCGTGCCGTTGGGTTCGGTGAGCTGAGTTGATTCACCAGAGCGGCGCGCCCTTCGGAATCTCCCAATGACGCCAGCGACACGGCCAGGAATGTGACTGACATCTCGTCTTTGGTCGCTGCTGAAGTCTCTTTCTGCAGCAAGGCTTTGACGACCATGCCATCGTCTTTGTTTCCGTGTCGACCGATGACCCATGCAGAGAGATTTCGGGCCGTCGCGTCCGGGGATTGGAGTTGTTGACGAACGAGATTCTTCGCACCAGGATCTTCAGCTTTGACCAATGCGGCCGCTGCCATGATCTGCAGAGGAATACTTTCGGATTGATTCATTGCTTCACGCAGCAAACTTTTGTCAGCCGTCTGGCCGATCTTGTAGAGGCTCTCCGCTGCATGCGTGCGACCTTTCGATGAGGGATTGCCGAGGATATCAAACAGTATCTGGAGATGGCTTCGATCGCCGGCTCGATAGAGTTCTCTGACAAGGCCACATCGGCGCAGATCATCCTGTTCGTTTGGCAATCGGTCTTTCAGAGCACCAATGACTTCTGGTCCTGCATCGGCATAAGTCAACGCCTCAGCGGCATGCATGGCTGGCCAGAATTCTTCAGAAGCCAGACCATTGCGAAGGATCGACATGCACTCAGCCATCAGCTGCGGATCAACGGATTGCGGTTGAGTTCTTGCGGAGTCGTCCGCGGACATCAACCTTGCAGGCATAGGAACGATCAGAAGTAACGCTATCAGCCCTGTCAACACGTACATAACAGACTCCTGCTCATGAAACCTTGAGCCCAAGTTCCTGATGCTGTGATTTCGACGACTGCAAATACCTCTCAAAAGCCTCATCATCGCGCTGACAAGAAGCCGCCTGCATGACGATTCCGAAACTTCGTCGATGTCGAGCCAGAGAACGATTGGCGTCAGCTCGGTGGATCGTATTTCCAAGGTGAATCAGAACATCACCGGGTTCTGCAGGGACCGGGATTTCTGCGGCGTAGTCTGCCTCTCCGTAATCGGAAATTCCCTGAGAGAACCCGAGCGTCTTCGTTCGGTTGTGAGGTCGAAGGCCAAGCTTGTGAGATCCTGCGATATAACGCAGGCAGCCGTTTTCTTCATCCACATCATCAAGTGCCAACCACATCGTGAGTACTTGAGGAGGTTTGAGGCAGAAGTAGAAATTATCCTGATGTGGTGGTGTCGCATGATTCGTGCCGGGTGGTTTGTTGAACCATTCGAAGCCTGTTGGCCGGGGGACCGATTCTCCAAGCAATGCTTCTGCAGTCGTTGTCCAAATTGGATTGGACACGTAATTTTCGAAGAAGGCATCGTTCATTTCAATCCGCTGCATCTGCTTCAATGTCTCTGGTCGACTCTTGTCATCATAAAAGGCATCGGCATCGGGGAGCGTAGGGACCACCTCGCGAACATAACGGTCAAGATTGTCCTGAAGTTCAGTCAGCGGCTCGTCTTGCAGGAATCTTCTGATGACGACAAAACCGTCCCGCTCGAAACTATGTCGGAGTGCCTGCATATCCATAGAGTTCTCACCTGTTACATGGACCACATGGAAGGAGTGATGAGTAATTCTGGTAGTTCAGCGGCATTCTGGTGAATCGCCGAAACAATGTCTTCAGATAGTTTTCCTTTGGAGAACATCGCCAGATTTTGTTGAACTTGTTCGCGCGTCTCGACACCTGTGAGTATGGACATAATCCCGGGCAACGACAAAAGGTATCGAAGGGCGAGTTCGGTCAATGAGAGACCTGATGCTGTGGCAATCGTAGTGAGTCGTTGCCGTTCCGGAAGGATCCCGCGAAGTTTAGCCGGGATCGTTTCCTCTGCCATTGCCAGCAGCCCCTGGAGATAAACGCTGCGGATAAAAAGGGCAACATTTTGCCTGAGGGAATCTCCCAGAACACCGCTGCGCAAGTGCCGATGGTCCACGATGTTAGCAGGGATCTGCAGCGCAGAGGCTTGTCTGCCATGAACAAACTCCGCCGCAGCGCCAGGGATGTTGCTGCACGAAACACCGAAGTATCTGACTTTCCCCTGATCGCGAAGATTCGCGAGTACACCCAGGAAATCAGCATCGCATTCTCGATGGAAGAGCACAATCGGTAGGCAGTCCAGTTGGAGTCGTTGCAGAGAGAGTTCAATGGATGCCTGGATTGCTGATTCTGCCAGTCGAGGACTCGCTAATTCCTCTGTCGTGAGGGCTCGCACTTTCGTAACGACGGTGACTTTGT
>JBILXT010000371.1:0-7351 GCA_044378235.1 Planctomycetaceae bacterium
AACTTCGTTTTGAGGGTTTTCGGTTTGAGGTTTTCGGTTTTCGGGAGACGATTCAATTTGAGATTTCAAATTTGAAATTTGAGATGCCGAAGGCTCACCTGCCATGGGGGGATTGTGTTCCCGATCTGGCCAGCCGAGCGTTGCATGTGGCCAAAGCGCAGAACTGAACCACGTGTCGAGAACATCGGGATCCTGAACGAAGCCCATCTGCGCCAGACGCATGTGAAATGCGTCGTCAGAATTATCAAAGTGATCGTCAAGGCAAAGGAGAACCGTCAACGGATCGGACTCTGATACCTTTGCGAAGGTGAATCCATTCGGATGGCGAAGTTCTTCAAGAGCCCGATGCACCTCGTCCGCGCTTGTGAAAGTGGCAGTCCAAACCGGGATCCGATGCCCCCACCACAACTGTCGACTAATACACCAGTCGCGTTTTTCACCCAGCCAGTCGAGATAGGTCTTGGCATAACGCTGCGGGAAGAAGCGAACTCGGCCATCTTCAACGGCATCCATCGCGTTCTGCGCCAGAGTGTCCATCTTCACGAACCACTGATCGCTCAAAAACGGCTCAACCGGCGTTTTGCTGCGGTCGCTGTACTTCATCGGGATGATGCGGTCTTCGACCTTTTCCAGATGTCCCAGCGAATCCATCTTCGCAACGACTCGCTTACGAGCTTCGTAACGATCCAGCCCCTGATACTCGCCGCCGTTTTCGTTGATCGAGCCATCCGAATTCAGGATGTTGATCGGCTCGCCCATCTTGTCCTTGTTGCGAGACCAGCAGGCATAGTCGTTAGGATCGTGAGCCGGCGTGACTTTTACGGCACCGGTACCCAATGTTTTGTCGGCCAGCAATGCATCAGCAACGATAGGAATAATTCGGCCATTCGCCGGAATCATCACATGCTTACCAACAAGGTCCGTGTAGCGTTCGTCTGTGGGATGAACGCAAACAGCGGTATCGCCGAGCATGGTTTCGGGGCGAGTCGTTGAGAACGAAATGCGAGTACCGGTTGGTTTTCCAGCCTCATCAACCACCGGATAATTCATCGTCCAGAAATGCCCGGCGATGTCGTCCGTATAAACTTCGTCGTCCGCGACGGCCGTCTGAAGATAGGTGTCCCAGTTTACGAGTCGCTTGCCACGATAGATCAGGCCGTCACTGAACATCTTGAAAAATGTTCGACGAACGGCCTTGCTGCAGACTTCATCCAGCGTAAAACGGACTCGACGCCAATCGCAACTTGAACCAATCTGCTTGAGCTGGTTCAGAATGCGAGCTTCGTACTCGTCTTTCCATTTCCAGATGCGTTCGACCAGAGCATCACGACCGATATCGTGGCGTGTCAATTTTTCCTCTTCCAGCATCCGGCGTTCAACGACCGCCTGAGTCGCGATGCCCGCATGGTCGGTGCCGGGCATCCACAGAGCAGCTCGGCCCTGCATTCGTCGCCAGCGAGTCAGCAAGTCCTGAATTGTGCCGTTCAGACAGTGCCCCATGTGCAGGGCTCCGGTCACGTTCGGCAGCGGGATCATGATCGTGTGCTGCTCTTTGCCCGGAGTGGGTTCTGCGTTGCAATATCCCTTGCTGAGCCAGTGTTCAACCCAGCGAGTCTGTGCGGCGGCTGGTTCGTAGGCTTTTGGAAGTTCTGTGGTCATTGGCTGCGGTTACAGTTCAAAACGTGATGCGATTGATTCAAATTCAGGGGCGAAGCTTAATGAAAAGGTCGCGATGCGTCGAACCGGATCGTCTGCTGGTGATAGCTGTCGGAAAACTGGCTGTCCTACCGCTTGCCACACACCAAACACTGCTCGTCCCGGACCACTGACAGCTTGCGGAATTCCATGGTTCGCAGGTTAATTGAGAGCATTTTCCCGCACAGTGTTTCGCCAATTCCCGTGATGAGCTTGATAACCTCGACCGCGGCCATCGCTCCGACCGTTCCCGAAACGGCTCCAAAGACCGGGAATTCACGTTTCCAGTACGGAGGATCTTCCGGATAGAGGCATCGCAAACACGGTGACGTTCCCGGTATGAAAGTCGTCAACTGGCCTTCCAGATCGTACATCGCACATTCGACCATAGGTTTTTGCTGCTCAAAAGCCGCACGATTCATCGCGAAGCGTTCAGCAAACAACGGCGCCGCATCGACGACGATATCGGCCTGTCCTACAAATGAAGCAGCATTTTCTTCATTTACATTGTTGTTACTGGTCACGATTTCTACGTGTGGATTGAGTTCTCGCAGGCGACGCTCAGCCGATTCTACTCGTGGCTTCCCCAGCCAGTCAGTCGTCATCAACAATTGCCGATTCAGATCGCTCGGCTTCACATTCCCACCATGCACCAGCACCAGCTTTCCGACGCCCGCCGCGGCAAGATAGTAAGCAACAGTGCCACCAAGGCCGCCAATTCGAGACACCATGACGGTCGCAGCCTTTAACTTCTGCTGACCTGCCTCACCAACATCGGGAGTCCACATCTGCCATTCGTAGCGAGCACGTTCTGCTTCTGTCAGCTCGGGAAGTGGATTTGTCATGACACCTTCTCAGCCTCGGTCACTCTGCCCTCTTCAATGAATAACCGCCGATCCGCCAGAGCTGTCGCATCTTCCTGACTGTGAGTGACATGGAGTGTCGTCACGGAGGTCGCTTCCCTTACGCGACGAAGCAATCCATACATCTCCAAACGTGTTTCATCATCCAGTGCACTGAGAGGCTCATCCATCAGCAATACGGCAGGTCGAAATGACAATGCACGCCCCAAAGCGACGCGCTGACATTCGCCTCCGCTGAGTCCCTGAATCCGGCGAGAGAGCAAATGTGAGATGCCAAGCACCGTTGAGAGCTCGTCAACACGATCCGCCATCTCACGATCGCTCGTTTTCCGAAGCCGCAATGCAAACTCCAGATGCTGACGGACCGTCATGGTGGGAAACAAGGCAAGATCCTGCGGGACATAACCGATTTGACGTTCACCCGGTGACCAGTCTGTTACGTCCGTGTCGCGAATCAGTATCGAACCGGACACAACGGAACGCAATCCACAGATAGCCTCCAGAATCGTAGTCTTCCCACGACCCGTTCGTCCCATCAGAGCAACATATTGCCCTGACTCAATCCGAAAGGAAATCTTCTGGAGCGTGAAAGCTCCGGCTCGGATTGTGACGTCACGCAACTCAATCATGCGGTCAGCCTCATGCCGATGCCTCGAAGTATCAGCAACACAATCACGGCCATGAGCACCATCAGCAATGACACTGCGACGGCAGCATTCAGATTACCAACGCTCAACTCAAGAAAGACCGACGTGGAAAGAACCTCCGTCCGCATTCGAGTCGCACCGGCGAAAACCAGAATCGGGCCGAATTCGCCCAATGCTCTGGCCCACGAAATCGTGCCCGCCGCCACCATACCTCGCCATGCCTGTGGCAACGCGATCTGGACAAAAGCCTGCCCACGACTGCAGCCCAATGTTCTTGCCACGTCTTCCGCACGAGGATTGATCTGGTCGAACGTCACGCGCATCGTGCGTACGGCGAATGCACAGGAGACAGAAAACTGAGCCAGAACCACAGCCCTCCAGTGGTAGGTCACGGGAAGCTTGAGTCCATCGCGCAGCCACGTCTCCAATTGCCATTCTTTGACACCTGCAATCGGTAAGTGAAAGAGAATGAGAAGACTCAATCCCAACACCAGCGGAGGCAGGACGACCGGGATATCCACCAGTGTGTCGACAATCCATCGACCGGGAAACCGATACCTGGATAACAGGTAGCCAAGAGGCGTCGCAACCCACAATGACAAAATCGCCGCCACAGTGCATGACAGCAGTGTCAGTCGGAGTGCCGCTTGAATTTCTGGCTTGAACAGGGCCTCTCGAAAATCAGCGAATGACGTGAACAACAAATCCGCAGCCAGCAGCAACACGATCAGCAAGACGAAGCCGGAAGACAGTCCACCCATGATCAGGAAAAACGGAACATCGGAAGTCCGACGTCTTAGCAGACCACTTTTGGTCGGTGTCTGTTCTGGCCTGGAATCATTCACTCGGGGCGTTTTCCAAGATCGATGTACATAAATCCCGAAGGCTCACTCCAGCCCATCAACTGACCATCATGGCTGAATGCCGGAGCAGACCCGCAGTCCTCTCGTTTAATGGACAGTACCGTCTCGCCGGTCGCAGCGTCAAAGAGCCGCAGGACTTTCTCACAGCCGGTCGCGGCGATTCTCTGCCCGTCGGGAGAAAACGCCAAACCCGCAACATAATGCCCAAACGGGCCCACATTGAACTTTGGCTCATCCTGAGTCACGTCAAAGACAGCCAGAAACTTATTCACATTGCCTCGCGGAGCACTGGCGATCTGTTTTCCGTCAGGGCTGAACTTCAGGCCCATCGTATACGATGCATGCCGCATCGACTTCGTTTGCTGGCCAGTTTTCGCATCGTGCAGAAGAATGTCGAGCATTCCACCCGTAGCGATCAGATCCCCGGTCGGACTAAACGCCAGGCCTTCTCCGAAGTTATAACGATCTCCAACCTTTGCGATCTTCTTCGCGGAGTTGTCCACCAACGACCATAATTCCAGCCCGGATTTCGATTCTGCAACCATCGCAAGACCGTCCGGCGAAATCGCCAGCTCTCGGACCGGCCAATCTTCTCCCACCTTGACTGTTTGCCGGACCATCCACGTCGTGACATCCCAAACAATGACTTCGCCATTCTGGTGGCCAGAGGCAAACGTCTTGCCATCATGGCTGAAGATTCCCGTCCAGACTGGTGACTCCGCGGGATGTTTCACAACAGCGGCTTCTGCTTCAAGCATATTCAAATCATGAATTCGCAAGCCACCATCGCGACAGATAAAAACTATCTGAGCGGCCACAGGATTCAAGAGTGCATATCGAGTCTCCACGGCTGGTTTGGCGACAGTGCGAACCAGATCCGGAGCAGACTGACCTTCGCTCGATTGTGCGGCGCGGGCTTGAAGGTAGCGAAATTCAAAACCGCGACGTGACTCTTCCGTAGTCATCAGCTTTGCAGTCGCCTCGGCCACGGCGCCAGATTCAAGCAGAGACTGAGCTTCGTTAATCGTCGCAGCGTACGTCGCTGACTTTTCGTCGCCATTTGAAATGGCAGCGACGAAACTCAGCAATGTGAATCCAACAAACCACCGAAGCGATATAGATGCAAAGCGATTGAACAGGCTTTCAAGGCGGGATGGCAACATGTCAGGGTCTCCGGAAGAGGTTTGGCGAATTCTCCGCCGATCGTAATCGACATTTCTTGCTTCGAGTATCCCTGAACTTCAGGCATCAGACAGTCATCAGACGGAATTTACAAACGTCTGACAACGACACTACCCTTGATCTCTATAGAGACCAGTCAGCTTGAGCAATCTTCAAGCCCTGAGATCAGCCTCCAAGGCTTTGCCTCAATCTTCGTTTCGCAGCCGCACGCCGAACCAACTCGTCTCCAAGAACACCAATCAGAATCACAGCTCCAATAATGGTGTATTCGAGTGACTGTGGAATCTTCAACAAGGTGATCAAATTGTTGAGCACCTGCATGACCGCCGTGCCAATCACAACTCCCAGAATTGACCCTTCACCACCGCGAAGACTGCAGCCTCCCAGTACTGCTGCAGCGATGGCATACAACTCATAGGAGTTTCCAAAACTCGATGGCGACACCGACGTTGAATCCAGAGCAAACAGCATTCCACCCAGCGCTGCGAGAACTGTGCAGATCACGTAGGCCATCAGAGTAATCCGGCCCGTGTTGATCCCACTGAATCGAGCCGCCTCTTCATTGCGTCCCAGAGCCAGCAGATAACGTCCCCAGATTGTTCGGCCGAGAAACACGGATGCAACGACTCCGATGGCGGTCAGCAGAAAGAACGGAATCGGAATACCGAAGACCATTTCCTGCCCGCGAAACAACAGCCCAACGCGTCCCGAGGCCACAGGTCCCAGAACTTCCTGAAGTTCACCGAAACCAGCCGGGTTATCATTCGTCAACCATCGTGAAACGCCACGATAAATCAGCAAGGCACAGAGCGTAACAACGAATGGCTGCAGCTTCACTTTTGTCACCAGCAGACCATGGACCAACCCCAGCACGGTGGCCACGAGTAACACGATCACAATCGCCACCGGAATCGAAGTTCTCTGATGTCGTTGCAATACGGTGGCAAAGGCATCGGCTCGATATTTCTCGCCGGGATCTTTCGCCAGCGTCAATCGTTTTGCTGTCCCGGCAGTCTCAATGTTCGACACCTTTTGGGTCGTTACAGCTCCGTCGGCTTTCACCAGTTGCAGTTGATCGCCAACATTCACATTCAGGTCGGAGCTAACCTCGGCAACGACGACATCCCCGGTTTCGATGCGAATGACAGGCGAGGCCAAGACAAGACGACCATCCTTCTCATTGCGAGTCAGGTTTTCCTTGATCCGAATCCGGAGTGCCCCGTCAGAAATTGATGATGATTCGGTTGTCAGGACAAGACCTGAGCCAACTCCACCGGTATATCGAAACGTCGTCCCGGGCTTCAATTCGCCAGCCGCAGCATCCGCAATGATCATCTTCTCCGCAGCGACAATTTGACTCACTTGGATCTGCTCAACCGGCTGATAATCAACCTTCAGCAGAATTGACAGCAGCACGCCACAAAGACAAACCGTCGAGCCTATCGACAGATCAATACCGCTGGTAATGATTACGAACGCGACGCCAATCCCCAGAATGCCGAACAGCGACAAGCGATTGAGCAGATTCTGGATATTGCCGGGTTGCAGGAACTTGGACGTTCCTAAATTCCACCATGGATCAGACGTAGCAAAAGCGAGGCACGTGCAGAGCACGACCAACACACCAAAAATCCCCAGCACTTTACCCTTCATCGTTACCCTGCACTTTTCAGTCAGTTCCAGGCGAGCGGCAGGGCGTCAGCCCTCCGAGTTCGCCACCATTTCATTTTCGCCACCGGGTTTATCCCTAATGACATCGATTAGTGAGCGGCATGGCGCTAGCCACCGGTGATTGTCGTCACAAAGACGGAAGAACACCGGCGGCTAGCGCCGTACCGCTCACAAAGGAATCCTTAAGCCCACACCATTGGAGCCAGTTGTTCGAGGGCTAATTATGCCCCGTGGCCAGATGCATCACTGACTCCTCAGATAACTGCTCTCTGGTGAGTTCCCCAGTGATTCGTCCTTCGTGCATCACAATCACGCGATCACTCATCCCGATGATCTCTTCCATTTCGCTGCTGACAAACAGCACCGCAATCCCCTGCCCTGCCAGCTCATCCATCAGCTGATAGATTTCCTGTTTGGCGCCGACATCGAT
>JBILXT010000372.1:0-7323 GCA_044378235.1 Planctomycetaceae bacterium
CGATTCCATCATCATGTTCAAAAGAGACCAGCACTTCGAAAATGAAATCGTGCTCAAGCAAGTCACGTTGACGCGTCTGAATAATTCCTCCGTTGCCCTCGCCGCGAGCATCATCTCCCTGAAATCGGACTCCTCCCTCCGCGGTACGTTTCAGTGCTGAACCTGTCGTCAGAAACTTAGGCAATGATCTTGATTTGCCAAGGCTCTCCATTTCACCTGATGGTGTTGGTACCATTTCGGTTTTCGAGGTACCTGCACCCCCGCTACTGGAAGAAGGGGAGTTGGAACTATTTGTCGCGGAGGAAGTGCGACCTGTGAGCTTGACCGGGGCTGAAATGGCGAGCAGAATCACTCCGGACTCGACATCAATCAGACGAAGATGAGCTTTCCCGGTACTCTTTTCGGGGACAATCTTGCCAGTCAGCACCATGCTCGCGCCGGTCAGTTTCCCCAGTTCCTGCGCAGACTTTTCGTCGAACAAAATCGTATTCTGTACCAGCAGTTCGGCAAGCACCATGTCGAGCGCGCTGCGTTCAACGACTTTCACATCTCGTTGAACAAGAGCACTCGTCAGGTCCTCAGCAATGCTTCGTCCAGCGGAATTCGCACTTCCGTCGTCGTTTGAGAGTGGGCAAATTGCGACCACCGGAGGCGCACTGATGGGTTCGATTTCATCACCGATCTCCAGCTTGACCTCGAAGTCACCAGTTAACCGTCCCTTGGAAATCTTCTCGTTGACTTCTGTGACCTCTAATTCCGCAATCTTTGCGCTTTCACTCGCGAGAACAGCGCCAGTGTCCGGATCGATGATGTCCCCTTCTCCGCGAAAGACGACAACCTTTTGCCCCTTCACAAGCCCGCTCGAAACCCCCAAAGTCATATAGACGGACTGAGGAGTGACTTTGGCAATCTTGCCCTTTGGAAGGCTGCGTGATGTCAGTTGACTCACTCTTCGCCCCATCACCGATGGCAATCCGACATACCGAGCGGCATCGTCCAGTGTGAGCGGCTTCTCGGTGCGCGTGATACTCGACTTCAGAACTTTGACAGCACGATTGGACTCGAACTCAAAGACCTCCAACGACTTCTCATCCTCCGAGATCAGGTCCCCAAGAACCGTGCCCTGATCACTGGTGGTGAGCCGGACGATCGTCGGATCGTCAGCAAAACTTCGCCCTGACAACAGCGCGAGAAGAAACGTGAACACATAGACCGTGCTGAGCGATCCTGGAGATGTCCTGGATGATGGTCGAAGATTGCAAATCACGATCTGCAGCATTCCGGACTTCGCCATTGTACTCTCCAGGCCTCTTTGCCAGGTCGCGTTGCGTTACCGAAGGAAAAGCCATCCGGGACGCGGATTTTCGAGCCGTGAACGTAACGAAGACCAATACCCAGTTCAAGGAAGCGGGCGGATCACTCGGTTGTTTGCAGGACTTTGCACCAGGCCTCCAGCGCGTTGAACAGATGTTTAATTGAGTCCCCCACACGGTCTGATTCATTGTGCCGCAACGAGGCCGGCACCTTCGGCTGGGCGGTAAGCCTGAAGCATTCTCGAATCATCTCAGGCGATAGTGGTCCGCCTGCAGTGGCGTGTTTCAACGGCATCTCCAGAAATGGTGCCGAGACTCACCTCAAGGAAGGTTTGGGAGAACGTTTTTGTGCTCCGAAATCACTTCTTCCAATGAATTCTCGTGGACGTACGGCAGCCAAGGGCCGCTTTATTCACGTTCGTGGCCCAGAGGAACAAGAGGGTTAGCCAAATCGGATACTTCTACGCGGCCCTGTTTCGGTCCTCACCGTACCGGCCCGACCTGGGAGGCGTGCAACGCCGGGGTGGGCGCTGCAAAGGTTGATTTTGGGCTCCAAATTCCTGTTCACGCCTTTCTCTTAGTCCCGCAGCTTGACGCCTTTGACTGAACTGCCGACGTGATATAGCTTTCGACTCCGTTCGTGGGTGTGCATGCAACGATTTGTCGGCGTAGAGATCCGGATTCATGAAAATTCAGCAGTTTCTCGAGCATTATGGCGTCAAGGTGAACCCTTTCAGCCAGGAAGATGCCCAGTCAGACCACATTTTTCAGCAGCATTGTGCCGAGACAATTCATCATCCGGCCTGGGATAAGGTCCTCGGTGACTGCCGCAATCCCAGTACCTCCATCGTCTTTGGAGAGAAGGGAGCTGGCAAAACGGCGATCCGCCTGCAGCTCATCAAGGCTCTGAAGGACCACAATACGAAGTTCCCGAATGAGCGCGCTTTTGTCATCAGTTACGATGATTTGAACCCGTTCCTGGATTCCTTCCGCGATCGTCTTCGTGGCCGTCGCCGCAATCCGGATCAGGCTTTGAAGGACTGGCGATTATGGGATCACATGGATGCTCTGCTGACGTTGAGCACTCGTCGATTATGCAATGTGATTGCTGATCCTCATGCTACGGATCCGGATTTCAACATTGGTCAGATTCGTGAACTGCCCCGACAGCGAAAGCGCGATCTTCTGATGCTGGCGGCGTTCTATGATCAGTCTTCTGACCAATCACATCTGCGTCGCTGGACGAGTATTCGGCGGCAGATCGGCTTTAACACTGTGACCGCTCCCTGGCGATTTTATCTGGGGCTGATCGTCACTCTGGGAATGGCGATCTTCGCGCTTCGCGATGTTACGTCGGATACGATCAATGCCTTTGCGAGACTGAAGACCTGGTGGTTCTGGGTTGCCATCGTGGCGGGCTGGATTCCATTCATCAAGCGTTACGTTTCACTCTGGTGGCGGGCTCGTCACGTTGCGAAACAGGTTCGCATTCTGGACCACGGTACAGCCTCCCTGCAGCAGATTCTGATGCGGTTCCCCTCCGCAGAGATCGACGATCAGCCGATGCCGTCACGTGATCGCAGCGACGATCGTTATGAACTGTTGTCAAAGCTGCAGCGAATTCTGAAGCCGCTGGGATTTGAAAGCATTATCGTGCTGGTTGACCGTGTCGATGAGCCACACCTCATCAACGGCTCAGCCGAACGTATGAAGGACTTCCTGTGGTCGATGTTCGACAACAAATTCCTGAAGCATCCAGGAATTGGTTTCAAGATGCTGTTGCCTCGGGATGTGGTTCATTTTCTGGGTCGCGAGGAGAAGGAGTTTTACGAACGTTCTCGCCTCGACAAACAGAACCTGATTAAGTCGCTGGAATGGACCGGAGAGTCTTTGTTTGACATGGCGACAAACCGCATTCGAGCGTGTCTTGTCGAGAGCCAGTCTGCAGCACCAGTGAGCTCGCAGATCACAATTGGTGATTTCTTTGCGGAGGAGATTTCTCGGGACGACCTGATTCAGAAGTTTGCCCGACTGCGAGTGCCACGACATCTGTTCCGATTTCTTTATCGGCTGCTGACTGAGCACTGCAATCGAACGACAGAAGATCAGCCTTCATGGAAGATCAGCCGTCTGACTTTGGAGATGGTAAGCGACGTCTACGCTCGTGAGCAGGAAGCTTTGGATCGTGGTCTCGGGACCGGCTAGTGCTTTGTCAAGCTTCAATTTTGGTGTAGTGGACCTTGCTAAAGGTCCTCCTGTGTTGGGATCTTTAGCAAGATCCACTACCTCTACCCCCGTTCTTTATCTTGACAGAGCACTAGTGTCGAATCGTTGAATGCCGTTTGGTTCTTTCGAGGACCTTATGGCTGACAGCGTGGACCGTACGGATCGTGTCCCAGTCGACCGATGTTCAATAACAACTCCGGCTTTTTACAAATGTCAGCGCGCACTTCGTTTGCCGCATAGCCTCACTTCCGTCGCGTTATTCACGCTGAAACCAACGCTTCGCCAACGCTCCATTCACGGCCGCTGCGAATCACGCGACGATACAGAGTGTCACGTTCAACAGGGACACGGCCCGCTTCCTGAATCAAGCGATGCAACTGATCGACTGTCATACCTTCCGGTGTTTTCGCGCCGGCATCATGATAAATCAGTTCATGCACAACAGTCCCATCGATGTCATCGGCCCCGTAGCTGAGTGCCAGCTGAGCTGTCTGCTCGCCCAGCATAATCCAGTACGCTTTGATGTGATCGAAGTTGTCCAGCATCAAACGTGACAAGGCGACCATGCGCAGATCAAAGAGTCCATCCGGCTTTCGGATGTTTGAAAGTTCTGTATTCTCGGGATGAAACGCCAGAGGAATAAACGTCTGGAAACCATGAGTCTCATCCTGAAGTGCTCGCAGACGCAACAGATGGTCAACTCGATGTTTTGCCTTTTCGATGTGTCCATACAACATGGTCGCATTGGAGCGAAGTCCGAGTTGATGAGCAGTCCGGTGCACATCGAACCAGACATCGCTGTCCGCCTTGTGTTCACAGATTTCGCGACGGACTTCTTCATCGAAAATCTCTGCTCCGCCTCCGGGCATACTTCCCAGCCCCGCTTCGACCATTTGCTCCAGAACCCATTTGATGGGCTGCTTGGTAATGAAACTGAACCAGCTGATCTCAACAGGAGTCCAGGCTTTGATATGAATCTCCGGGCAGGTCTCGTGGATCACACGCACGACGTTCAGATACCAGTCGAAACTCTTTTTGTGATGCAGTCCACCGACAACGTGAATTTCGGTCGCTCCGGCGGCTCGGCCTTCCAATACACGATTTCGCAGCATGTCGTCGGTAAACGTGTAGGCCTTCTCGTCCTTCAAGTCAGCACGAAACGCACAAAATCGACAACGATAGACACATACGTTCGTCGGATTCAGATGAATGTTGGTGTTGTAGTAAGCGTAATTGCCGTTGCGACGTTCTCGCACTTTGTTCGCAAGCTGCCCCAAAGTATGGAGGTCAGCGGATTCATCCAGCAGCACTCCGTCGTCAAAAGTCAGACGTTCGCCAGCGAGAACTTTGTCGGCGATCGCACGGATATTGGGGTCGGTAATGGAAAGGCTCATGTTTTATTATTCCGCAGGCAGTTTTCGTTCAGCCGTACTAGCAGGCTCGAATATCAAAAGACCCAGAGGTCCAAACATCCGAGCACGAGGATTCCGAAACTAATGATGGCGTTCACGTTGAAGAAAGCAACATTAACGCGATTCAGGTCGTCAGGGCGCACCAGGCGATGTTCGTATAGCAACAGACCGGCGATGGCGACAACACCGCCCAGGAATACAGATCCGAGACCGGCCAGCCACCATAACAACACCAGCATCAGGATTGTCAAAAGATGGCTGACAAATGCCATCCTTAACGCAGCTCGCACGCCAATCCGGGCCGGTATGCTGTGAAGTTTCCGTTCGCGGTCGAAGTCAGCATCCTGACACGCATAAATGATGTCGAACCCGCCAACCCAAAAGAAGATGACAGCCGCCAGCAAGGTCGGAATCAACGCAAACTCGTCTCGAACAGCAATCCACGCGGCGATCGGAGACATCATCAGAGCAGCCGAAAGCCAGTAATGGCAAAAGCTCGTCCATCGCTTGGCCCATGAGTATCCCAGCAGGAACAGCAGCACCGGGACCGACAGATACAAAGGCAAACGCTTCGGGAGAAAGATCAGAGTCGTCGCGACGAAGATGAGACTCATCACGACGGTGAACAATGTCACCGCACGAACAGAGAGTAATCCAGCGGGGATGTGACGACGTGCGGTGCGAGGATTATCCCGGTCGATGTCGCGATCGACGAGTCGATTAAACGCCATCGCTGCCGATCTTGCGCTCACCATGCAGATCAGGATTCCGGCAAGATCCTGCCAGCGGAAAACACTGTCCGGCTGGGACCAGGCAATCACGGCCGACAACATCGCAAAAGGCAGCGCGAAGATCGTGTGGCTGAAACGAATGAGTTCCAGAAAATGTCGAACTCTCACCCACATTGACATCGAAATGTGCTTTGCAGACCACGTTTAAAAAGGGAAACCCCGCCGGGCGTTTCAAAGCCAGTTTACGGGGGATCATAGACACAATTGTTGCGTCAAGCCGCTGATCGGCTTCTCAACCGGTCCTTTTCTCTCTCGTCGGATCGTCATCGCAAGAGATTCGGGGGCCTGTTCGTGGAATTCCACTGTGTATTCCGAGGTTTTCGTCAGATTCGTGCTGATCCAGACACGAGAATCTAACGGCATTCCATCGGTCTGCCAGCCGGCATCAGTAGCCGCCTAAAATCGCCCACGCAGTTTTTCGAACGCCATTGAGCTGCTTTGACACCGTGTGCTTTCCGTACACAGAGCGACAAAATAACGGCCCGAGGCACAGAATTCTGGATTCGCCGCTAATCACCGTGACTTATTGCTTCCTACGGCCCGACTCAATAAAGGGCTTGCCGACGATCGAGTGATGTGCTCATGAAGCCGGTTGGTCTGATACGCCTCTATCAATCGTTCCAGCATCTCCAAACGATAGCGAATACGCTGACCTCGTTCTGTGTCGCGAAAACGGCGAGGCTGGTTAAACACTCGAATTTCCTGAACCGTTGGTACGATGTCGATACCATCTCGAACAGCCGCATCAACGGATTCGAAATGGTGATGCTCCGCTAACACGATTCTGTTAGGTTCCAGCACCAGCGTATAGCCATAGTCGCCATAGGCTTCAGAAAACGCGCCGTCGATGGTGATCGCTTTGCCGCTGCGCTTCAGAGGTGACTCGCCCTTCTCAACCTTCACCGGTACATGACCGTTGACAATTAAACCTCCTTCAGCAGCCATGCCAAATTCGGCCAGCACTTTGTCGCAGAATTCGACTTCGTGGATCAACGCGAAGTAAGGATCCTTCGTTTCGCGATGCGAGTTCTTGTCCTGAATAAAATCGCGTTCGAATGTGGCGATACGATCCTTGCCAAATAATGGCGATCGAGGACCACTCCACAGGTACCACAAGAAATCCAGATCCGGTTCGGCCGCATTAACGACCGCACGACGGACGACAGTTTCGATGCTCTCGAAGAGCTTGCGCCCAGCCGGCATCTGACCGTCAACACTGAGCGGCAAGAAGTTTCCGGAGGCATCCACCGGCACGCAGCCGTGAAAGATCAGGCATTCATCGCGTCTCAGGTACATCGAACCGTGCCCGACCATAAAGCGAATTTGCTCCTGCAGTTTCTGACTGCTCAGGAACGAATGCTTCAGCACGGCAAGACAGGATAATTCTTCGGTCGTCAGCTTGTACGGGTCTGCTGGATCGATCGTCGGGAAGAGTTTATCGCGCAGGTCATATGTGACGCCGTCAATCTCAATCGTTCCACGCACATGATCGATACGGTGCAGCAGTCGACGGTGTTCCAATTGCCACTGAGGATTGCGTTCCAGCAGCTGACCTTCCAGTTTGAACTGCATGATCGCCGC
>JBILXT010000373.1:0-7289 GCA_044378235.1 Planctomycetaceae bacterium
CCTTGAGCTTCGGCTCCACTGGCTCGCTCAACCAGGAGTCCTCTCCGCTCCACCTCAATCCGCCAAACCACGCTCTCACTCCGAACGTCGCGAAGTCAAAGCCTTATTGGTTCTTCACACCAGAGACCGGCATCGAAGCCGCCGCCAAAGGTATAGAAATGTGTGTCAGAAATCTTCGTGAGAAGTTTCCTGATGCGAAGATAGTTGTCGCTAAGATCCTCCCCGCGCATGCTCCGGACAATCGCTTCCATCAAGACATTCTCGCCACTAACAAGGCGTTGGATGACTTAAAGCTGAACAGTGCTCCACAAATTCAAGTGCTCGACCTCACAAGTGATTTCCTGAATGACGATGGCACGTTGAACAAGACGCTTTACAATCCTGACAATATCCATCTTTCGTCGGCTGGTTATGCGTCTTACGCAGAGCGATTGAAACCCATTTTGGGCGAGTTCCTGAAGAACGACAATGATTAGGCGAACGTGAATATGGCAAAAGAATGGGGGCAGAAGAATGAGTTTTTTTTCCGGAGCCCAGTTCAGTTCATTCTCTTGCCAACATACTCCCGCTCTACTCACGTTGCCCCATTTCTCCTGCCAACTGATCCAACCATGATTGATCGCCGAAGATTCCTCTTTGCTACAGGGGCGTGCCTTGCGCTGCCAGCGATTGGGCGAGCAGCCGAGGTTCTGCCACCACAGCGACTGCTCGCGATCCATGTACCGCTGGGCATAATGCCGCAGTTTTTCTTTCCTAAGCAGGGCGAGGCGTCCAGCCCTTATCTGGAACTTCTTGCGGCTCATCGTTCCCAGTTGACCACGTTCTCCGGATTATCGCATCCGGATGTTGATGGGAATCATCATGCCGGGCAGTGTTTTCTGACTGGCGCTCCGCATCCCGGACAACCAACTTTTCGCAACAGCATTTCATTAGACCAATTCGTTGTCGAAACTCTTGGTGTCAAAACCCGATTCCCATCCCTTGAGCTAGCTGTGCGAAACGGCGAACATTACGCAGACTCCATAGCCATCTCTCGTTCTGGCGTAACGCTTCCGGCAGAAGCCAGCCCGGAAAAGCTCTATCAAAAGCTTTTCGTTGATGGCACAGCCGAGCAAAAGGCGGCCACCATGCGACGAATCAGGGCAGGTGGCAGCACTCTGGACCTGGTCCTCGAGAAAGCTCATCGGCTTTCGAAGAATAGCGTGGGTGAAGATCGCCAGCGACTCGATCAGTACTTTCAAAGTGTCCGCGAACTGGAAGTGCGATTGCAGCAAAGCATCGAGTGGGAACAACGCCCAAAACCCGGAGTCGACTATGCACAACCGAAAGATATCACGGATGCGAATCAGATAATCGCGAAGTCGAGACTTATGTTCGACCTGGTACGACTCGCTCTGCAGACCGACAGCACACGCGTCGTGACATTGTCGCTCAGCACGTTTTCAGTGGTGCCGCATGTGCCCGGAGTCAGGAATGAAACACATGGGCTGACGCATCACGGCAACGAACCCGAAAAAATCGCCGAGCTAAGAAAGATCGAAGAGGCACAACTTGCCGTGTTCGGTGACCTCCTGAGCATGCTTGCTGAGACGTCCGAATCCAGTGGTTCGCTGCTGGATCACACGCAGGTGCTGTACGGTAGTTGTCTTGGGAATGCCAACTCGCACAGTAACCAGAATCTGCCGTTGATTCTCGCTGGCGGCGGCTTCAAACATGGTGGTCACTTGAGATTCGACGAGCGAAATAATACGCCGCTGGCGAATCTCTTTGTCTCGATGCTGCAACGTCTTGGCCTCGAAACTGATAGTTTCGCTCGTTGCACGGGAACTCTACCGGGGCTGGATAGCTGACTGTCCTTAACAGGCAAATCCAGCCAGTTGGGTTGCAGAATCGGCGAAGCGGTCAGGTTCCCGAGTTCTACGAACCGGGAACGCGTTAGAGTCATTCAAAACTGAGGAAAAACTCGTTGTCCAGGATTGGCCGTTCGGGTACCAATTTCCCTGCGGGGCAATTGCCGAATAGACTCAGATTGGAAGAAAACTCTTCCGAGCTGTCGTCACAATCCGGCCGCTGCAGAATGATGTCAGCGAAATCCTGACGGTGAGAGTCAGAACCCAGGCGAATCGAACGGTGTCCGTTCGATGACGAATTGCCCGCCCGTATCAGTGAAAGCCGATACAGGAAACGGAATGTAGCTGACTCACCTCTCTGGACTTCTGTCGCTCCCATGATCATGCAGGCTCGAACCGTTCCTCGCCGGAAAACGCTGAGGCGCAATCTCCGGGCGATGAACGCGGACGGTTTTTCGTTCAGCGTTATGGTAGGGATTGCCGAATCCTACCTGCCCGCCTTTGTGCTGGCGCGCGGACTTGGCGATCTGACCGCCGCAATGGTAGCCACGGTGCCCGTTCTGCTGGGCAGCATCCTGCAACTGTTCGCGCCGTTCCTGTTACAGAAGCTGGGCTCGTATCGCCGCTTCGTTGTCACCACAGCCACGATTCAGGCCTGCAGCATGTTGATGCTGATGGGCATGTCGTTCATGCAACACCTGCCCGCCTGGCTGGTCTTCGTTCCGGCCACGTTGTACTGGGCTGCAGGACTTGCCACAGGACCTGCATGGAATACCTGGGTTGAGCAACTCGTTCCGCAACGAATTCGCAGCGGCTTTTTTGCTCGCCGAAGTCGCATGTGTCATATTGGCGTCCTGCTTGGCCTTATCTCAGGAGGTCTTCTGCTTCGCTGGTCGGTGGCGCATGACCTGACCGTCGCGGTCTTCGCGATTCTCTTTGGTGTCGGCGCTATTGGACGTTTTGTATCAGCCGCCATGCTTTCACGGCAAACAGAAGTCCTGCACTCTGTTCGTACCGCCGGCGCTAATGCTGATGATGTGAGACCTGATCGAGTCACTGCATGGCAAAAGTTTGTCGCTGCTCTCAACGTTGTCCGTCGCCCCGGAACGGCCGGACGTCTCGTCTTGTTTCTGATGGCAGTGCAAACGGCTGTTCATGTTTCAGGCCCCTACTTCAATCCCTTCATGCTGAAGGTGTTGAAGATGTCATGGGTCGACTACATGGGCTTGTTGTCTCTTGGTTTCATCGGCAAGATGATGTCGCTGGCCTGGGCTGGCCGCTTTGCCAATCGCTGGGGGGCTGACCGTTTGCTCTGGGTTGGCAGCGCGGGGATTGTGCCGATCAGCGCATTGTGGTTTTTCTCTCAGAACTTCTGGTTTCTGGCTGGCGTGCAGATCCTCAGTGGTCTCGTCTGGGGCTGCTATGAACTGGCAATGCTGCTGCAGTTCTTCCGGCAGATTCCGGGTGAGAAACGCGTCGCAGTGCTCACGATGTATAACCTCGGAAACTCGGCCGCGATGGTCGCAGGAACATTTATTGGTGCCTGGATTCTTAATTCACTGGGGCGAGATCATCACGCCTACGTTACGGTCTTCGTCGCATCCGGATTCTTTCGATTCGCCGCGCTGCTCGCCTTGCCAGGTCGCCGCAATGCCGTCCGGACAACTCATAGCGCTGTGCGAGGCTGGATTAAGACATCGGCTGTGGAAGTTGTCCGGTCGAAATCGGCAACAACGATGGCCAGTGCAGCACGGCCTGCGGTTGTTGCGAACAATTCTGCAACAACTCACGACGAATCAATGCTCCTTGTTTCCGGGCTTGTGAAGGACGAATCTTCCGTGTCGTCTCGAATCATCGAAGGCGGCAGTGGCGGAAGTCGTCGTCGAGAAGGCCAGTCGACAGCTCGATTGCCCGCACGAGTTAACTCCGTGGGAATGGAAGAACTGCGACCACGAGAGTGATCCTGTTGATGCTGAGAATAGGGTTCTGTTACGCCATGCGGAAGGAATCGTCTGCCAATGGATACGCGACTGCAGTTTGAGTTTCTTCAGCAACCGGACAACACAACCTGCGGGCCAACTTGTCTGCATGCGGTCTACAGTTACTACGGCGATGAACTTCCGCTGCAGGAAGTCATCGATGAAGTTCCTGTCTTTGCGGACGGTGGTACTCTGGCGGTAATGCTGGGCTGTCATGCGTTACGACGGGGTTATGACGCACGAATTTTCACGTTCAACCTGCAGGTCTTCGATCCCACCTGGTTTAATGCGGATGGACATCTTCTGGAAGGCTTGAGTGTCGACGACAAACTACGGGCTCAGATGGAGGCCAAGCCCAAGGAAAAGCTGCGTGTCGCATGCGAGACTTATATCGAATTCATGAAGCTGGGTGGCAAGATTCGCATGGAGGATCTCACCGGCAATCTGATTCGACGGTACCTGAAGCAGTCGATCCCGGTTCTGACGGGACTTAGCGCCACCTATCTGTATCGCGAACGGAGAGAAATTCCAGCGACCAGCACGCCCGATGACATCGCGGGACTACCCAGCGGACATTTTGCGGTGCTGTGTGGATACGATTCGATCGAGCGATCCGTGCTGGTGGCAGACCCGTTTCACCCGAATCCAATCTCGACGAACTACAAATACGAAGTATCACTGGACCGAGTTGTCTGTTCGATCCTGCTGGGAATTCTAACCTACGACGCCAATCTGCTGATTGTGCGACCAAGAGAACGCTAGGTCGCTGCTATTCATCGTCTTCTTCGACTTTGTTCGCCTTAAACAGTTCGTTCTGCACTGGGATCAGACAGTCCAGAATGGAACCCAGCACTTCAGCCGGCGAACCGTTTGCATCCACTTCGTGAATGATAGCCGGATCATATTGCTGCAGCACAGGCGCAGTGACTTCGCGGTAGATATCGAAACGCCGACGGATAATGTCTTCGTTGGCATCATCGGTTCGGTTTTCTCGAATCGCGCGGCGGCGAATTCGATGCACCATATCCTCCTCATCCGAACACTTGAGGTAGATCACTTTGTGGATCTCAAGGTACTCCTGAACCAGTTGCACCTGATTCACATTGCGAGGCATCCCGTCAAGAATCAGCAGGTCTTCACGCGGCTTAAACCACGAAAGGGCCACGTATGCCTCAACGGCTTTGCGCCAGATACGAATGGTCAATTCATCGGGAACAAGCTCACCGCGAGAAATATGTTTATAGACTTCGCGACCATTGGGTGATCCAATGTCGATCGATCTAAAAACATCACCGACTGACAAATGAAAGAAGCCGGGGATGTGTGCGAGGATTCCGCCCTGTGTCCCTTTTCCGACACCCGGAGGACCAAACAGTGGCACGCAACGGTATCTTGACCTCGATGTCATTAAAGAATTCCTCGCACCGTCAAACAGAATTTGCAGGCTCTGATCCGGCTTCTTCTCGTGAAGGTCAGATCGAAGCTTTCAACATAGCAGTGGAAAGCCCACCAAAGCGGTGCCGAAGTATGACGGGCTGACTCAAATGTGACCAGTGGGATCAGTCAGAGAAACGCGTTTCCGCCAGCGCTTCTCAGGCTCGCAAATCCGCAGCATTTTAAGCATGTTGCCGAAGTATGGGAGGAAAACCGCCACTCATCTCTTGCGAAATGTGATGGCGTAAACCGCGTAAGTTCGCGGCCCCATCTGCCAACGCCATGGGGCAGTCATGACGGGAGATTCGATCGACGATGCGATGCCAGGTGCTGTTCCGAAATCCTGCAGCATCACGCCCGGATGCAGTCCCGAGAAAAAATTGCCCGTAGCCAATGCCTGAGCCAGCAACTGCGGCAAACTGGCCTCATTGATCGACGTCAACAGGGGAGTTGTTTCGGAAGAGACAAGATCGCTGATCAGAATTCCCCGTCCACCGGATTTCAATAACTGCAACATCCGAACCAGATGACCTCGGCGCACCGCCTGAATCAGAGGAAGAAACTCCGGATGTTTGTCCGTCACAAGATTTGTCATCGCACTCAGCATTTGACTCAGGACACAGGTTGATACGACGACATCGGCCGCCTCAACAGGTATGACCGCCAAGGGTGCCGCCAACGTCTGACAAAACTGCGTGATGGCAGCAGCGTCCGACAAAGTTGAAGCCGTCGTCGTGGCCAGAGGTGATGCGAGATCAATCGGAGCAACAATCTTCAGCTGAGAACTCGACAGCCCCTCAACCGCACTGACTCCGGATTCCACCGCCTTGAGATCAAGATCCAAAAGGTTGACGCCTGGGAAGAGAGTCATCAGCGTTCGTAAGTCCAGATCCATACAGTTCCCGGCGCCCAGAATCGATATCGTTCGTTCTTCGATACCGCGACACTCATCGGCAGCCATCGAAATCAGCTCCATGGTCTTCTGTCGATGCTGCCCGTAAGTCTGGAGGGTTCTCGTCTGCGCGTTCAACGTGGCCGCGCGTTTTGCAGCGGGCGATTCGAGCAGCGGTTCCGTGGCGCCGGTTGAGACTTGGTCCGGCGAGTATTCAAATTTGGACATGAATGAAAGCCTTTGCTGGGGTCTGCAGACGTTCGCTGCTAGAATTCCGCCAACTCTTTCCCGGATCATGACAGTCGGAGCCGTCTCTTGTCCACACTTCTCGAACACGCAGCCGCAGAACTGGAATCTATTCGCAGTCAGGGACTGTTTAAGTCGGAGCGAACGATCGATTCGCCGCAGCAGGCCGACATTCGTCTGCTCGATCAGCGTCCGATGCTGAATCTGTGTGCGAACAATTATCTGGGGCTGGCCGATCATCCGGAGATCGTCCGCGCCGCCCACGAAGGCCTCGATCGCTGGGGCTACGGCATGGCTTCGGTTCGTTTTATCTGCGGTACTCAGACAATCCATCGAACACTTGAGACAAAACTCAGCGAATTCCTGGGGACCGAAGAAACGATTCTCTACGGGTCCTGCTTCGACGCGAACGGTGGCCTCTTCGAGACGTTGCTCAGCGATCAGGATGCGATCATTTCCGACTCACTGAATCATGCGAGCATCATCGACGGCGTCAGACTCTGCAAAGCGCAACGATTTCGATATCGCAATAACGATATGGCTCATCTGGAGGAACAGCTGCAGGCGGCTGCGTCCTGTCGCTTCCGCATGATTGCGACGGATGGTGTTTTCTCCATGGACGGCTATCTCGCCAACCTTCCGGAGATCTGTGCTCTGGCCGACAAGCACAAAGCGATTGTGATGGTCGATGATTCTCACGCAGTCGGTTTTATGGGACCAACAGGACGAGGAACGCCAGAACATTTTGGTGTCGCCGATCGCATCGATATTCTCACCGGGACTTTAGGGAAAGCGTTGGGCGGAGCGAGCGGTGGATATACCAGTGGCCGCAAACCGCTCATCGATCTGCTGCGCCAGCGATCTCGTCCGTATCTGTTTTCGAATACT
>JBILXT010000374.1:0-7219 GCA_044378235.1 Planctomycetaceae bacterium
TTGCACGCAGGCTTGATGTCCCTGTCTGACTTCGCATCCAACTCAGCACTTCGTTCAGCAGGATCGTGACAAAGAACATTCGCTCCTGATCGGAAAGGTGTGCAATGGAAATAATCGCCAGCCGAGGCTTCCCGGCGGGCGTCCACAAAAGGTTCTGAATATCCAGCGGTTCGCCTTCGAGCCACGCCGCAAAGCTGGGCGACGCGAGCAGATTATTCAGCGTCATCGCCAGCTTGAAACGATCGCCCTGCGGATAGAACGATTCCAGATCCAGAAAGCCGACCTTATTAAACGGTGGTGCCTGAATGCTGCGAATCAATGCACCCATATCAACGTTCTGACCACTGCGCCAGTAGTAGTCGAGAATATTGGACAGCAGAATGTGTTCACGACTGCTGATGGGATCCGCATCAATTTGCAACAGAGCCAGGAGCCCCGACACGGCCGACATGATGCGACCTCGCAATGCGTCCGAATCAGAGCGGACTGAATCATTGGGTGCGTCGAATGATTTCAGAACGGTGATCGGCCGACCGGCATTGCTCGCGGGAGTATAGATCTCCACATCAGCAGCGGCTTTGAACTTGCGAATGCGTTCTCCGGACTGCCCCCATTCGGCCAGTCCATTTCGCCAGACATCAGCCGTCTTTTTAGCGAACTCCGGAACCGTCATTCCGTTGCGACTGGCTTCCTGAGGATCAACCCAGGGCTGAAAGTCCTGTGGCAACAAATCGGGAAATGCGAGCATCAGATTTCCGAGGTCGCCTTTGGGGTCGATGCAGATCGCAGGAGTGCCATCGATCGCGGCTTCTTCCAGCAATGCGAGACACAAACCGGTTTTGCCGCTGCCGGTCATGCCGACGCAGACCGCGTGCGTCGTGAGGTCTTTTGCGTCATACATGACGGCCTGATCGGGCGAGGTGACTCCGGATTTCAGGTCGTGCGTTTTGCCGAGGTAAAACTGTCCAAGCTTTTCGATGTCTGTCATGGGATGCTTCGAAATCAGGTTCAGAGGATCCGGATTCAGGCACACGATGGTGCCGCTGTTGAGCCGAATGATAGGGGATTTGGTGAGTTCTAAGAAACAAACGTCAATTCTGGAAATCAATTGCCGGGGAGGGACGATTGAGGGCACTTAACGTCGATGGTTGCCATAATTTGCAATTGTGTGAGATTGACCACGGGCGACGCGCTGAACGGTTGCCGTGTCCTGTTTCGTGATGGCTCCACGAGTCCTGTTTTAAGTTTCGCCACCGGGTTTATCCCCAATGGCGTGGACTTCAGCTCGACTTGCCACAATGGGGCTTGTCCCGAGGTGCTAAAAATTGAGTATTGCGACGAAATTCAGTGGGACAACTATCGTTCTGATTTCGCCTCGTAGAGGCGGCAGCAGGTAGCCCCTGGCTTTAGCCGGCTTTAGCCTGGGGAAGACGTTTGAAAATGAACATTAAGCCGTGAAACGGCGACAGCAATGTGTTGGTATCGTTGAAAAAACCATCGCTGTCGCCGTTTCACGGCTGATGGATCGTGTATTTGCCTCCCACCCCAGGCTGAAGCCCGGGGCTAAATGCTGCCGCAGCTTCGCTGCGAAACACAACCCGAAACAACGAACCAAAACTTGCGTTATCCCAAGCGATGTTCACCCCCAATTTTTTTTGACCCAAGATCGTCCCCGTGGAGCGATGATTCTGAACCACACACGAAGACTTTTCCGTGATTTCACGGTAAACCCGGCAGTGAATGCAATGATCGCTGGTCTCAGTTCAAACATTCCTCAACAAATCCACCTTCAAAGGTTTCTCCCATGAGTCCTCGTCTGTGCCTGATCTTGTCGGCTTTGCTGGGCATGTTGGCTGTCACCTTGGGAGCATTCGGTGCTCATGGCTTGACGAATAATACCGGTGACGGTTTTCTTGAGAAGAAATACGCGGACATGGAGCCGAAAAAGATTGCCGGGCAAAGTGTCCCGGCCAGTTACAAGTATCTGCAGGATTTCAAAACCGGCGTGGACTACCACATGGCCCATGCTCTGGCGCTGGGGCTGACGGGGGCCTTGATGCTGCGACAGCGATCTCGCTGGCTGTCAGCAGCGTCGGTCTGTTTTTTCGGAGGAGTCTTCTTCTTCAGCGGATCGCTTTACCTGCTGGTCATCGCGGGACCGAAATGGCTGGGAGTTCCCTGGGGAGCGATCGCGCCCATTGGCGGAAGCTTGATGATTCTCGGCTGGTTGTTTCTTGCGATCGGTGGGTGGTCGACGGCGAAGAATGCGTGAAGATCGAGTGCCGAACACTTTTTGATTGTTGCGGGTGTTCTTTTATTGAACCGCGAATGGACACGACTACACGCGAATAAGACAGCAGCACCAGAACAACTTCCACGACAGCTCAGGGGAAACAGTTGATGAGTCGCCTAGCCAGAAAGCAATGAACCGCACACTTGTCTTCGTTCACTTATTCGCGTTCATTCGCGTCTATTCGCGGTTCAGGATTTGTCTGCAGAATACCTGTGGTCTGTCGTCGATACGCCCTGATGGAACGTGCGAGACGTTGTGCGGCAAGATGGAATTGAACCGCGAATGGACACGAATACACGCGAATAAGACAGCAGCACCAGAACAACTTCCACGACGGCTCAGGGAAAACAGTTGATGAGTCGCCTAGCCAGAAAGCAATGAACCGCACACTTGTCTTCGTTCACTTATTCGCCTTCATTCGCGTCTATTCGCGGTTCAAATTGCAATCCGCATTATGCTTTCGCAACGCTCTTCATCGCCTCGCGAAGCACGGGTTCGAACACGTCAGCGTGACGATAGAAACCCAGATCGGAGGGATGAGAACCGTCGGTGGTGTCATCGCGATCAGCTCCCAGCAACGATTCGCCATCGATGTACGACAGTCGTTCTGTGCCGGCGTCCAGCAACATCTGATACTGTGCTTTCAACGCCTTGCGACTGCTCTCGTTGCGTTCGCGCTGAGATGTGATCAGCCATGATCCGGAATAGCTGCGATCTTCGACCAGCACGATCGGCGTGTCAGGATGAGCGGCCCGCAGTTGCTTCACCAGTGGCTGAGTATTCGCGGTGACTTCGTCGGCCGCCATGTTGGGCAGACAATCAATCACGTAAACGGACGGATCCAGTTCGACCAAGAACTGGCCGACCGAAGCTTCCATGCGACCATTGCCCGAAAAGCCCAGATTGATTGTGGGGGTGTTGAGTCTGCGTCCCAGAATCGACGGATGCGGCATGCCGGGGCGAGACGCACAGGCACCGTGAGTAATCGACGTGCCGTAAAACACGATGGGCTTCGCGGTTCGAGGAGCAATCGGCTGGAATTTTGCACCGGCGGGGACACCGATCTTCAGAAACTCAGTGCCGTTATACAGCGGAAGATAAATCGCATAATCACGCTCACCAGCAGCAAGTCCCGAGACGACTTTCTTCTTCACCTGTTGAGTTGCCGGAGCAACAACCGCAACCCATTTCCAGGTGCCGTCCGTATCGGCAGCGTAAAGATCCAGACCGCTGACGCCCGTGGCTGGCATGTGAGGCATCGCGAGATTGCTGGAGGTCACTCCGTAGTCGACATGAATCTCGGTCGCATCCGTGCGAAAGCGAACCATCATCCCGGCGGAGTGACGACTAAGACTCCAGACAGCTTCGCGAACTACCGATTTGGCTCGGCCCGGCAAACGATCGAAGTACGCTTCCGTATCGTTAAAGCCTTTGCCTTCGACGCCCCAGTCTCGAACATCGGCCCATTGCACTCCCGCTGATTCATCGCTGCGAGTCACTCGTGTCGAGAACGCGGACGCGGCAACCGCTGCAGTGCTCAGGAACAGTCGTCGATTCAGGCGAGACATGGTGGGCCTTTCAAAGTCAGAGGATTCCTATGTAGCGGCATGGCGCGAGCCATCCGGTGTGTGTCTGGTTCGCAATGTACTCCTCTCACTCCGCGAGCGGAATGGACTTTGAGAGAACGGCGGCCAATGTGAATTGGAATTAGCGCAGAAAAGAGTCCTCTCGCGGAGCGAGAGGACTTCATTGTGATGATCGTAGTTTCCGGGCACTCACCGTATGGCTTGCGCCGTTACGCTTTAACCATCAACGACTGGCGGCGTTTTGCAGGCCGCTGAAATCCAGAGTCGCAAAGTAGTCATCCATCGTCTCTGCACGACGAATCATCTTGACGGACCCGTCTTTCTTCACGAGCAGTTCCGCGCAACGCAGCTTGCCGTTGTATTGGAATCCCATCGCATGGCCGTGAGCACCTGCGTCGTGAATCACCAACAGGTCGCCTCGTTCAACTGACGGGAGTTCGCGGTTGATCGCGAACTTGTCATTGTTTTCGCAGAGCGAGCCCACAACATCGACGATGCGATCGTGAGGAGCATTCTCTTTGCCCAGCACGGTAATGTGATGATACGCGCCGTACATGCCGGGACGCATCAGGTTTGACATACACGCATCCACACCGACGTAATCGCGATAGATATGCTTGTGATGGATCGCCTTCGTTACGAGGAACCCATGAGGTCCTGTAATCATGCGGCCGTTTTCCATCATGACCTTCAGCGGGTCCAGCGGAGTTCCAGCAATCATCTGTTCATACAACTTCTTCACGCCCTGACCAACAGCCTGCAGATCGACAGGAGTCTGTCCCGGTCGATAAGGAATTCCGATGCCGCCGCCGAGATTCACGAACTCCATCTTGATACCCAGCTGCTGATGGATTCGCACCGCCAGGTCAAACACCATGCGAGCCGTCTCGACGAAAAAATCGCCGTTCAGTTCATTAGAGGCCACCATTGTGTGCAGACCGAATCGCTTTACACCAGCGTCGCGCAGAATCTTGTAGCCTTCGAACAACTGAGCTTCCGTAAAGCCATACTTGGCTTCTTCGGGCTTGCCGATGATCACGTTGCCTTCGCGAGCGGACCCGGGGTTGTATCGAAAGCACAGCAGCTCCGGCAGGCCAACATTGTCCTTCAGGTAATCGATATGAGTCAGGTCGTCGAGATTGATGATGGCTCCGAGGTCGGCCGCTCGCTGATATTCATGCACCTGAGTATTGTTCGAGGTGAACATGATGTCTTCGCCGGTCAGCCCGACTTTCTCGGACAGAGCTAATTCGGCCAGACTGGAACAGTCAGCACCGAGACCTTCGGCTTTGAGCACTTCCAGAACGTATGGGTTCGGCAACGCTTTGACCGCGAAGTATTCTCGAAACCCTGGGCACCAGGAGAATGCCGAATTCAGGCTTCGGCATGATTCTCGCATACCCTCTTCGTTATAGAGATAAAACGGAGTTGGATACTGCTCCGCAATGCGGCGAATCGTCTGTTCAGTGAACGGAAGTGGCTTTTGCATGGTCATTCTGATGGTTGTGTGACTGTACTGAATTGTTGAGAATAGAGGAACAGTTCCGAAGTAAGCTCCGTCCGTCCCAACCCGAAGAGTAAGTGAATTAATTCGTAGGACGGCCTTTTCAGGCCGTCGTTGCTGTCGATACGGCAGATTTCGACGCCCTGAAAAGGGCGTCCTACATTTCTTCACAGTCGAAGTGTCAGCGAGGGATCGAGTGTTGCTCGATAATCCCTCATTGACGTGTTGGGTTGGGATTTCAAGGAATGGAAACATTGTGGTCGGAATTTTGCACTGCTCCTAAGGCAGTTTTGCCAGACATTGAGGCGAATTCAACCGAGACTGCGGGCTTCCGCGTTGTCAGGAATAAACTCTGAGGACAAATAATGAATCGCTGTGTTCTGACGACGGTGGCCGTGCTGATTCTACTGAGTGATGGACGTTCTTCCGGTCTCGGCTCGATCACACAGGCCGCCGACCTGAACGAATCCCTGAAACCCCTGATCGAAGCTCACGCGGGTGACGTGGCGGTTTGCATTCGTCATTTGGACACGGGCGAACAGTTTGTGTGGCGTGGTGATGAAGTTCAGCCGACGGCCAGCCTGATCAAAATGCCCGTGATGGTGGCTGCTTATCGCATGGTCGACGGCAAAGAGCTGGATCTGGCCAAAATGATTGCTCTGGAGGAAGCTGACAAGGTGCCAGGCTCCGGAATTCTGACCACACATTTTTCCTCCGGCCTGCAGCTTTCTCTGCGAGATGCGATTCGGCTGATGATTCGTTACTCGGACAATACCGCCACGAATCTGGTTGTAGACGAGATTGGACTGCCGACTACAGCGGCGACTATGGAAACGCTTGGATTTCCGCAGACCCGATTGAACTCAAAGGTTTATCGCGGCGAAACGTCCATCGCCCCGGATCGCAGCAAGCTGTATGGGCTCGGCAGCACCACTGCGAATGAAACGGTCAACCTGCTGGAGCAACTTCACAAGGGAACGGCTGCGTCACCAGAATCGTGCAAAGCCATGCTGGATCATCTGCTGGCTTGCGATGACAAAACAATGTTGGTGAGCCAGCTTCCGGACGGCACGAAGGTCGCTCACAAGTCAGGTGCGGTGTCGGAAAGCCGTTGCAATGCCGGGATCGTTTACGGTCCCAAAGGTCCATTTGCGATTTGCGTGCTGACGACAAACAACAAAGACAAGAGCTGGAAAGATGACAACGCCGTGCATGTGCTGATTGGCAATATCGCGAGAGTTGCCTTTGACCACTTCAATCCGGAGTGGGAACGCAAGCTGCCCAATGAACCCACAGAATTACGAGTCGGAGCCTTTGGGACTCGCGTGGAGTTTTTGCAGCGGACGTTGAATGCTCGAACAGAACCTTCGCCGGGTTTAGGAGTTGATGGCGACTTCGGACCGGCGACGGAAGCGGCCGTGCGAAAGTTTCAGGAAGCCAATGGGTTGGCAGTCACCGGAATCGCTGATGCAGAGCTCTGGAAGAAGCTCGGGCCGGTGATAGAAGAGGCCACCGTTGCAACTCCCGATGTGATCAATGCTGAAATGTTGCCGAAGCTGCCTGCAGAAACACTTGGAGGCTTGCCATTTGTATCGTGCGATTCCTGGATTATCGTTGACGCGGCTGATGGTCGCATGTTGGCTGGGGCTGAAACCGAGACGTCTCGCCATTTCGCCAGCACCACGAAGATTATGACCGCCTGGCTGGTGGCTCGATTGGCAGAACAACATCCCGAGGTGCTGGACGAAACGCTCACAATGTCCGTTCGCGCGGATGAAACGCGAGGGTCAACGGCTGATGTTCGAGCTGGTGAATCATTGCCCGTGCGAGAAGCTC
>JBILXT010000057.1:0-25973 GCA_044378235.1 Planctomycetaceae bacterium
TACAACTTTCGCGGTTATTTTTTGATGGAAATCGCTTTGTCGAAATCTGCACGGGCATCTGCGCCCAGGCCTTGCCCCATCAAAAAATAACCGCGAAAGTTGTAGAGATCCGGATCCTGCGGAGCGAGTCTCACGGCCGTGCTGAAGTCTGCTCGAGCATTCGCGTTCTCGCCTTGAAGGGAGTAAACATCTGCTCGCATCCGGAATAGTGTCGCATCTTCAGGAGTAATTCCGATGGCCTGACTGAGAGATTCGATGGCCATGCCGTTTCGTCCGGACATGACGGCGGTGTTGGCTTTCTGAATGAGCTGCTTCACTGCCGCGGAGTATTGATCAATCGTGGGAGTGGCAGAAGTCGAAGCCGCCGGAGCAGTGGGATTGGGAATCGACAGCGGAATTCCGGCCGTCTTTGCCTCAGAATTCTTCGTGTCGGAACCGCCGCAACCGACAAGTGCAACGCTGGCAAGTAAAGATATTGCGGCCCGACGCATAATTCGCTCCTTCGAAAATCACAAATCCCAAACTCAACACTGCATGAGCAGACCAGAGTTCACACTGGAGATGCACGTCCTGGCAACCCATCCAGCGATGGTTGCTTTTTAACGCCAATCTCTCATTAGTGTCAATTCGACTTTCATTTGCGAGGAAACCGGAGTACACGTCGCCGGGGTATTCTTGCCTGTTCCGTGATTTACGCCGAATTCCGTTCGGGGTCTGCGAACAGTCGCATGGGCGACGACCGTGAGGTATACCACGCGAAAGCGTGAGCATTGCCTTCAGAACATCAAAATGAGGCCCTGAGGCACTCTGCTGTTCCAGTGCGATTGGTCAATCACCTGCCTTCGCCCTGCCTCCGCTGCGCAGACTTTTTGCGGGAGTCTTCCATGTTGAAATTCTTCTTGTTCGTTTTGACCCTTGGGTTACTTTCTGCACGAAGCGATGCCACAGAAGATCCGACGCTGTATCAGGTTGGCATCGCCTCTGTTGATGTCACGCCATCGTTCCCCATTCGCCTCAATGGCTTTGGCGGGCGCACGAAAGAATCAGAAGGTGTTCGGCAACAGCTTTGGGCGAAAGCTCTGGCCGTGAGCACGTCTGACGCGGATGCCGTGGTCGTCATCACGGTTGATACGCTCGGAGTTCCTGATGAGCTGACGGAGAGAGTTGCCGAAAAGTTGAAAGCTCAAGGACTGGAGCGGAGTCGGATTGCCATCTGTGCTTCGCATACTCACAGCGGTCCCATGATTCGCGACTGCGCGAATACTCTGTTTGGCAAACCGATCCCTGAAGATCACTGGCGGCATATTCTGACCTACAGTGACGAACTTGAAGCAAAGCTGGTTAAAGCGGCGGTCGATGCGTTGGCCGACCGTAAGCCGTCAAGGTTGTCGTGGGCCGTTGGGAAAGTCGGATTCGCGTTTAATCGGCGAACCAATGGTGGTCCGGTGGATCATGATGTACCGGTGCTTGCAGTTCACGGGGAAGACGGTGCGTTGCGAGCTGTGTTCACGAATTACGCCTGCCATTGCGTCACTCTCAGTGACGACATGATCAGCGGTGACTGGGCCGGTTATGCGATGGAACATATTCAACGCCGGAACCCCGGCTGCACAGCGTTGATTTCGATTGGCTGTGGAGCCGACTCCAACCCGCGCGGCGGTGTGCTGGGTTCGAAGTTTGATGTGGCGGACAGTCTGGGCCAGGAGCTGGCCGAGGAAGTCCAGAGATTGCTCGGCGGGCCGCTGCGTCCGCTTTCCAAAGCCCCGGTTACAGCGATTCAGCGAGTCACCTTGCCGCTGGCTCCGCTGCCTTCGCGAGATCAATGGCAGGAAAAAGCTCAGGCTGAGAACGCCATTGGCCATCACGCCAGAACTCAGCTGGCCAGACTGGATCGCGGCGAAGCACTCCTGACCGAGATCAGTTACTCGATCCAGACGATGGCTTTCGGCGATGAGCTGGCCTGGGTTTTCCTGCCGGGTGAAGTTGTTGTGGACTATGCATTGCGGCTCAAACAGGAACTCGATGGTTCGCGAGTCTGGATGAATGCGTATGCCAACGCATGTCCGGGTTATGTTCCGTCGGAAAGAATCCTCAGAGAGGGCGGCTACGAAGGCGGCGGAGCCATGGTCTACTATGACATTCCCGGTCCGTACGCCACGGGGCTGGAGCAGATCATCGTCGATACAGTCACGGGGCAGCTCAAAGATAAATTCGCTCCCGTTGTTGATGTGGCCAAAACGAACGGCGTGCGTCCCCTCGCACCAACAGAGGCTTTGCAGTCTCTGAGAACAACGGCCGGATATCGAGTCGAATTGGCAGCCGCTGAGCCGCTTATCGAGAGCCCTGTGGCGATCGCGTTTGGAGCCGATGGTCGGTTGTGGGTCGCGGAAATGAACGACTATCCTCAGGGCCGCGCGGAGGGTGAAAGCGGGGGACAGATTCGATGTGTGTACGATGACAATCACGACGGGCAGTATGATCGCTCTGAGATTTTTCTGACTGGAATTCCATTTCCAACCGGCGTCACCGTCTGGCGAAATGGGGTTCTGGTGTGTGCGGCTCCTGATGTCTTGTATGCCGAAGACACGAACGGCGATGGCAAGGCCGACAAGGTTGAGAAGCTGCTGACCGGCTTTGCGACTCACAACTTTCAAGCGAGAGTGAACAGCCTGGAGTATGGACTGGATGGCTGGGTTTATGGTTCCTGTGGTCTGTTCGGCGGACAGATTATCAGCACAAGAACGGGAACAACACTGGCTCTCGGTCAACGCGATTTTCGCTTCAACCCTGATACGGGAGTCATTGAACCGGCCGCCGGGGCGACTCAACAGGGGCGAGTTCGCAACGACTGGGGTGACTGGTTCGGCTGCAACAACAGTGCTCTGCTGTTGCATTATCCGCTGGCCAGTCATTACCTGGATCGTAATCCCTGGTTGACCGCTCCGCAGGCTGTGGTTGGTATCAACACCCAACAAAATCCGGGGCAGCTCTTTTCGATCTCGAACCAGGTGTTGTTCATGTTGTCCGGTCCACCTGGGCGACCAACGGCAGCCTGCGGACTTGGGATTTATCGAGATGACTTGTTAGGGGCCGATGTTTCTCAAAATGCGTTCACCTGCGAGCCTGTGAACAATCTGGTTCATCGCCAGATGCTGATTCCTCAGGCCGCCACGTTTAGATCTCGTCGCGATGATGATGAGCTGGATCGAGAATTCCTGGCGTCGACAGATCCGTGGTTCCGCCCAGTTCAAGCTCGCACCGGTCCCGACGGCGCGTTGTGGATCGTCGACATGTATCGCTACGTGATTGAACATCCGATCTGGATTCCGCCCGATACTCTGGCCACGCTGGATACTCGAGCCGGCTCGACGATGGGCCGAATCTATCGCGTTGTTCCAGAACAAGTTGCTGCACGTTTGATGGTTCCGCTAAGTGCGTTGAAGGGTGCTGAACTTGCGACGGCCATGGATTCGCCGAATGGAACTCAGCGAGATCTCGTGCAGCAGTTGATTCAGTGGAATCAGGATGTCGCAGCGACACAGGCGTTGCAGAAACTCTGTGCCGAATCCAAACATCCCGCAGTGCGTCTGCAGGCTCTGGCGACCTTGGCGAATCTGAAAACGGTGACCGTTGAGAATGTGAAGTTGGCACTGCATGATCATGATGCCCATGTGCGTCGTGACGCGGTACGAGTCAGTGAGTCGATGTTCGACAAGTCTCCGGAGCTTGTTGCCGCGGTTCAGGACCGGACAGAGGATGCTGACGTTCAAGTGCTGATGCAGGTTGCGTACGCGGCCGGATCGATGAATGCCGAAGATGCCGCGAAGACGTTAGCTGCGGTTTGGGCTCGTGAAGCGGCTGACAGTCATCTGAATTCCGCCATCGAGAGTTCACTCACGTCATCGAACATGTCTGCTGTGCTTGGAGAAGTGTCGATGACCTCTGCAGGAACGGAGAAATGGAATCGCTTGTTGATGAATGCCGCCACTCTGGCTGATGAGAAGACGTTGATCTCTTTATTCTCATACCTGTGCCGGGGCGCCGTTTCTGACGTAACCACAGAGTCTGCCGCTGTCTCTCTGGGGCGGTTATCGGCTTTCGTCGATGCGTATCGAGGTCGACCGGAATCGACACTGAAACCAAACAGCCCCGTCATCGTGGGCGATTGGTCACAGGTTATTGCCGTGGCGGAGTCCGTCGCAAAGAATGAGGAAAGGGATGAGAAAGTCCGCGTCGCTGGCGTCAAGTTGCTGGCTCAGGGGCGGATGTTCAACACGCCGAAGACCGAAATCCTGATTGAGCTTCTGAATCCTCGCAGTGGGCCAACCATGCAGTCTGCCGTCATTGCTGCATTAAGCAAAGACGGCAGCGAAAACATCGCGGAAATCCTGCTTTCGCATTGGGCCACTCATGAACCGCGAGTTCGCAAAGAGGCCGTGGCGATGATGCTTTCCCGAGCCACCTGGACTCAGAAGCTGTTGTCAGCCATTGCGGAGGGCACCGTGTCTGCCGCCGAACTTGATCTGGCGCAGCAGCAGGCTTTGCTTGATCATCAGAACGAGAATATTCGAATGGCGGCGGGTGCGAGCTTTAAGCCGCGAACGTCAGCCACTCGTCAGGCGGCCATCGATCGATACACAGCCGCCATTAACGACAAAGGCGACCCCAATCTGGGGCGTCAGGTTTTCCAGAAACATTGTTCCAACTGTCATCGAGTGCAGGACACTGGCCATAATGTCGGACCGGAAATCGCCGCTTACAGTGGCAAACCGGTGCAGGCATTGTTGATCTCCATGCTTGATCCGAATCAAGCCATCGATCCTCGATATCAAGCCTATGTGGCGGTGCTCAATGACGGTCGCACAGTGACGGGCCTGATTGCCGAAGAGGCCGCATCGAATCTGACTTTGCTGGCCGCCGAAGGAAAACGCGAGACCGTTCTGCGCTCTGAGATTGAACAGATTCGCAGCACGGGCAAGTCCCTGATGCCGGAAGGCTTTGAACAGAATGCATCGCCAGAGGACGTGAATAATCTCTGGGCCTGGCTCAGGACGATTCGTCAGCCACCGAAAACCATCGACGGCAATAAGCCAGGTGTTGTTGCAGTTCCGTCGTCCGGCAACGTGGTACTGCAGGCGGCTCAGGCGGAAATCTACGGCGGCGACATTACCTTCGAAACGCCATTCCAGAACATCGGCTATTGGCATGGTAAAGATGACATTGTGCGATGGAGAATTCAGGCCGAGAACGCTCGTGAAATGGCTGTCTGGGGCGAATGGGCCTGCGATCCCGGCGCGGCGGGTAATGAGTTTTTGATTGAGGGAGTTCAACCGACTCTCAAAGGACAGGTCGGCAGCACTGGTGCGTGGAGTCGTTACCAGCTGGTGTATTTGGGTAAGGCATTGATTCGAGAGGGCGAGTCGGAACTGGTGATTCGGCCGGCTGAGAATCTTCGTGCTGCATTGGCTGATTTGCGTGCATTGCATCTGGTGCAGATTGGCGGAGTTCCTCTTGCGACGGGCATGGTGGCGAAGGACGAAAAGACGTCGAAGCCGCCAGCTACCGCGACAGAAATTGCAGTGCGACTGATTGACGATAACGTTTCGGCCGCTGATCGAGAGAAACTCATCGCAGCAAGCCTGAAGAAAGCCGCCGAGATTATTCCTTTGATGGCTGCGGGACTTCCAGAAGAGTACGGCAGCAAAGAAGAATATCGACGAATCCCGTGGATCTGGCGCGTGGCGATCGCGGTAGGAAAATCGGGCGACGTTGAGAACATCAAGGCCGTTCTGCAAGCCAGCTTGCCCGCCGATGAAAAGCCACTGGAACATTGGCAGTCCGTTGTGATCGGTGGAGGACTGATCAATGGGCTCACGCTGGCAGGACAATGGCCGGATGAGATTCTCGCGGCAATTCTCGGCGGCGACAATTCTCTGGACACAGCATGGAGTCACACGCTGCGGGCCTCATCAGCCATGGCCGATGACGAATCAGTCCCGACAGGAACTCGCTACGATGCCTTGCGGGTCGTTGCTTTGCAGGACTGGTCTGTTGCGAAACCTCAGCTGGAGAAATACCTTCAGAAAGGTGTTCACGACGAACTGCAGATGGGAGCTGTCAGCGGACTCGCCGATGTTCGTGATCCCCAAGCCGCAGAAATGCTCATCGGTGCCTATGAATACTTGTCTGCTCACAATCGCAAACTGGCCCTGGAAGGCATGCTGCGGGAAGACGCGAAGATTCTGCTCACGTTGCAGGCAATTGAGAAATCCCAATTGCCTGCTGAACTGAAGAAGAATGAGAAGGTACTGAAGCTTAAAGAGCATGCCAACGCTGAGATTCGAAAACAAGCGGCGCTGCTCACCCAATAGCGAAGAATCAGCCGCACATGGTTTCCGGCCCATCCGCCACCTGGGTTTACCCTGGTGGCGTGGACTCTTAGGAATTCAGTGTCGATCATCGCCCTGCGGAGGCACGTTCCGTAGGGACGTGACATCACGGAGAAATCGTCGTCTGTGGTTGAGATCATTGGTCCACGAGGACAAGCTTGGGGGAAAACACTCAAGGTTGACATCGCTTTGGCATTGCGCAAGTTTTGGTCCACTGTTTCCGGCTGTGTTTTCGCAGCGTAGCTGCGGCAGCATTTAGCACCACTGCTGCTCTGGATCGTTGGAAGCCAATGGCCGCTGCAGTGACGAGAATGCAAGTGGTGCAAAGGCCGTTAAACCACCGGGGTAAACCCGGTGGCGGAGGGTACGTTCATTATGATCGATTACGGCTTCACAGCTGACGGGGCCTGTTGTTCAACCTTCAACTGGCTGTCTCGCTGAACCTTTCGCGATAACACTGCGGCTGGAGCAGCATTTGATGTGATGCCTTCAAGACGCTTCAGTTGTGCGCGGTTGCCTTCGGCGAAGATCTCCAGGGCATCACACTTCAACGCGACTCCATTCTCGCTCAGATAGAATGCATTGTCCTGAAGCGTTTTGCGGCAGGCTTCAATGTCGCCCTGATCCAGAAACTGAGTCGCCAGCTTGTTGCGTTCATTGGCCAGCAGCGCGACCACGTCGGCCATCACCGAGTTGTCTCGGCTGGCTTTCACTTTCTCTTCATCAGCACTGAAAGTGACCGCCACACTGCCTTCCAGTGTTTCGGATTGGTGATTGCACATGTTGGCATAAGTCACAGCAACCTTCGCCAGCGAAACTGACTTTGCGATATCATTGCCGTCGTTGCCTTCAAGAGCGATCGAGGCGGGGATCTCGACTTCGATGACCACATGCTTCTGCTGATCGCTGTAAACCTGAGCCAGTCGAGTGACCACACTCTGGCCATTGATATCGGCCGCGTTGCCCAGGACTCGCACTGGTCGAATGCCCTCGGGGATCTCGATCTTCAGATCAATCTCCTGAGCAACCACCGACAGGGCCTCGTCAAATTCTCGACGAAAGATGCTGGCAAGTTCCGAAGCGTTCTCGATGAACTGATGATTGCCGCCGCTCTTGCCGGCGAGATTCACCATCAGATCTTCGTTGTAGCCGGATCCAAGCCCCAGTGTTGAGACGCTGATGTTTTCTTTCTTCAGTGATGTCCCCAGCTCGCCAAGTTCTCCGGGCGAAGACGGACCAACGTTGGCCAGGCCATCGGACAGCAGAATGATGCGATTGACGTGCTTGTCATCCAGAAACTTGCGAACTTCGGCCGCTCCCTTGCTGACGCCACCAAAGAGGGCTGTATTGCCGCTAGCCTGAATACCACGGATGACACCGATGACCTGTTCTTTGTCAGTTAGCTTCGTCGCCGGCACGAGCACACTGACGTCGGTGTCATAAGCGATAATCGAGACAATGTCCGTAGGCTTCAAGAGATCAAGAGCATTGATGGCGGCTTCGCGAGCCTTCTCGATCTTCTCACCCTGCATAGAACCTGATCGGTCCAGCACGATTGCCACATTGATCGGAGCACGTTCGCCCTCCGGCTTCAGATGAAATCCCGTCAGGCCAACTCGCATCCACGCCGTCTGCTTCTCGCCAGCCTTCAAGACGGAGTACGCGGGTCGAGCATTGAGCGTGAGCTTTAAGCCATCGTCGTTCGACGCGATTTTATCAGCCGCGTTGGTCACTTGAACGTTCGGCAATAGACAGAGCGTCGCCAGAATCAAACGCGAGACTGTGCTCCATGACATAAACTTGATCATACTGACTCTCCCTGAAGGTCCTGAATACAGCAAACATGGTCGCAAGCGACCTCGACGTATTGGACGCGATTCGCGGAAAACAGTGGTGAGGGGCCTGTCACAAGTTTGTCAGATATTTGTGAACGATGAAAGAGCCGGAAGAATTCACGGCAAACCGTTCAGCTTTCGGATCACCCATTCTGTCATCATCAGCGAGAATAAAACGATCAACACCCACCAATGATCCCAGAGAGTGCGTTCCTGAACTTCTTCAGAAGACTGATCGTCAGGCTGAAGCAGAGTCAACAACCGAGCCGTGTTCCAGGGTTCGATCATTTCGCCACCGGTCATTGCCGCCAGTTGCCGCAGAAGCGCACGATTGCAGCTGACGTTGGCCAGTTCTGTGGATTCTTTTTTGCGAACGAGCAGCTCGGTGCGAATCGTCTGTTCCAGATTCAGAGCTCCTCCAGTCACCTGCAGTTCGATTTGCCAGAGCCCCGGAGTCAGCGTGGGGACTCGGCCGCGAAACCTTTCTGGAGCATCCACTGACGCCTCCAGAGTCGCCGCAATCTGCGTTACTGGCGACGAATTCTTGTTGGCCGTGGAATTGTCGCCTGAGTTCGTCCCGGCATTCATCGGTGTGGCGTTGATTCTGACAATCGCCCCCTGCAATTCCTTCAGGCGTTCGGGGTTCCAGCGGACTAACGCATCGATCTCTTCCCACTCATCAATGACTGAATCTGATAACGTCAACCGAACATCATCGTTTCCGGCGGCCGATTTGTTTCGGGCGGCCCAGCGAATCAACTGTCCCCAGAAACGATAGTGGCGAGTATCCCCGGATCGCATTCGCCATCGCCAGGTGCTGTCGATTCCCATCCAGACAACCTGTCCAAATCCATAGTCATGATGCACGATCGTAGGAACCGCGGCGCCGGAATCTCCTTCAATCTGCGAACGGGCCCAGAGCGTTGCTCCGGCCTTGGGAACTCCTCCGTAGATCCACTGATGACCTGGTAAGTCGCGCAGAGTCGGATCTCTCAGCGTCATGCTGTCGGACAACTGAAACATTGGCAGAGGAAACGCATCTGAAGTCAGCTTGAGTTGGTAAGCCGTCGCGGGAGAGTCCAATTCCGACTTCAGAAACTGCTCGGCAACTCGCGGTGTAAACTCTCTCACAGGCAGCAAGCTGGAAAGAACCTCTGACTGAAATTCATGTGGCATGGACTGACGCCCGGGAATGATGACAACAGACAAACCGTCGCGTGAAACTGCCTTCTCGATCAGGTCCCAAACGCCAGGTTCCACATCTTTTGCCAACACATCGCCGATGATCAGCAAGTCTGTTTTTGCAAGTTCCTGTGCAAAGGCTTCGGCCGGCTGAAGTTTGCTGGCGATGTAAGAATCCTCCAGCAGATTCAGAAACGGCTGTCGGAAAAGTACGATACTTGACTCGACCTGTTTATCTCGCTCCAAAACGTTCTTCAGGTAGCGAAACTCCCATCGCGGATCGCCATCCAGCAACATGACCCGAGCTCTGTTATCGACGACATGCAGCGTGAGATCTCGGGTGTTATTGTCGTCCCGCAGTTCGTCGGTCTGCGCATCCGCGACGATGCGATAATCGAATCGACCGATTTCTGTTGAGGGCACGGTAAACGTCGCGAGGGCCGAGTCGGCCGAGGGAGTCAGTTTCTTTTCTTCCAGAGTTTTCCCGTTTTGCTCCAGCCGCACGGTAACTTCGCGTCCTTCAAATCCGAATGTCGCCAGTGTCGCCTGAATCTGAGCTTTGTCATTCAGAAAGATGGCTTCGGGAGCATCCACGGTTGCCACAGACAGATCACGTGGAGGAACTCTCGATCCTATCGGGATCGTGTAGACCGGAACACTCAGGCTGGTCAGAAGCTGCGTGGTGTCACTGAGATCTCCGGGGATTGATTGACGACCATCCGTCAGCAAAACGATCCCACGTACCTGGCTAGCCCCGTCTTCTGCAGTGACCGACTGCAGGACATTCAGGACATCGGTATTCCCCGGCAGAATCTCGAGCCGTTCTGACTGCAGCAGTTCGGCCAATTCCTCCGAATTCGCGGTGGTCTGTTTGGTTGCAAACAACCTTACATCAACCCCAATGAGCCCCTGCATTTTCTCCAGCAACACACGCGGTTGTGACTGCAATAGCCGACGAACAAACTCGGTGCGAGGCATCTCAGCCAACTCGGACAGCGAAGAGTCAACCTGTCGCTTGCGAGCTTCAGCGGCGGAATGTTCGGCCGGCGTTTGCGGAGGCAGTGCGTTTCCCAGCCAGTTGGGTTCCTCACCGGCTTCGGCTGCCATGACCCATTGCTGGATCAGGGTGTCCGTTTCCTGATTCCCCAGCATGCCCAATGCCTGAGCCCACCGGAGTTTTTCGGCGAGCGGTGCATTGGTGTCGTGAATCTCCATGCTTTCCGAAGCATCAACCGCCACGATCACTCGACCACGCTTCGTCACATCCAGCTGCGTTGTCAACACCGGTTGAAGCAGCAGTGTCAGTATCACGCCAAGCACCATAAACCGCAGGCTCAGCAGTACCCAGCCGACCGATCGTGCTACCACGCGACGTTCCAGCCGCATTAGCCAGATGCTCAGGAGCAGCACCGCCGCGACGCTGAGCACTACACTCAGTACCCAGATCGGCGACTTCGCACCAGAAAAGATCAGCCGCCAGTTCATGAATTGTTTCGGGCGTTCAGTAAAAAGTGTTCAGTGTCTGCACCGTTGACGAGGACTTGCTGAGGCCAACGTCGTTTGGAATCAGCGTTCGATATGCTCCGAGCTGACGACGCAGTCACGTTCGTCGAAGAGATTCAGATAGAATACTGTGGCATCGGCAGGCACGACCGCGGAAATACGAGAATTCACGGCGTCGATTTCCGCTGGCGACGACTCCCATTCTCGATCCTGCCAGCGGCCTGTTTTGCGAGTGAAGCATAACTCTGCTTTCGTTATTGCAACCGTGGAATCGAACACCGCCCACGCTTTGTCTCCGTCACTCCCCTGCTCCAAAATGACTGGCAGTGGCTTGCCGCTTTGAAGGATCGAGTTCGCAAACACGTGGATTTCTTCCGGGTTCTCTCCGGCAGCACCGTGACCGTGAGGCATTCGGATTCGCAGACACAGCGTGCGATCGGACTTCGGAAGCAGGTACGACTTCTTCCATGAGTCCATCGGATAAGCAAAGTCGTTCGTTCCATTCACCCAAAGCATCGGCATTTTCGCGTCGGCCAGGTACTCCGAAGGATCCCATTGCTTTAGCCAGACATTCGCTTTCTCCACCCCCAGATTCTCGAAAGCAGGCAACCACGCTGAGTTCTCGCCGAGATAACCGCAACCGTAAACTGGCGCGGCGAACTTAAATCGATTATCAACGCCGGCCACGATGCTGGTCATATACCCGCCCCAGGAGATGCCCGTGACGCCAATACGATCGGCATCAACCTCCGGGTACGAACGAATGAGACTGTGCGCCAAAGCGACAGCGCCGACGGCCTGATAGGTCCATTGATCCTCAACGGCCTCACCAAGTTGATTGAAACTGGCATCCCAGCCGGCAGGTCCGCCCTGATCGTGTCTCTGCCAATTGCCATACGTTCCCACAGGAACACAGCCACACAAGTCCATCGCGATGGCAGCATAACCACGTGAGTTCCATAACTTAACCCATCGATCAAAGGCGGTTCCACCACCTCCATGGATCAGAACCATCGCCGGAAATTTCTCCTTCGTCGGCTCTGCGCCAGGTGAGTTCTCCGGAACACCGTAATAAGCAAAAACTCGCGTCGTCTTTCCGTGATACGGGAGCCCTTCATAGAAGAAAGTTTGCACTCCCTCCGCTGCTGCAGTTTCCGTCGGGTAGACCTCCGGAACCTTACTTAGCGCATTGAGATCAAACTTGACACGTGGCACTTCTGCGACTGACGTGGCGGCTTTCTCGACCTGCTGCGCTACGACGCTTCCGACATGAGACATGAACAACAGCAGCGTCGGCAGAACAATCGCAAGTCTTCGGTAGTAGATTCCAGGCACGTCAAAGCACTCCTACTTGGGGCAATATGACCTTTTCAGTCCGCAAGTTATCGCGGAAAGCATTGAGCGAGCTTAATCGGTTGCCAACGGTCTGGCAAATCTCCGCCGCTTCTCTCCTTTTGCCCAATGTCATGGACTTAGTGAGCAGAATGGCGCTAGCCACTGGTGATTGTCTTCACAATGACAGGAAAATACCGGCGGCTAGCGCCGTACCGCTCACAGAAGAATCCTTAGGTCCACGCCATTCCTGCTTTTGCCAGTATTGCGACAAGGCTTAATGAGCTAATCAACGTACACAAACTCATTCAGGTTCAACATCGCTCGACACAGACTGACGAATGCCGACCGCAGCTGAGCTTCCGCATTATCCTCAGACAACTTCATAACCTCATTATGCAGATGTTCGATCGCGAGATTTTCTTCATCGTCCGTCGGATGGCGATTCAGCGTCAGCTGAAACAGTCGAACTATCAGCGCTTGCTCCCGACCGTCGTTCTTGCTGACATCGAGACTTGTGTCAAGAAACGCTCGATCCGCAATCGCTTCGGCGTAACGAATTCCTTCAGGACTATTGAGCAGCATCAACGCCTGAGGCGCCACCACGGTCGTATCTCGCCGCGCACACGAAACGGTGGAATCTGGCAGATCAAAGGATTGCAAAAACGGGATCGGCAGGCAACGTTTGCGAACGAGGTACAGACTGCGTACCTGCGTTTGCTCAGGCGGATCCGTATACCAGCCCTGCATGCGACCGCCGTCGCCGTCTTTGATCGCTTCCAGAATGGCGGGTTGTGCATGAGTCAGTTCTTCAGGAACCTCCGGCCACAGCGGACGCCCACCCTGTGTCGGCAACAGAAGCCCGGAAACCATCAAGAGCGAATCTCGCAGTGTTTCGGCATCCAGACGTTGCATGTTCTGACGCCATAGCAAAGTATTGCCCGGATCAACCTCGGGAATCGATTCTGCCAGAGAGCTCTGTTGATAAGCTTCCGACAAGACGATCCATCGATGCAGTTGTTTGATCGACCAGCCCTGCTGCATAAACTGCGTCGCCAGCCAATCCAGTAACTCCGGATGAGTCGGACGGGCACCGCTAAAACCAAAGTCATTGGGAGTGGCGACGATTCCGGTCCCGAAGTGTTGCTGCCAGATTCGATTCACGATGACTCGTGCGGTCCATGGATTCGACTCGGAGACAATCCAGTTCGCAAGAGCCAGTCTGCGGCCGGTGGAATTCTCACGCGGCTTTTCGATGTGAGCTGGGCCCGGATAAAGAACCGTCACATATCCCGGGGAAACTTCTTCACGCGGCGAAGCGAAATCGCCCTGATAGAGCACATGCGTTACCGGGGCGTCGCCGCCTGAATCCACCGCGGCCATGGTGACATCCGGGCTTTTACGGGACGATTCCAGTTCTGCAATCTGCTTTTCAAGAGTCTCTCGCTGAGTCTTCGTCGCTTCCGATTCGTCCGTTAACGATTCCAGTTGCTTTCTGTAATCGGCGATTTTCTGGTCGATCAGCGAGTTGTGACTATCGATCGCGGCCTGATCCTGCGGCAAGGAGATGCTCAGATCATCCTTCGGGGTCACTCCGGCAAAGAAGGCTCGCAGCCGAAAATGGTCAGCCTGAGTCAGGGGATCATATTTGTGATCATGACACTGACAGCAGGACATCGTCAGCCCCAGAAACGCCGAGGCCGTCGTGTTGGTCAGATCGGCCATCTGTTCCGCGCGGTGACGATCCTCTTCCTGAAAGATGGCGGCCGTACTGTCCCATTGACCCAGACGAAGATAACCCGTCGCAATCAGAGCATCCACTTCCTCGGCATTCTGCGGCGGACCGGGAACCAGTTCGTCGCCTGCTAACTGCTCACGGACAAATTGATCAAATGGCTTGTCGTTATTAAATGCGCGAACCACATAGTCGCGGTACTTCCACGCCAGTGGTCGAAACTCATCGCGTTCATAGCCGTTGGTGTCGGCGTAGCGAACAACATCCAGCCACAGGCGAGCCTGCCGTTCGCCGTATTGAGGCGAGTTCAACAGGCGATCAACGACGGATTCGAAGGCCGTGGCTGACTGATCGGCCTCAACGGCCGCTACTTCTTCTGGAGTCGGCGGCAAGCCTGTCAGATCAAACGTGACACGACGAATCAATGTTCGACGATCCGCCGGTGCTGACATATGCAGCCGGGAGGCCTGCAGCTTCTGATTGAGAAACGCGTCGATGATCTCCGACTCTTGCGTCTCTTCGGTTTTGCTGAGTCTGTCCGGCAATGTGACGAATGGTCTCTTGAGCGACCACAGGGTCAGCCGCTCTTCTCCGAAGAGTTGCCGCACTGGGTTCTTCTCATCGTGAAAAGCATCTCCCATTTCTCTAGTGGAGTTGGCCTCAGATTCATCGACAGGCCAGATCGCTCCGTTCTGGACCCAGTGTCTAAGAACAGCAATCTCGGCATCAGAGAGTTTTTGCTTCGGCGGCATTTGCAGATCGGGATCTGCGAACGAAATGGCCTTCACGAACAAGCCGCTTTCAGCATCCCCCGGAACGATCGCTGCCCCCTGGTCTCCTCCCTGGATTGCCGCTTCCAGTGAATCCAGGCGGAGCCCGCCTTCTTGTTTCTCCGGTCCGTGGCAGGTAATGCAGCGAGTCTTCAGCAGCGGAAGAACCTGCTTCGAAAACGAAGCGGACCGTTCGTCAGCATTCTTGATTGTCGTCGAGTTCGGTTGGTCCGTTGAGTTCAATTCATCCGCATTGACGGACATGCCACCGGCGTTAAACACGGTGGCGATTCCCGTCAAAGCAAAGCAGACGATCGACCTCAGCGGACGGCAGCTCATTTCAGCTCCCAGCCCTTGCGATACTGTCGCTTAATGAACTGATCGGCTTCCGGAGCATTCGTCGCCTTCATGTTCTCGGCATCCCATTCCAGCTTCTTGCCGACGCGGTAAGCCACGTTGCCCAGATGATTCGCCTCGGTCAGCCAACCTGCGTACTCAAAGTTGCATGTCGTTGGATCCCCGGTCTTGCAGGCGTTAATCCATTCCTGATGATGCCCGATCGATTGCGGAATGAATGGCTCAGGACGTTTGAAGTCTTTGAACTTATCCTCCGGCAACAACAGATGCTTGCCGTAGTCTGACAGCAGCATGCCTTTGTCACCGACGAACAGAACTCCACTGTCCCAGGCAGGAACGTCGCCGCGAGAAAGAATCTCGGGCTTGTGAGTTCCCTGGTACCACGTCAGAGCAAGCTCCGGCTGATCGCCCATCGCAGCATACTCATAGCGGACATGCATTGACGCCGGAGCCAGTTCCTTATGGGCTGGACCACCGAAGGGTTCGATCGTTTTCGGATACTTCAGCTTCAGAGCCCAGAATGGAAGATCTACCCAATGGCTGCCGAGGTCTGACATGGTCCCGTTACCGAAATCCCACCAGCGGTACCACTTTGGTCCCGGGAAGTAGACATTGTTGTACGGGCGCTCCAGAGCAGGACCGAGCCACAGATCCCAATCAAGTTCTGCCGGAATTGGATCCGCTGTGGCAGGTCGATCCTGCACGAAAACAATATCGCCGTGCTTCTTTGCTTCTTCTTCAGACTGCAGGCCCCAGGCTCGACTGACCCAGACGTGGCATTCAGAAACTTTGCCGATCGCCCCGGTCTGAATTAACTCCACAACGCGTCGATAATTATTCTCTGCGTGGATCTGAGTTCCCATCTGAGTCGCCACGCCGGCGGTTGCTGCAGCCTCGCGAATGAGTCGAGCTTCATAAATGTTGTGAGTCAACGGCTTCTCACAATACACATGCTTACCCAGCTGCAGCGCGGGCAGCGTGGCGAAGGCATGAGTGTGTTCGCAGGTGCTGACGACCACTGCGTCGAACTCATTGGCGTGGTCAAAGATCTTACGGAAGTCTGTGTTTTTGCGAGCGGCGGTGTGCGTGTCGGCCGCCCGATTGAGATTGTTGGCATTTACGTCGCACAGGGCGGCGATGTGTTCAGAGGAGACCGATTGCAGATTCCCGCCGCCTCGACCGCCACATCCGATCACAGCAATTCGCAGCTTGTCGAATCGCGAAGTCGGGCGAGCATTCGCGGTGCCGACGTAGAGCCCCGCGGCGATGGCAGATGTGTTTTTCAGAAAGGATCGTCGACTGGTCTGTCGCGGAGAATTCATGAGGAGGGGCTCCGTGTGAGCAGGGAAAGAGAGTGGAAGGTAGGTTTTTGTGCCAGCGTTCTGGCGTCAAGGTATAACCTCGCGCGATGAGCAGCGTCAACCAACATCATTAATCAACAGGAGCCACCAGAAGGAGTCATCAGAAGCCAGCGTCGGCGCGTGGAACCTGACGGCAAGCAGGTCCGGACACGATGAGTCTGCGGGTCGTTCGTTCGAGGCTCGGTTTCAATCGCTTGAGCCGAGCACGCGGCATCGCAGTGGATTGGCAATTGTGGAATCACGGGCTTCAGCGTGCAGGCGGAGATATTCCATGATCATACAGGGCGACTCGTTTGCCTAAACGACGGAGAGGGATCAAGCTGTCTGTATTCGCCGTCATCCTCCAATGCTGGAGGAATGCCAGCAGCGACGATTGCACCTGTTTCTCATTGCCTGAAGGGTCAACTCGATGCGTATTTCTCTGCTGACGTTGTCTTTGCTTCTTGCGAGTCACTGCAGCACTGCTTATGGGGAAGTCATTGACTCTGCAGACAACGGATTCTCTCTGAAACACAAAGTCACGATCAAGGCCACGCCGGAGAAAGTCTATGAGACGATTACCAAGCCCTCACTGTGGTGGAATCCGTCCCACACATGGTCCGGCAAGAGCGAGAATCTTTCGATCGAAACGACTCCGGGTGGTCTGTTTGTGGAGAAGTTGCCGAGCGGTGGATTTGTACGGCATATGGAAGTCGTCTACGCTGACCCCGGGAAGTTGCTGCGACTGCATGGAGCCCTCGGCCCGCTGCAACAAACGGCTTGCCACGGTGCCATGACTTTTACGCTGACGACCGAGAAAGAAAGACGCGACGGTTGTGGAAGTCACGTACAACGTCTCCGGGTATGTCTCCGAAGGATTAAAGTCGTGGTCAGCACCTGTAAATCAGGTGATTGTCGAACAGGTCGATCGACTCAAACAGGCTGTTGAAGCAAAGTGACCAACAAGATTTATCAAGTCTCTTTTCGGAATGAGTTTGGGGCCAGAGTACATCTATATTGGAGTCGGTCCTCTGCTTCGACGATCATTCCCGCCGGTTCGTAACGATCGAAGAACAATTCTTGTGTGAGAAACTCCAGATCCTACAACGAGCGTTAGCAGACGAGGCTGTTGCGTATGACGGAGCTATTTCAGCCGGGAGTGCAGGAGTGCCCGCATTGCCTGGCCAGAGTGTTGATCGTTTCAAATGGCATTTGTCCTCGTTGTCAGCGAGATGCTCGTGACCGGTCTACCATAGTCCCTGACCGTAAGTCATTGTGGATCAGGGCCAATGATAACGTTCCTCCGCTATGTCATCAGTGTGGAGCAAGCTGTGATCGAATGACTTCGATCAAGCATACCCAGGCGTGGGAATCAACTGACGATGTTCCAAGGTCCAGAAACCTGCTCGCGATGGTGATTGGATTCTTGTTCGGCTGGATCTGGTACCTTGTGATTCGCGATAAAGGCGCGAATGGCAACGGTCGACGTTTTGAGACTGTTGTCGTCCGGGTCCCCCAGTGTGGACTTTGCAGCTCAAAGCCGATCGAACAAGTTGCGGCATCAATCGAAGACAATGCTCTTAAGCTTGTCACTCATCGCGCATTCGTGGCAGAGTTTGAAAGACTCAATGGTTATCCCGCTGCCTGAATATTCAAAGACTGAGCGGCTGGACTGGTCACTCATACACTGATCGGTTCTCGTGTCGACTGGAGAATATTCAACGTTGTCGTTGGTTTTTCGTACCACATTGACCTCGCAATTAGCAAACCAACGTCGTGCGACTATACTTGTCAGGAACGCTTCATCAACTCGTTCTGACGTGAGATCATTTGGCCGTCAAGATCGGCTCAGATGCATAGCCCGAACATCGACAAGAATTCATCGAAACAGACACGCCACACATCAAGGATCGCTGGAATGCTCCTGAATCATATTTGCAGTTCCTCTACTCTCGTCCGCAGCGTGTTATCGCTGGTCCTTGCGGGAGTTGGACAGGAGCTAACGGCGGGAGAAGGAAAGCCCGAACGAGAAGAGATCGTGTCGCGCGTGCGTGCAGATATCGAATACTTCGCGTCGGATGCTCTGGAAGGTCGCGGAATCGAAACTAAAGGGATCGAACTGGCGGCGGAGCGAATTCTGGCGGAGTATGAAAAGTTCGGCTTAAAGCCAGGCATGCCCGAAGGAAAATACCGTCAACCATTCCCCGTAACGATTGGTGATGTCGCCGTTGCGGATGCGACGAAGGTTGAGTTGACCCAGCCCGACGGAACGAAGCTTGCTCTGAAACTTGCGGAGCAATACCAGCCAATTCGTCGTGGAGCAAACGGGGAGGCGACCGGTGGTTTAGCGTTCGTCGGCTACGGCATCTCCTCCGAAGAAGAAAACTATGATGACTATGCCGGGATCGATGTGACAGGGAAGGTCGTCATTATGATTCGTCGCGAACCGCAGAGCCGAGATGGCGGAGCCTTTGGTGGCAAAGCGACGAGCCCGAACGCTTACATCGACCGGAAACTGGATTTGATTCGTAAGTCGAAGGCCGCTGCCGTTCTGTTTGTTAACAATCTGGAAAGCGCGGCAGATCCCGGTGCTGACGATTTGGCCGATCCTTCCAGCTTTGGGAACGAAGGCGAAGCTGTTCCCTTTGTCCATGTGAAACGTTCCGTTATTGACAGCATTTTGAAAGCAACTCCCTTGAAAGTCGGCGACGAGTTGCTGGGAAGCCTTGCGGCGGTTTCGGAGTACATCGATCTGAATCTCAAGCCTGTCTCTCAGGAACTTCCCGGCTGGAATGTCACGGTGTCGACTGTGTTTCAGGCCAATACGATTTCAACCGACAATTTGATCGGAGTTGTCGAAGGAGAAGGACCGCTGGCCGAGGAGACGATTGTCATTGGCGGCCACTATGATCATCTCGGCTTTGGTGGTTACGGTTCAAGAACTCAGAATCGCACTGGTGAAGTTCATAACGGAGCAGACGACAACGCATCCGGAACGGCCGCTGTCGTTGAGCTGGCTCGTCGAATCGCGTCAGGACCAAAACCCAAACGTCGGATGGTCTTTATCTGCTTTTCAGGGGAAGAGCGAGGACTGATCGGAAGCAATTACTACGTAAAGCATCCTGCCTTTCCGATCGAGAATACAGTAGCGATGTTGAACTTCGACATGATCGGCAATCTGCGAAACAACCGCGTCGAAGTGAATGGTGTTGGGACAGCCGCAGAGTTTGATGCGATCGTCCGCAAGGCCGATGAGGTAACTCCGGTTGATATCACAATTATCCCAGGAGCCTTTGCAGGAAGCGATCACCTGCCGTTTTATCAGAAGAATATTCCTGTCATGTTTTGCTTCACCGGAATGACTGACATCTATCACACGCCGGATGATGATTCCAGCACTTTGAATATAGAAGGCGCCGTGACGGTGATTGATTACTCCGAGCAACTGCTGCGGGGGATCGATGCTCTGGAGACTCGCCCGGTGTTTGCAGAAGGCGGGCGAAGTAATCGACGACCAGCGGTGGCTAGAACTCCGTTTCTTGGCATCCAGCCGAATATTACCGCCAGCGGAGACGACGGGATCGTAATTCGCGGAGTTCGTCCGGATTCACCGGCTTCCATGGCGGGACTGCAAACAGGCGATGTGGTGACCACGATCAATGACGAAGACGTCAAGGGTTATCAGACGCTCGTGGAGAAACTGACCGATTCAAAAGCGGGCGATGTGCTGAAGCTGAAGGTCAAGCGAGGAACAGAAGTACTGGATGTCGACGTCACGCTGGGTGAAGCCCGGCGATAAGGGATGTCAAATGTGGGCGGTGCCCCATCGGTCCTGTTGATGAATCCGCCTTTGGAGTAAAGACGGCCGGAACCTTTACTCTGCGGCGAACTCAGAGGAGTTCCACGATGGGCTTACCGCTGCCAACGATGCTGACCGGTCGTCCGCTGGCGTCTTCGAAATGTGTTTCCAGCGGAATGCCCAGAGTGTGATAGATCGTTGCCAGCAAATCCAGCGGCGACACGGGGCGTTCCTGAACGGTACCGCCCCATTTCTCGCTGGCTCCAACAACCTGCCCACCACGCAGGCCGCCGCCGGCAAGCAATACACTAAAACAGTCCGCCCAGTGATCTCGACCAGCGTGCCCGTTCATTCGCGGGGTTCGTCCGAATTCGCCAACACAATAAATGATCACGTCATCCAGCATGCCCCTCGCTGTCAGATCGTCAATCAGAGCTGCGATCGCTTTGTCGAGCGGCGGCAGATGTTCTTCAAGTCCCTTCGCAATGTCGTTGTGATGGTCCCAGTTCCCGGTGTTGATGTTGACACAGCGAGCCCCGGCTTCAACCAGTCGACGTGCCAGCAAAGCACTTTGCCCATAACGATGCCGCCCGTACTTGTCGCGAAGGGCTGAGTCTTCCGCACTGAGATCGAAAGCGGCTCGGACTTCATCGCCAACGACCATTTCCAGGGCCTGACTCTTGAAGGTATCAAGACCTTCCATGACGCCACTGTCGTCAATGTCGCGTCGAAGCGTGTCGAAAGTCTTCAGCAACGAACGACGCGAATCCAGGGTCTGTGACGTCAATCCTGCTGGCATCGAAAGGTTGGGCAGTTTGAAATCCGCAGCATTCGGATCTGCTCCGACTTCAAATGGGTTGAACGCTTTTCCCAGGTAAACAGCACCCTGATATCCAAACGCTTCAGATTTCGGAATCGTGACATAGCCGGGAATCGGTGGCTTCCGTGATCCTAATGAACGGGAGATTACAGAACCGAACGAAGGCTTTTGCGCCGCATTGCGGGCCAGAGTCGGACCAAAGTATCCGGTCTGCATCCAATGAGATGACGGAGCATGAATCCCGTTCTCGTGATGAACCGAGCGGACGATCGAAAGTCGATCCATCACCCCGGCCTGATGCGGAATCTTCTCGCTGAACTGAATGCCGGGGACCCGAGTTCCAATCGGCTGATACATCCCGCGATACTCCGACGGCGCTTCGGGCTTGATGTCCCACGTGTCCTGCTGACTGATTCCGCCGTCAGTCCAGAACACAATCAACGACTTGCGGCTGCCAGACTTTGTTGGCTCAGCGGCGCGCGATTCCAGACGCAGCAGATCGGCTAGCCCAAGTCCCAAAACCGGAACGCCGATCTGCAGCAGACTTCTACGAGTCATCCCGGAGCAGTTTCGGAATGTCTGTCTTCCCGTGTTCAGCATTGAGTTCTCCGAGATCAGACTCTAATGGTTAAACAAAAACTCATTCGTCGCCAACAAAGACCACAGCAGCGATCGACACGCTTCACCGCGATCTGATTGGCTGGCCAGATACTCCGCCGCCGCCTTCAATTCGTCCGGGCGAGGATTTCGCGCGAAGACTCGCACAAAGATCTCTTCGGCCAACGCATCATTCTGTAAATCACGCCCAGCCAGCTGTTGAGCGTAGCCAGTAGCCTCTGTCAGCTTGCGCTGAATCTCCGCCGAATTCACAAGTTCCAAAGCCTGCGTCAAGGCCGGCGCATCAACGCGTTCACATTCACAGGCTGACATACGGGCCGGACGACCGAACACATCCAGAAAATGCGCGGCAACGTTTTCATCCGGAAGTTCAATCGCACGAGTTCCCGCAGGCACGCCCGGAAATACCGTTGGCACCTCCAGCACCTGACTGATTCCATCCAGAATCACCTCGGCCGGTAATCGACGAGCATAAAATCGAGCAAACGTCTGCGTGTCGCCGGCATTGCCAGGCTCCGGTGCAGAGTTCAGTCGATACGCATAACTAATCGTGATGGTTCGAATCAGGTGTTTCACGTCATAGCCGCTAGCGACAAAATCTTCGGCCAGAGCATCCAGCAACTCGGGGTTGCTTGGCGGATTTGTGCTGCGAGCATCATCAATCGGATGCACGATGCCTCGCCCAAGAAAATGAGCCCACATGCGGTTCACCATCGTACGTGCGAAGAACGGATTCTCCGCGTGCGTCATCCACCCAGCCAGACTTTCACGAGGATCATCCTGCAGACCAATAGCGAACGGCGTTCCGCCCAAAGGTTGTGGCTTCAGGATCTCTCCTGTCCGTGGATGAGTCACTTCTCCGACTTCTTTAAGATAGATGATCTCGTCCGTCGGCACTTCAGCGTCCGCAAAACCTCCCTTGCGACCCACTCGAGAAAACACGGCGGCCAGTCCGTAGTAATCCGACTGACTCCAGCGTTCTGTGGGATGATGATGACACTGAGCACATTGAACTCGCACACCCAGAAATGCCTGAGACACAGATTCGACATATTCCGGCGACTTGCGCACCGTGCGATACCAGATCGCCGGTGGGTTTTCGTTCTGACTGCCCGTCGCCGTCAGAATTTCAGACACGAACTGATCGTAGGGTTTATTGGACTCCAATGAGTCTTTGATCCATGAGGCAAACAGAGTCGTCCCCGCACGCTGTTTGCTGGTGGCATAACCGGCTCCGCGATTCTGCAGAATGTCAGCCCACTTCAGAGTAAAATAGCTGGCATATTCGGGGCGGTTCAAAAGCCGATCAATAAGCCTCTGACGCTTGTCCGGGCTTGTGTCGTTCAGATACTCCGTGACCTCTTCGCGAGTCGGCAACGTCCCGCAAATATCGATCGATGCTCGACGGAGAAATGTGGCATCATCAGTCGGCGGTGAAGGGATGATTCCAAGCTTTCGCCACTGGGCAAAGAGGTGACGATCAACAGGCGACGGCTTGATGGCGGTGTTTGAGTTCACAACTTCACTGTTCGCCAGTTGTGACTCGACCAACTGCAGTTCGTTCTCAACGGTTTTCAATTGTTCGGCATTACTCACAAACGGCACCGCCGCGTGAAAGGTCGCAATCTGTTCCCCAAAGCGAGCCATCACCGAGAACAGGCCGTGCTGAGATGTTGTTTGAATTGCACCATCATCTGAGATCGTCGCAATGCCCGGCTCATTCGACTGATAAACAGCCTGCCGTGTCACATCGCGAGTTTGCCCATCTGAGAATGTTGCTGTCACGTGCAACTGCTGGGAGAAATTGACGTTAAGAACAGCTTCCTTCGGCGAAATCTCAATGCGCACCAAATGCGGATCGCTCGCTCTTGGAGGCGTCGCGCCCTGGTTGATCCACTGCCGAAGTATTCGATAGTCATCGCTGTCCACCGCGAGTCTCTTTCCGCCGCCATGGGGAACCGTTGAGGTGCCTTTGGTCAGCAGCAGGCTGTGTTCCGGCGAAGCTGGAGATAGTCGTCGACCGCGAGACTCTTTGACGATGGCTTCGTAGTCAAACTCTGGTTCGAATCCAAACAATGATAATCGAAATCCATTCTGTCCAGTGGCTTTACCGTGACAACCGCCGCCATTGCATCCCAGTTTTGTGAGAATCGGGACGACATCAGTTCCGAAGTAGATGGTGCGATCAGACGCTTCCGGCGAGACGGGATCGGCCCCTGTAACACGAATTGATATCGATGCGACTGCGATCAAAGCGAACACCGTGGCCAGCGCACGTCGGCAGAACATTAATCTTGTTGTGGTTCGCGTGGCCTTGTTCATTCCACGATCTCCAGTGAGAGAAATCGACTGCCGTAATACACAGGTTCATCCTCAACCACGCCGACGGTAAAGAGTCGCAGGAATCGCTGCGGCCCCAGTTGTGCATCTTTATTCACAACGATCTGCAAAGATCCCGTTTCGGTTTGCCCGGTAAAGGTTTCACCACGACCCAGCAGCCCCGGAACATCAGTCACGACACCTGGGGCTGCGATTTCAGTATGCATCTTGCCGATAAAGCCATTGCGACGCCGAGACGAATAAGCAATCTGAATCGTGTCACCTCGCCGAGCTTTCGTTACGGCGAATGCATCGACATTCACTTCAAACGCCGCTTGCTGTACGTCAATTATAACCGGCGAACTGTAAGCCACGACGTTTTCCGTCTTCCCGTCCGCCGAAGGAACCGTTGTCTCCGCACGGATGACGAAGGAGTAATGTCCGGTTGGCAATGACAGCGGCAGCTCGAACGTGACATAGCCTTTCGTCTGACCTGCAGGAATGATCGCTGTCTGATTCCTAATCTGATCCGGCAACCCTTCGGCCAAAAGTTTCACGTCGGCTTGATGCGACGAGTCACGTCGTTCTATCTCCACCCCCACATCCACCGCGCTGCCCTGGAAATGTTTCGCGGTGAGAGTTCCGTACAATTGATGCTCAAGCGTTTCGTGAGCATTCGACGTAATCCTGATTGGCGATGAGCCGGCCACGGCGAAGGGTAGTTCAGAGACCAATCGGCCCCAGCCATTCGGACTTCCTGCACGGACAATCGTGCCGAATTGAACGTTGTTCACCAGCGCTTCGGACCCTGCATCGCCAACCGCTTCCAGATGCAATCGGCTGACTAGTTTTTCGCAACCCGGATCAGCCGAGATCACCATCGTGGCATGGTTTACCCCCGGACCAATCCAAACATCCGGACAATCGATGCCCCCGGGAAGACCCTTCGCGGAGACTCGAATTGCTCCGTTGTATCCTCGCTGCCGAAGTGCGATCAAATTCAGGATCTGCCGTCCTCCTTGCGGCACATTGAGCGACTTAGTGCTGTCCATGGAAGGGACGCCCACGACCTGAAAATCAGTCTCCTCACGGCGCACGCTCAGGCGATAGATTCGACGAGGGTCGTTCGAAACGCCTCGATTCAGATTGCGAACGACAATGAAGTAGCGACCGTCGCGTGGGCAAACCCAACGACCCGCAGGATCCAGATGACTCGTGGACAATTCGTTCCCCAGGTTCATCGGTTCATCGCCAAATTGCGCCAACTGCTTCTGTGGATCCGTATCGTGAATACCGATCTGGAGATCGACCGGGGATGCGATCCGTTGGCCAAATGCTTCCACGTGCAACACTTCGCCTCGCTGAACATCAACCGCAAACCAGTCCTGCTCACTGGCTTCCGCGAGCTGTCCGCAAACTTCCGCCGGAATATCAATTTGCTGAGCCATCGCCGGAGAATGATTGTCAACTCGATCCAGAGTAACTGACATATCGCTCAGACCAATGATGACCGGAGCACTGCCTTCATGATGGTACGCGAACGAATCTGCTGCGGTTACAGCCTGCGATGGCAACAAATGCACAGGAATCCGCTTCGACGGCTGGGCTAATGTCGCCGGGATCTCGACGTCAATCTGTTCGAAACCGCCGCCGTTGTGCAGTGGCTTAAGAGCAGAATCCAACGGTGCCTCGGCCCCGGACACTTCGTCTGGCACTGTTATGCTCTCTTCGCCTTTCAAGGAAGCGGGACGTGTCGAACCGGACAAGTTCCAGCCGAACAGTGTCACTCTCGTCGCTTGTCCCTTTCGGATCACCGAAGGTCTGGCAAAAACAACCCGCGGTTGAGTATCAAACTCCAAACGATAGTAGAACTCAGCGCCGCCAGACGAGATCAGATCCTGCACTCGCACGACATAAGTTCCATCCGTCGGCGCGACGAAATCAATCAGCGGATCAATTCCGAAGTAACCCCGA
>JBILXT010000001.1:0-90435 GCA_044378235.1 Planctomycetaceae bacterium
ATCAGCAGATGAGTTGACATATTTCCGCTCAAGTTATTTTGAGATCTGGGACCCTGCTGATCTCGGCCGTGAAGTCGTTTTCTCGTTGAGAGAAACAAGGCCTCATTGGCAATCGCAGCCGGTTCTTTCGGCAAATACGGTCGCGGAAGCTCTCGGGCACAGAATCGATGAGTCCAGTCCTTACTTTAGTTCACGACTGGCGTCGTTCGTGAAGGAAATCTCTGTCAGATCTCCGACGCAACTGCGAATTCGATTCTCTCGCGTGCCACTCAACATCGAGTCTTTGCTGAGATTTCCTGTCACCGGTTTCCATCCGCAAGTCCTTGCCGAGAATGCCGATGCTTCAGCAAACGAAACCGCAGACGTCAAAGCAGCGGAACCCGAAGAGAGTGAAGACAGTTCTAAGAAGCCGACTTTGCCTGCCGTGCTGTCAACCCGTTTTCGTAAAGAATCGTCCGACGATACAGGTCGCGTCTTTCTACGGAATAGCCCGGAGCCCGATGGTTTGGACGGTAGTCAGTACCACATTGCTGAGGTTCAGGAAGTTCGCTTCACCAGCCGTGACAAGATGCTGCAAAGTATGATTCGCGGCGAGCTGGATTATCTGCCGCATCTGCTTCCCTGGGAGGTTGATGCCTTTAAAGCGTCTGGTGAGTTCGTCACAAAGCAGTACTCTATTCCCATGACGCATGTGATTGCGTTTAACCCGATGTCCGACCGCATCGTCAATGCTCAGATGCGTCGCGCCCTGTCGTTTGCGGTCAACCGTGAAGGTATTCTGAAGTCGATCGTTCTGAAGGACGAAGCGATGCAGCATGGTCGACCGACGAGTGCAGCCTGGCATCTGGAGAGCTATGCAACGGAACCTAATGAGATTCCACCTGCGTACAACATTCGACTTGCTTACGCATTGCGTTTCGCCGCTGAACGTCAGCTTCAGTTGGCCGAGTTGACCAAACTGACAGATGCTGCTCGAGCCGAGGCCAGAAAAAAGAAGGAGACCTTTGAACCTGAAAAATTCAGAGCGGAAACAAAGGTCGATTACATCAAATTGCCGCGTCTGAGATTCGTTGTTGAGCCGGAACCAACCTGTATTGCCGCTGCAGAACGAATCATGCTCTATTGGCAGAAGATTGGGTTCGAAGTCGACCTCATCAAAGGTGATCAGCCAGGCGATCCTCTCACAGATGGTGAATGGGATATGTGCTATCGTCGAGTGCGCATGGAGGAGCCACTGCTTGAACTTTGGCCGCTTCTGGCAAACGATAATTCGCTGGATATGGACCGCCTGGGGATGTTCCCTGACTGGATGCGGCAGGAGCTGATCAACCTGGATTACGCTTCAAGCTTTCAGGATGCGCAGACTCGACTGTTTACCATTCACAACCATATTTCGGCGGAAGCGTTTCTGATTCCGCTTTGGGAAGTCGATGACTTCGCCGTCTGGCGAAAATCCATTATTGGTATGCCTGAACGTCCGCTGTCTACTTACCAGAACGTTGAACGCTGGATTGTGCGACCATGAAGCTGAATCTACTGAATGGGCGATTACTCCTGATGACGGCGGTCTTGCTTTCCGTCAGCCTTCAGGCGTCTTGCGATGGTCAGACGCCAGCTCCCGCCGAATCGGCTTCCGTGACAACGGAGAATGCAGCAAGTTCTCAGGCCGCAGCGACTGTCGTGAAAGACGCTGTGACATCCCCCGACGTTACTGCTGAGCCTGCTATTGAACTGCCACTGCCCCATCGCCCTTATCAAGTGGTCGTCGAAGTTGGTTTTGAAGGCAGTGACACTCGTGGCCCCTTGACTCAGAGTCTACTGACTGAGGAAATCCGCAAAGGACTGCAACGGATGTATGGCCAAATGTGGAATGCGGATGTTCGCAACAGCAATTGGCTGATCCCTGCCAGCGCCCACCGAATTGAACGTCTCACCGAAGCGGACGTCTCGTCACATTATGACGGCTCTTTAGTGGAGAAAGTCATTCTTGTGGGTATCTCCGCCAATCAGAATTCGTTCGAAGTCAGTTGCCGGGAATTCGACGTTCGGGTGCAGGAGCTGACTCCGCTTCTGAAACATCAAACGAATGATATTCAGGAAGTGGGAGCCATCGCTTGTCGTCTGGCTCGTGATAGTTTTCGTCCAGTGACGATGTTTACGTCTCAATCTGTCGACAAGACAGAACTCGAATTTGAACTTCAGGCAGGAGCACTGATTCCCCCCGATCCTACTGCAGCTCAGATTGCTGGAGGAGATATTCTTCGACCATTTCTCCGACAATTGGATCGTCGGAATCCGGGGAAGATCAAGAGCCTGCAGCGGCTCGATCTGTGTTACATCAGAGTTACTACGTTCAATCAGGAACTTCGAACAGATGTCGTCTCACCGGACGATTCTCCGGTCCGAGTTGAAGGGGTTACCACAGCCCCGGCTGTCTATACCGACAATGGACATGTTCGGGGAGTTCTGATTTCCCACGGCCTGGTTCCTTTTGGTGGGCGCGCAAGAAGTGTTCAACAAATTGCCCTGCGCCAACGCCCTGCTGCGAAAAAGAGCCGAGTGCGACTGGTATTGCAGGCCCGTCCGGATCGACCCCTGATCTGTTTTCGTGTTGATCGAGTCTCAAAGCTTCGCCAGACTGACGTCAATGAATCGCCTGGTGTGCGTCTGCTGTCGGATCGAAACGGTGACATCGAAATTGAAGTCGATCCGCAGAATCCTACGTTTTGGTTGTATGTCTACAGCGGTAGTGTTTTGCTGGCTCGTGTGCCCTATGCCCCGGGTTTGATTCCTCGGGATACCATGAAGCTACCGGACGATTCCGTGCGACTGGGCGTTGAGGGTGAACTGTATCTGTTGCGAGATCAACTTGTGGATATGGTTGCCCAGAAAGCTGTGCACATGAGCATTGCAAAAAAGTCTGCAGCCGAAGGAAATGTGCCAGGTCTGGAAGCGGCAATCACTCAGTTGGACGCCCTGCCCAGCCAAAAACGTTTTGAAGAACTTTTGAACAAGATCAAGACGGATGCCCTGACCAAAGCGGATCAGCAAAAGAACAAGGGCGCTCGAACGAAGGTCGAAAAGCTATGCACGAAAATGGCGGAATCTCTGACTCTGTTCTTCGCAGGTGACAAACGTCTGCGAGAAGCGGAGGAAATTGAGAGACTTCGTCAGTCCGCTGAAGCTCGTGCAGGTGCAGCCGCTCCCGTCGACGAAACGCCAGCCGCCGCTCCAAATCAATGAGATGAACTCGACAGGTAGTTTTGAACTGAGGCCTTTGTGACGATTATCCGGACAAAAGCAAATCTGCCGACTGGGATCCAGCGTTTCCGCCAATAAACACCGGCAAAGCAGCTCATTTTGAGGCATGGTTATCGGTCCGAATTCACCGCTTCCGGCCCATAAAGTTGTTCCGAGCATGCAAGACCCTGCCAAGCCAAAAATCATTGCTGTGATGCCGGCCTATAATGCGGCCACGACGCTGGAGCGAACTCTCAAGGATATTCCTCCGGGAACGGTTGACGAGATCATCCTTGTTGACGACTGCAGTCGTGACAACACGGTCGATCTGGCTAAATCCCTCGGGTTAACTGTCATTCGGCATGAGAAGAACACGGGGTATGGCGGTAATCAAAAGACATGCTATGCAGCGGCCCTCGAACGGGGGGCCGACATTGTCGTCATGATCCATCCGGATTATCAGTACGACAGCCGCGTGATTCCTGTTGCCGCAGAGTTAATTCGCCTTGGCAATTGCGATGTCATCCTTGGATCACGCATACGTACTCGTCGAGAGGCACTACAAGGCGGCATGCCTGCATGGAAGTATATTGCGAATCGTTGCCTGACAATTTTTGAGAACGTTGTGCTGGGACAAAACCTGGGCGACTTCCACAGTGGCTTTCGAGCCTATCGGCGCGAGGTTCTGGAAATCCTTCCGTGGCAGGAAAACTCCAACGACTTTGTCTTCGACACTCAATTTCTTGCACAGGCCGTCTTCTTTGATTTCCGACTCGGAGACATCCCGGTTCCTGTTCGATATTTCGCAGAAGCCTCCAGCATCAACTTCCGGCGCAGCACTCGCTATGGACTGCTGACGCTTTGGGTCATGCTCCAATTCTGGTGCAACCGCATGGGAATCTGCCGCTCTCATATTTTCAGGCACAAACACTCGAAGACGTGAAGTGGCTGTCGGAAACTGGCTCGTCACAGTTTGGCCGCTCGACTGGACGGACCTTTGTTAATAATTGACCTGCGCCTGAAACCGCAGGAGTTGTCCTTCAAACTGTTCGTATGAACGTGTGTTGGCCGTACCGTTTGCCGTGGTATTGGTCCGATCCGTCATCGTGTACATCACCACCAGCTCCAGGGATTTCGAGAACTGCCACTCAGTGCCCAGTTCCCATTCGTCTATCTGAGAGTACGGCGCATTTCTTTCTGTCTTGTATCCTCCCTGATAGTAGTTCCAGCGAGCGAACGGAATGAGTTCTCCCTTGTCCAGTTTCTGTCGATACATGGCCATGGCATAGCCACCGTAGAGTGCAGACTCGGTCACTTCTGTTTGCGCTCCATTCAGTGCTGGACCACGTCCAACTGTCCATTCAGACTGAAAACCGATCGGCTGAGGATAATAGACGAAGGTCCACGCAAGCCGCTCGTCGTTGATGCCATTCGGTGCGCCATTCTCCAGTGTACCGGCTGGACGAACCGCCGGACCGACACCCATCGGGCTGATGGCACTTGAAAGGACCGTGTACTGCCCCGTGTAACCCATCATACCAACTTCAACAAGCTGGCAATCGTTCAGCCAGAAGGGATAGGCCACTCGAGCCACCGCATGAAGGTCATCGTTTTGCTCTCGAAACGAGCCACCCTGCCCGTTGTAAACTCCGAAGCCAACCATGCCGTAGTTACCGGAGCCTTTCAGGCCTTCATCCATGATGTACTTGAAGGTGTCCTGAACATCAACAGGTGTCCAATAACAGAAGATGCCCAAATCGCGTTCATTACGGACGGCACTATTCAGGGCGTCGTTACGATCGAGTGGAAGTCTGTTGGAACTGGACTGCAGATTCTCCCAGCCATAGGGAACCTTGGATTGGCCGATTCGAAACCGGAGTTCCTTCTGATCATCAAGAGACACGTCGGCATACAGGTCCCGAATCTGCGCGAACTGATTGGCATCAGGGCTGCCGGGCACACTGGACGCAAAGTCCGGCTGGAAATAGAGAGACAAATGATCTGAGACATCACCAGAAAAGATGAGTCGAGCACGGCGAATCAGAAAACTCTGGTTGTTTCCGATCGAACTATCACCCACGTACTGTGCCGGCGCAGGACCATCATTGTCCATGATGTCGTTAACACGGAATTGAGCGTACCCTCGAATGGTGTATTTTTCGAACCACTTCTTCTCTTTCTTTGCGTCCTCTTCCTTCTTCTTCGCGGCTTCAGCATCCTTTTGAATGCTCTCCTCAATCTTTGCCAGCCTCTCGTCAGCCTGCTGACTTCGCTGTAGAAGCTCTTCAAAGGAATCTGCCGTTCCCGGAGCCTCCTGAGACATTCCAGTCAGGTATGAAGTGCCCGGTCTTCCATACACGGATAACTCCGCTTCCAGTCTGGCGTTACTTTCCTCCAACTCCGCCATTCTCGACTCCATGGCCCGCAACGTATCCGCGAAACGATCTTCTGAAACAACGAGCTCCTGAGCGTAACCCCCCGGACCAAATGACGAGACGAATGCCCCAAGAACGGACGTCCAGACAAGCTTGATTCTGCCATTCATGCTGCACTCTCCACCACGCGCGAAACGAGAACTCGTCTACCCGAATCCTCGATATATTCTGCGTCGATGGTTCTCTGAAAATTCATCCAGTCCATTTCAACCGGCCGCAACCGTTGCTTCCGACGCTTCAGCGCCAATACGATGAGTCATTCGAAGGACTTGGAAAAGTCCTGCTGCCGATCGACTCTGTCAGGGCACTCATGCTGTGCAATCGATATCGGCTCTAAAACGAATTCCTTAACGTTCGCTTAACGCAGCCTTAACAATATGAAGATCACTAAAGACACATCACGCTCCTGAGACGGCAGATTCTGCCGACTTTCGACCGGGGATCTTTCCCAACCGTCAGTTTCATCATAAATCGCAGAATATGATGCAAAGCCGCGATACTCGGGAGCGTCCTTCAGGAACTCGACTTGCCAGAAGTCTCGGAACGGCTTCTGAATAATTAACACAAGGCGGATAAAGCCCAGCCAACTCCACTGATCCATCTACGACGAAACTGATTCGTGCCTTAGAAATGCCTCCTTGCCAAAAATGACGGAAGCGTTTGTGAGGAGTCGCAGGCGAAGCCGATTCTGTAAAGTGCGCTGAATGGAAAACGAGTCAAGGCGATGAATGAGCAGTCCCCGGAAAACACTGGCCTGCTTCGGCACCCCGACTTCGATTGGCACTTAAGGAAAGCAATTCACCAAACCAGTGATCTCATGAGCATCAAGTAACCGGCAACTTGATTGATGAAGCGGAGTCGATTCTTCTGACGAAGCGAAGTTTGCATGTCGGTGTTGCGGAATCCCGCCAGACTCAGTCCTCAAGAGTTGCCATCAATATCTCCCCCGTGTCAGGCATCCGCCTCGTCATTCTCGTTCTCCATCATGCCACAATCAGAAACATGAGCGTGAGGCAGAATAAATTCAGAATTCGCTGACAATTGTGCCCTGCGCGATGCAACATTTTCGAGTCATCCCGGCAAACCCGGGCAGTCTGGTGGACAATCGCACGAAACGTCCACAAAATGCGTGGGCCACAGAAAAGCTTCCGACGCTGGCTGTTGGAAGCATCAAATCGAACCTTCATCTCGGTCTGTGGATCACTCCTTCCTCTTCCAGCCACGCCCATTATTGCCCAGGAGCAAATTGACAGATGTCTCAACCGGGAAGTCAGAGCATTCAGAGCGTTCTGAAGGAAACTCGAACATTTGCACCACCAGCCACTTTCTCCGCCAATGCTCATATCAGCAGTGAACAGCAGTACGAGGCGATGTGGAATCGGGCCAAGGACGATCCGGCAGGATTCTGGGGCGAGATGGCAGGAAACCTGGAATGGTTTCGCAAATGGGATACCGTCATTCAGGGACATATGCCCGACACCAAGTGGTTTGTCGGCGGCAAAATCAACGCAAGCTACAACTGCGTGGATCGTCATCTGAACGGTGCGTCACGCAACAAGGCTGCGATCATTTGGGAGGGCGAACCCGGGGATACTCGAGTTCTGCGCTATCAGGACCTGCATCGTGAAGTTTGCAAGTTTGCAAACGTTCTCAAGAAACTGGGCGTACAAACTGGCGATCGAGTCACCTTGTACATGCCAATGATTCCTGAGTTGACCATTGCGATGCTGGCATGTGCTCGAATCGGAGCCGTTCATTCCATCATCTTCGGTGGTTTCAGTGCTGATGCTGTCGCTGATCGAAATAACGATGCTCAATCAAAGGTTGTTGTGACGGCCGATGGAGGATGGCGTCGAGGAAAAGAGGTTCCTCTGAAGGCTGCCGTGGATGCCAGCCTGGAAAAATCACCGTCCGTCGAAAAGGTCGTAGTTGTTCGCCGAACCGGTGGCGATGTGGATATGGTACCGGATCGCGATTTCTGGTGGCATGAACTGATGGAAGGGATGTCCGCCGATTGCGATGCCGTACAGCTCGACAGTGAACATCCTTTGTTCATCCTGTACACATCAGGATCAACCGGCAAGCCGAAAGGCGTGATGCACACCACCGGCGGTTATCTGCTTGGCACAACGATGACCTCAAAGTGGGTCTTCGACCTCAAGAGCGATGACACCTATTGGTGCACTGCGGACATCGGCTGGATCACTGGCCACAGCTATATCTGCTACGGTCCCCTTTCAAATGGGGCAACCGTTGTGATGTATGAAGGGGCCCCAAACTGGCCGGATGAAGGTCGCTTCTGGGAGATGATCGAAAAGTACAAAGTCAGCATCTTCTACACCGCTCCCACCGCCATTCGCGCATTCATTAAGTGGGGTAATCAGTGGCCAGAGAAATATGATTTGTCCAGCCTGCGATTGCTGGGCTCAGTCGGTGAACCAATCAATCCGGAAGCATGGATGTGGTACCACAAAATCATCGGCCAGGAACGCTGTCCGATCGTTGATACGTGGTGGCAAACTGAAACGGGCTCAATCATGATCAGCCCATTGCCGGGTGTCACAGCGACAAAGCCAGGCAGTTGTGCTCGTCCGTTACCGGGAGTCGTACCAGATATCGTAACTCGCGATGGCCAAAGCCTTGGCCCGAACGAAGGCGGGCTGCTCGTGATGCGTCAACCGTGGCCGTCGATGCTGCGAACTCTGTATGGCGACCATGATCGCTTCAAGACAACCTACTTCAACGATATTCCCGGGTGCTACTTTGCTGGCGACGGTGCTCGTCATGACGAAGATGGCTACATCTGGGTTATGGGCCGAGTCGACGACGTACTCAACGTTTCTGGCCATCGTCTCAGCACGATGGAAGTCGAAAGTGCGCTGGTGGCTCATGCAAAAGTTGCCGAGGCCGCCGTGGTCGGATTTCCTCACGAGATCAAGGGCGAAGGCATCTGCTGTTTCGTCTCTCTGAAAAGTGGCTCCGGCGACGACGCTCTGAAGAAGGAGCTTATCAATCACGTTCGCCAGACGATTGGCGCTCTCGCCACTCCCGACAAGATTCAGTTCGCAGCCGCTCTGCCCAAGACTCGCAGCGGAAAAATCATGCGACGACTTCTGCGCGACATCGCAGCCGGACGCGAGTCTGTTCAGGACACTTCCACTCTGGAAGACCTGAATGTGCTGGCGAAACTGCGTGAGGATGATGAATAATTGATCCCGCTGGATCAGGGTTGTAACTCTGAGGACTTCCGGGCTCGACAGGTTATCTTGTCGAGCCTTTTTTGTGCGGGCGCCATTCCGGAAAAACTCGGTCAAGCTTCAATGAGACCTTACCCCGCTCATCAACTCGGAACGTAATACGACCATTCACTGTCGATCGTTCAATATAGATGCCAGCAATCAATTCCAACGCCTCAGTCGTCTTTTGCTCCACATCAAACCCATAATTACCAGCGTACGCCATGCATTGATACAGCTCTCTCTTTGCGGGGCGATCTTTGTGCCTGATTGCAGGAGAAAGCACTCCAGCAATAAACGAGGACACATAACTCAGGTATCTTGGCGGCAGTCCCTGACACAGAATCAGGATCTCAGGTCTGACATCAGTTGTACGATTACTCGCCTCATTGGAGGAATCCCACCACAGAGGCTCAAGGAATTCACGGAATGATTTGAATGGACACGTTACTTTTTGGCAAACTCGTAAACGGATCGAAACCCGATGAAGAAGGGCTTCTCACGTCCAAAGCTCGGTGACATCTACGAACTGAGACTCTCGAAAGGTGTCGCCTATGTGCAGTACGTACTTCGCGACGCGGAACCAATGCAATTTGGACCTGTGATTCGAATCCTGCCGGGGGTGTTTTTGGAACGCATTGCTGATCCGAACGCCCTTGCCGATCAGGAGGAACGATTCCTGGCCAGATATTGGATTCCTGGTGCCGTCAACGACGGTGATGCGGTACTGGTCGGACACGGTGAGATCTCAGCTCGATTTGATCAATGGCCACGCTTCAAAAATCATCCGATTTCCAAATGGAGAATCTGGGATTCTACTGGAGTTGAAACTGAGGATCCGCTGAAAGTCGAGCACTATGATCTGCCGTTGATGGAACTCGTTTCTCACCCAACCCTGGTGTTACGTATCGAATCTGGCTGGCACCCGCGCGATGAAGTCTTCCACTACAACCCTGAATTACGTGAAACGTATGTAAAGTGGGAACGTGAGAAGGGTCAGCTATCATGAGGCCGGATAGACCAGCCTTTCTTGCAAACCCGATTCTTTTTGACGGATATGAACTAAGTCTCCCGTTGCCAGTGCAAAAATGTGTAGCGTGCCAAAGATGATCAAGGCGGTATAAAGAGCATTTGCAAGGATTGTTAAACGGTGAACGAAGTTCCCCGCGCTTCCCTGGATACTGCTACATCGAGAGGATACCAAGTGGGTCTGTCGTCGCGAAAGACATCAGTTCGAAACGCATCCTCTTTACGTATCGGCATGTGCGCTCCCATCGAGAGAGAGACGCCGATTGTCGAGATTCTGGATGGGCAAAATGTAGTTGCGGATCTCTCTTGCATGGATGACGATCCGGGCAAGCCATTTGTGGTGCTCTTTCACGATGCCGTTGCAGGAGTTCAGATCAGCGTCGCCACATTTATGGAGGCACTGGCGGAGGCAAATGCGAAGCTGCGCCGGGAAGTTGACGAATGATGTGAGATGTCCGTGGAGTTCGTGCTACCGACTTAACATTGCCACCCTGCACCAGCAGGATATCAGATCGTTCTCATGGAACTCATTAAACTACTCCCGGACTAATCAAGCCAGTTCCGGCATCGGCGTGGTTTTCTCCAACAGATATTGAGGTCGCCCGCTTAGATCGTTCATTTTGGTTGCTTCGGGTTCAATCCCGAGGTGACGGTACAAGGCCGCGAGAACTTCCGCAAAATGCACCGGACGATCCGCGATTTCTGCACCAAGCCGATCCGTTGCACCAATCACCTGCCCTGTGCGAAAACCACCGCCAGCCAGCAATCCACCGCCGACCTGTGGCCAATGATCTCGACCAGCGTCAGGATTGATTCGAGGCGTTCTGCCGAACTCACCCCACGCAATCACGGCCACATCTTTGTCCATGCCCCGTTGATGGAGATCTTCAATCAGTGCCGAGAGCCCCTGATCGAACTGGGGCAAATGAGTATTCTTCATGCCGTTAAAATTGTCGCTGTGAAAATCCCAGCGACCAAAGTTCAGAGTTACTACGCGACAGCCAGCTTCAACAAGACGTCGAGCCATCAAAAAATGTTCAAGATTGCGAGGAGCTCCGTCACCAAATCGATTTGGGTCACCCTTGCCATATCTTTCTCGGACAGACTCCGGCTCTTTGGAAATATCAAGAGCATCGACAAGTTCACTGCTGGTCAGAATATTAAAGGCCTGCTGAGACAACGCATCCAGACCAGACAACGTTCCGCTGTTGTCCATGTCCCGACGAAGCCGATCAACGCTGCTCAGTAAAGACTTTCGATCATTCAGGCGATCACTGCTGATGCCTTCCAGTCGCATATCTGCACTGGCTGGCCCTGAAGGCCGAAATGCAGAATTGGCGACGCCAAGAAACCCCGGCAGTCCCGGAGATCCGTAAGGCGGGTGCCCCGCGTCCGGCGAGAGCCCGACGAACGGAGGGACGGCTTTGTTTTTGGGCCCCAAAAGTTTTGAAGCCACCGAGCCCATCGAAGGCCATCCACCGGCCGGTTGATTACGCTTGGAATGTCCGGTGTAGCAGATGAATGAATCGTGATCCCCATCAGGAGAACCGTAGACACTCCGCAACGGAACACACTTATCCATAATCGAGGCCATACGTGGCATGTGTTCGCAGATCTCGATGCCTGGGACATTTGTTGGGATCGGCTGGAACTCCCCTCGAATCTCGGAAGGTGCATCCATCTTCAGATCGTACATGTCCTGATGCCCGGGGGCACCGCACATGTAGATCATGATTACCGCCTTGTGAGACTTCCTGATCCCCGCCAACTGCTCGGCCTGCAACAACTGAGGCAGCGTAAGACCGCCGAGTGTTAATGCTCCCAGGCGGAGTGTGTCTCGACGAGTCAATCCGTCGCAAAGCGTACTGCGGCTATGACCGAAGATTGAGAGCATGAGCAGGGTCTCTCGATGTTATGGGCGGGCGAAGAATCTGGAAGGAGATACCGCCATGAGGCAGAATCGTCGAAGAGCCTACCATAAGAATCGACCGATCGGAACTTGTTCCTGCAGATCGACTGCCGAAACGTCCAATATCTGCCACTCGTCAAGCCTGATTCAGGGGTTTCCATTGAGAAAACGTGGCCGCTTGTCCAACCCGATGCCCCTCGGCATCAACCAGATTCCAGACAATCGCCTCTTCTATCAGGAAGCGTTTTCCGGAGCTGCTGATGCGGACACCCCGGTAATCGTCCACGTAACCATCCCTCGCCGCACGCGCCATCAATTGAGCACGCTCGTCGCGATGCATGGGTTCAGCGGTCAGCCGCGAAGGCATTGAGGTTAAAGTCGGGATATCCATTTCCCAAAGACCGAGAGCCGTTTGGTTTCCATAATTCAAAATGGGATCGTCCTGAGTCGCATGGGACACAACAACAAACGGCGCCTCAAACACGGCCTTTGCGTCGGCGACAGGATCACCCGTTCGTGCAATCAGATCTCTTCCGACAAACTGCCGAAAAGAGTTCAGCATGATTTGAGTATGCTCGACCCAGTTATTCTCAAGCCACGGCTGTGCGTCTGACATCGACCATCGTATCCAACAAGAGCCAGCGCGACCGAATTCTCGGACGTCCCTTGATGCGTCTTCCCGGGTCTCGCGCTTCAATCCCGGACGATCACATTATTCCGACTGATCAACTTCAGCATCGGCCCCAGGTGTCCCGTCCGCCAATCTTGGCGGAGCTGGTCCCAGATACTGATAGTACTGACATTCGAGCCGACCATTATAGAGTTTTCTGCGACGCGGCGCTCGGCGACCAAAATGTTTCTCAAACCATTGGTTGGACGTGATCACATAAACGCTCCATGTCGGAAGCAAATCACAAACGCGGCCAAGTTCGCGGTAGACGGCTTCGACTTCCTGCTGATCACCCATCCTCTCACCATACGGCGGATTGCAGATTATCACACCATACTCACGGTTTGATTTGAACTCACTGATTTCCTGCACGCGAAACTGAATGTCGCCACTGACGCCGGCTTCAGAGGCACTACGTTCGCAAAGTCGCATGGCGGCTGGATCATGGTCATAGCCCAAAATGGGTTCCGGCATTCTCGGCAGACGCAAATCCTTAGCTTCGCTGCGAACCTCTTTCCACATCTTGCGATCCATCCAAGGCCAGTCCTCCGCCAGAAACGAACGCCCCGATCCAGGAGCAATGTTTCGACCAATCATGGCCGCTTCCACGGCAAGGGTTCCACTTCCACAAAAGGGATCAACGAATTGACGATCGCGATTCCAGTAGCTTAACTGGATCAGGCCAGCGGCCATTGTTTCGCGCAAGGGAGCCGGTCCGGCGTATTCTCGATACCCACGTTTATGCAGCCCATCTCCTGACGTATCAATCGTCAATGTTGCAACATCACGAAGCAGGGAGACCTCTACAGGGAACTCTGCCCCCGTCTCTTCAAATCGAAAACGGTTGTACTTTTTCTTCAGGCTTTCCACGATCGCTTTTTTGACAGCCCCCTGCACTGCCGGCACAGCATGCAGTCGCGATTGAACACTTCGGCCTGCAACCGGAAACTTTGCGTCGACAGGGATGTAGTCACTCCACGGCAGATCGACCGTCTTATCAAACAATGCGCCAAAATCGGGAGCTTGAAACTCACCGACTTTGATTAACAATCGATCCGCACTTCGCAGCCACATATTGCAGCGGGCAATGTCTCGTTCGTCTCCGGAAAAATGAACTTTGCCATCCAGAACGCGTAGCTCGGTGTAGCCCAGCTTTTCGAGTTCTCTGGAAACGACAGTCTCGAGGCCAAAAGTGGTCGTGGCAATCAATTCAAAACGTGGCATGGCTGAATCATAGGGGCAGGAGGAGCGGGAATGCGAAACACTGCGAATACATCTTCCGCCGCAGCACTGATTCCGTCGATGGCCGAGTTATCAAAGATCGGAGACAGGCATAGTTCAGACTCCGAACCGGTGGGATTGAACGATTCCGAAAGAGCCATGTCAATCGACGATGGTTCTTGATCAAACCAATTGCCGGGAATGGTGTCCAGAAGGACGGTCGCCGCCTTGTTTGTGCCCCGAATCACGCAAGCCAGAAACAATCATTCTGCGTCGCAACTCCCTCCGGCCTCACTTGTGTTCAGTTTCACAGAATCTCTGTGAATTTTGCTGCTGGTAATCAGCCCCTGCGATGGTTCAATCCGGAACTCTCATTCGCTAAAGTCCCATCATGATGATTCTACTTCAGCAACCTGACCCTGAACCGGCAGTGCCGTCCGTCGCTGCCAGCGCCGCCTCCCCATTGCCAACTGAGGCTGGCACTCAGGTCGATTCGCAGTCTTTTCAAACAACAGAAATGGACTTGCCGGAATCAACAGCCGGAATTCTTCTGCTGTTCGTCGGGCTGATATCGCTGCTGACCCTGACAGTCAGAACCTCACTTCGAGACTCGCGATTCCTAAGTCGACAAGCACGCATTGTCTTGCTCATTCCTCGCTTAATCGTTTTGGCTCTCGTTCTGTTTATCGTGCTCAATCCACAGCGTCGAACACAACTGAGTCGAGTCGAGAAATCGCGGGTTGGGATTCTTCTGGATACCTCGTTGTCCATGGCATTTCCGGCCATGGACGCAACTTCGACTCCGGAGAAAACCGACAACAAAGCGGAACCTTCATCAACCGCTCTGAATCCTGAAGTCAGTTCCAGGGCCAATGCTGCTGTTGAGTCGCTCGTGACATCAGGCATCCTTAAAGAACTAAGCAAAACTCACGCTGTGACAGTTTACACGTTCGATTCACAATTGACGGGCCCACTTGCGGTTGCCAGTGATGAAACAGTTCGCTTCGTCGACTCAGAAAACAAGAATCCAGAGTCCGGCGATAGCTCCGCTCTGGCAACTGTAAATCTGGAGGAACCATCGTCAGATGATTCCAACGCCATTGAAGCCCCGGCATCTCTCACTCGATGGAACACGATCCTGCAACCCCGTGGTGCAGAAACTCGGCTTGGCGAATCGCTCTATCAGATGATTGGTCAACTATCAGGGCGTACGCTGAGTGGAGTTGTTATTGTCTCAGACGGTCGGACCAATGCGGGCCTGGATACAGAACCCGCACGAGTTCGCGCAGAACGGTCGGGGACCAGACTCATCACGGTTGGGATCGGCAGTCAGAAGCCGCAGATAAATCTGTGGATCGCCGGAATGCAATCACCAACGGATGTGCATCAGGGCGATCCTTTCGATATCAACGTTGTGGTTCAGGGAACTGGCTCGGCTGGGAAAAAAGGTATAGTTCGGTTGTTTCAGCAATCCGCTGACGGCGACGGAAAAGACCGTCGGCAGGTCAGTGAACAGCCGATCGATTTTGTCGATGACACCCTGCCTGTCTCCCTGCGATTCAATCAGCAACTCACCGTGCCCGGTAAATATGAGTTTGTCGTTCAGATTGAATCGCCGACGGGCATCACGGAGATGACGACTGACGACAATGAACGTCGCCGTACCATCGAAGTGACTGACCGACGCATGAAAGTGCTGCTGATCTCCAGCGGGCCCATGAGAGATTATCAGTTCGTTCGAAACGCTCTATTCCGGCATAGTGGGATCGAGTCAGACGTCTGGCTGCAGTCCGTGACCGACGAGAACGTTGGGTTCGTGTCGCAGGAAGCCAAAACGTTGTTGACAAAGTTTCCAACCACGGAAGCCGAACTTTTTGCTTACGACGTGATCGTTGCTTTCGACCCGGACTGGAGCCGACTTTCCACAGAACAACAAACGTTTCTGAATCGCTGGGTCGCGGAGCACTCCGGTGGTCTGGTTATCATCGCCGGCGAAATCTTCACTCCAAAACTTGCTCAGGAGCCAGATGCGTTTCGTGATGTGAATGTGCTGTACCCAGTGCTTCTGAATCGAATGCTGCCGGATATGCAGCTGACTCAACGGGCCGATGAGCCGTGGCCCGTCACACTGACTCCCGAAGGGCGCACAACGGACTTTCTGAAGATTGCTGATGCAACAGGAAATGCCAGCGTGGACCTTTGGGCGACGTTCAAAGGAATTTATCGATCTTATCCGGTCCGAGGAGTTCGTGATGGGGCCGTGGTGCTCATCGAATACGGGAATCCGCGGGCTCGAACTGAACTGGGCCAGCCACCGTTCCTCGCCTCTCAGTTTTACGGGACTGGGCGAACGGTCTTCGTTGGCTCAGCAGAAACATGGCGTCTGCGAGAAATCTCTCCTGAGGGACATCAGCGATTCTGGACCAGCCTGATTCGGGAAGTTGGTCAGGGACGAAGAAGCCGAGGCACGGCCAGAGGACTACTGCTGCTGGATCGAACAGAGGTTGCTCCAGGGCAACCCGTCAGCATTCGCGCACAGCTCTATGATGCTCGACTTCAGCCGCTCGTGACGGATTCAGTCCCGATGTCCATTGTTGATGCCGAAGGGCGCACAATCAACATCCCGGATCGACTCAATGCCGACGGACGCGGTGCGGGACAGTACGTCAACAGTTTCCGTCCCCCGCGGTCTGGTGCTTATCGCATCTCGGTTCCCGTTCCGGAATCTTCGGACGTGCTTCAGACAACAATTGACGTCGTGGTACCAAACCTGGAAGCTCAGAATCCAACTCAGAACGTTGAGCTTCTTTCAAACATTACTCGAGACACTCAGGGCCGTTACTTGAGTCTTGCAGAGATCTCAACACTACCATCTTTGCTGCCTGACCAAAGTCAACCCATCATCGTGGATGAGCAGTTGCGGACTTTGTGGGATCGAGGCTGGCTGATGCTTCTGCTGGTCATGTTGCTGGCATTCGAATGGATTATGCGACGAGTCTGGCGACTGTCGTAGAGGCTTGTCGCCCTGTTCAATCAGCACGAACTGGGCAACTGCGTTTATTCTGCGACCTCATACAGTTGCACAATCGAAAACGCGTCCTGATTCAGCAGGCTCTCGTACCCAGCCCACGAACTGACGGTCTGCTGCTCCACACCCGAAAGAGATGGCCACGGTCGCGCCAGTAAGACTTGTGGCGGTGAAAGAACCCCTGCTGATACAAGCTCGCTGAATCGACTCGGCTGCACATAGGCCGTGTAGTCATAAGATCCCGGCACGCGATATCGCAGAATCTCACCCCAGTGAACATGGATGTGAGTAATCTGATTCAACTTGAGAACTTGACGGATCTCATCCGTGGACAACATTCTTCGGTCTCGCAGCGGCGTCGCCGCGTCGGAAGAGTCGACCGTCCATTCCTCAAAAATGTTGTCGTCGAAAACCGTATTATAGATCAGTGGAAATGTTGTATCAAAAACTTCCGCATCACCAACCATCAGCACCTTCGCTGTTGACGGTAACGTCGAATTCAAAGCTTGAATATCAGATCGAATAGTCAGCTTCCTCGCAGTATTCAGGTCCATCAAGCCCGCATGAAATCCGACCAGTGCCAAGGTGCAGAAATAGACATTGTAACTTGTCCCGGCCGTGATCAGGACGGACAGGAAGCCTCGCCAGAGACCCGACGAATGCAGTAACCATGTGCAGGCTGCAGTAATACTCAGCAGTGGAATCAGAGGAATCCAGAAGCGGTCAATTCGATGAGTCAATGCCCACCATGTCGCGAACCCCCATACAATCAGAAGGAAACTTGTACGCACAGCGCGGACACGACGAATCAAAAGCATTGCAGGAATTGATAACGCAAACAAAAGACTGCTCGTCCACATATTGTAAACCGCGACGTCCAGAAAATGCCGAGGAAGCAGAGTCAGGCTGTGCTCACGAGAAGAGTGGGCTGGCACCCAGCGAGCATTCATTTCAGATGACCATTCCGAGCCACCGAAAATCGAATAACCCAGGGGATAAACGGGATTGCCGGTGTCGTATAGATTTCTGAGGAGCCACGGAGCTATCATCAACATTAGGCCTGTTGCAAAGCAGCCCATCGCCGGGATCAGGCTCTGCAATCTGCCCCTGCGAGAGTTCTCACCATGTGAGCCCGCCTGATCCTTCTTTGACCGCCGAAGCAATCCCCAGCAAATAATCATCGCGGTTGGGGCAATGACAGAGACGAGCCCTGTGTACTTGGAAGCCATCGCGCTGCCACCCAGCAGGCCCGCCAGAAACGAGAGTCTGTGACGATGACCTGACTGTTCAATCAACCAGAAGGCAACCATTGCTGAACTGATCAGGTAGAACGTCAGTGCTCCCTCCGCATAAGCGATTAGGGAAATTCTCAAAGTCCACGGCGTTGTCAGGTAAATGAGAGTTGCCAACCACGCAACAGAAGTACTGAGCCAGCGTGCGCAAATTGCGAAGACGACACAAGCCGTCAACAACTGAAAACAGGCGAGTACAGCCTGCCCTGCCAAAGCACCTTCCCACCAATCTCCAACCAGTACCATCGCCGTCAGGGGCAGCATTTCACTGAGAAACGGGAAGCTGGTATAGACGTTGTGTCTCAGGTAGGAGATTCGTCCCTGCTGAAACCATTCTTTGGGCCCTTGCAGATGATATTCACGGACGTCAAAGTCTGTTGGAGGTGACAATGAACCTAACAGGAGGAAAATGGCAAACGGAACAATGACCAACAGAACAACAGCAACAAGGAGGCCGGACGGACGCGCGGGAACCGCAGTGCCCGGACGACTCTCCGCGGCCAAAGGTTCTGAACGCCCGATGCGCCAGGCTGCCAACAGGCTCACCACCGAGGGAATGCAAATTGCGATGGGGTTCAGCTGCCCTGCGAGACCAGCGACCAGTGTGATCAGCGACTGGACCGCAAGGCCTAGTCCACCAATCAGCGCGATGCGTTCTGTTTTAGAAAGTCGGAGCCCCAGTCTAAGCCCGCGAACAACCGCCAATCCATGGCAACAGACAAGACAAAGTATAACGAAGGCCCAACTGAGCAATCTCAGCCTTTGCGACAGAAACTGCAGTCCCGATACCGGCAACGAAGCCTCGGCATCTGAGCCGGAATCGTCCACTCCCAGAATCGAGTCAGCCATCATCAACCAAAGATCAGACCTTGTCAGCTCGGGTGTCTGGAGAGGTTCCTGGAACCACCAATACAGGAAGAACACCATCCATCCTGCGGCAAGGATTCGCAACCACAGCGGTATTTTTGGGGATTGAACAGAGTCAGAATTCAAAAGTGGCTCCACTGAAGCTGACGTAAAGAATGCATTCCAGATTCGAAAAGTCCGTACACGTCTTTCAGACTTCAAAATCCTCTACATCAACACATCGGAAGTCTGAAGCAAGCGGGCTCCTCTGAAGAATCCGGCGACAACACCTGCTTACGTCATCTCTTGAGTCGCTGAGGGAAGATCTCTGGAAGTCTGTCCTGACTGTGATCCTGCACAGCGAAGAACATGAAAACTCCAAACAGGCGGGAGACAACAGGTATTCTGGTGCCAGAACGTTGGCTTGTCGTCTGAAATCGGGCAACTTTATCTGGCACTGGACGCCCGATTTTCAAAGGCACAAACGAAAACAGCTTCCGAGAGAGGGTGCTCTCGGAAGCTGCTGGTTTCTGAGTTAGAGCGAGGACGAGCTAGAACAGGAAGCAGTTCTTTCCCACCTCAGGTCGACCTGATTATCGGGCCATTCCGAACAAACCAGCCAGACCGTTCTTGCTGCTTGACTGCTTGTGCAGACGAGAAGGGAAGAAAGCCTGTGGATCAGCTGGAGGAGCAGCTACTGGAGCAGCTTCTGCAGCTGGTGTTGGCTGCTGAGCTTCTGCTGGAGCAGCAGTTGGAGTTGCACCGCAGGCGTTTGAACCACAGCCTGTTGAGCAGCAACCAGCGTCTGAGCAGCCGTCGCAGCATCCGTCAACAATCTCGTAACCACAATTTCGCAGAGCCTGTTCTGCTTCACGACGTACGCTTCGGTCGCAGTCAGCCAGAGCACATGTCAGAGCTGATACAACGCATGGGCTGCAGCAGCACTTGTTACGACGAACCTGGTCACCAATTTCGTCAGCAGCTTCCCGGCGAACTCGTTCGTCCGTGTCATTCAGACCGTAGACGAAAGCGTTCATAATTTCCGGATGGCAGCAGCAGTCGTACTTGCGACCAAGCTTGTCAAGTGCACGGCGGCGTTCTGAACCATGGCAAGCTGTCATTGAAGTGTAGATCAGCTTGGCAATTTCACAGCAGTCGTCGTTGCAGCAATCGCAGCCTTCGCCGCAGGTATTGCCAGCATCGCAGCATCCGTTGTCACCACAAGCAGCTGGAGCACAGCAGCTTGGGTCAGCATTGCAACCGTTACCACAAGCAGCTGGAGCACAGCAGCTTGGGTCAGCATTGCAGCCGTTGCCACAAGCAGCTGGAGCACAGCAGCTTGGGTCCGCATTGCAACCGTTACCACAAGCAGCTGGAGCACAGCAGCTTGGGTCAGCATTGCAGCCGTTGCCGCAAGCAGCTGGAGCACAGCAGCTTGGGTCCGCATTGCAACCGTTACCACAAGCGTCAGCTGGAGCACAGCATGTTACTGGGCAGCAGCTTGAACCTGGATCGCCGCATGTGTCGCAGCATGGTGGCTTAATGTCTGAACACTTGCGCTGGTACGTGTACACATTTGTGTGGCACGGACGAGCAATCGTTGGTTTGCAGCAGGCTGGCTGACAATCTTCAGCACAACCGCAGCTCTTACATCCGCCGGAACCAAACAGCCCGGCATCAGCCGAAGCAGTCATTCCAGCCAGCGCGAGTACCGCACTGAATACGCGAGTCCATTTCATCTTGAAGAGTCTCCTTCTCATGGAAATCGTTCCTTCGACCGCCCTGACCAACCTGACCATCCGTGAAGAACTATCGCCTCGGCAAAACCATTGCCGATTCCCTCGACCTGCGGCGGGACTGGTTTGAACCTTCACACCACGTCGCTGCTACTCAGAATCACGGACGACCAAACAGGTTTTACAGTCGATGATTTCGCATCTGTATTTCGGGCCATTGAGATCTCCATGATCTCAACGTTTGCCATCTGCAGTTCGAGGGGCTGGACAGGTCTATCGTCGAAGCTGTTTCGTTCGCTTGAGTTTCCGCAGATGATTGCCACGCAATTACTTACGCCGTTTTTCGGTCCACATGTGACGGTTATGGAAGATGGAGAAACTGCAGGCGAATCTCCGGCCCGAACAATCACTACAGGCGTCAGAGTCGTGTTAATCTGGTTAGGACGACAGTGAGTTTTCAGTCAGTACTGATTGTTCGTTTTCTAGGGGCAGGCCCCAAACTGAAGTAAATCTTATACGCAGATTCTGCGCGATGGATTTGCTTTCTCGAAAACGTCAGAGGAAACGAATGCTTCCGCGTGCCTCGATTCCAGAGAACATCATGAGCGGACAGTTCTCTACGAAAGCACCAGCGAGGAACAGCCGACGTTCCCCTATGGCCTGCAACGGGACATACAAATCACCCTGCGGGAAACCTCAGGCGCAAAAACAGTCTCGTTTCAATTCACGACTCAAGCAGACTCTTCGAGCTACGCGGGCTGTAGAATCGGTGAGTTTCGATCATCGCGTCGAAACAGCGCTGCGATGCCCTCCAGAAGCATCAAACCCGCCAGAACCAGCAACACAACAGCAATCCACGCAACAGGGTCCCGACTGACTCCACCAGCGAACTTCGCTTGAACAATCGAAGTCAAAGCCCACGCGCTCATGACGTACATGAAAACGGCAGGAATGCCTGTGACAAAGAAAACCCAGATGGCTCGACGCGTCCGCCATAGCCATACCGTTACGCCAAGCAGTGTCAGAGCAGCGAGCAACTGATTGCTGGCGCCGAACAGATCCCAGAAGACTCGCCAAGCCGGAACGGGCTTTCCGTTGGCCGTCAGTTTCTGAGTAACAAAGAATGCCGGTACTCCAGCCGTTAACAAAGTACCGAACCAGCGCCCACCGGCATTTCTCCAGCCGGTCAGCTCCTGAATAATGAATCGCCCAAGTCGAGTACAAACATCGAGCGTATCAAACACAAAGGTGTTGAAGGCCACCAGCGCAAAGACAATGCCGACTCGAGGCGACAAACCAACAGCACTCAGGAAAGAGCCGATTCCATTAGCATAGATCAGACTGGGGTTCGGGTTCTCCGTCTTCACCAGCGGGGAATCGAGCGGCAACATCATGACGCAACAAAGTGAAACGATGGCAACCATAGCCTCCAGCAGCATCGTCCCGTACCCAATCGGTCGCGAATTTGTTTCTCGATTCAACTGCTTGGAAGTCGTTCCTGACGCAATCAATGCATGGAACCCGGAACACGCTCCGCAGGCAATCATGATGAACAGAAATGGCGCAATCGTACCTTTGGGAGTGGACCAGCCCATTGTTGCGGGCTGAAGAATTGGTTTTCCACCAAGGATCAAACCGATGGCCGCTGTCCCCAATGCGGCGTACATAAAGTATCCACCCAACTGGCCTCGTGGCTGAAGCAGCAGCCACATCGGCGTCATTGACGCCAACACGCAGTAGATCAGCAAAAAAATGTCCCACGTTCGAACCGCATATACGTTAGCATCCGCGACTGACAACCCCGGTTGCATCGCAAGAAAAATCGAGTCCACATTGACAGGTATGAACTGACCGACCCAGATCGCAAGTGCGACGAGCGGTAGGAAAATCCAGGTCGCCTTTTCCATCGAAAGGATTTTCGCTCGGACCAACAGCCCCATGCAGATCGGAAGCAAAAGATAGATCAGGGACGAAGTCGCAACACCACCGGATTTCACCAGCATACCAGCCGAAGCGCTGCCTACCTTCTCGATGGCTTCTGTCATGGTCTTGTAGGGAGTATTCGTCTCCAGATCGATGGCCCCAACGAACATTGAGGCAGTGATATCAGTGAAGGCCACGACAATGTAAACCAATGCCAGCCAGACAAAGGCAAGAAACAGCAGATAGGCACGACGGCTGATGTGAACTCTCACCACTTCGATGATCGACGATGCCCCATGGCGAATCGACGCAACCAATGACGCGAAGTCGTGCACGCCTCCAACGAAAATGGACCCCAGCAGAATCCACAAAAGTGCGGGCAGCCAGCCAAACGCCAGCCCGGCAAGGATTGGCCCAACGATAGGCCCCGCCGCCGCAATCGCGGAAAAATGCTGACTCAACAGCGGCGCCGTTTCGCAGGGCACATAATCCACATCGTCCCGCAGTGTATTCGCAGGAGTTGGTGTTCTGTCATCAAGCAAAAACAACCGGCTGAGCAGCCGACCGTAGGTGAAATAAGCGATCGTCAGAATCACGGCTGAGCAGCCTACAATGGCCAGCATTTCCATGTCACACAGGCTCCGGAGAAGAAGGTCAGAGAGCCCGCAATTCTAACGCGGGGACTTTCTGCTGTCACTCACCATACTCGGTGAGGAGCCGAGATCACTGATTAAACCAATGACTGCGGTGCGATTTGCTATCAACCACGTCTTTTACGGGCCAAATAAATTTACACTCGCAAACATTCCCCGACCGACCAGGACTACTGCGGTGAAGTCGCTTCAAACCGATCGACGACGTCCCTGAATTCCTTCAACTGTGAATAGTCCTGGTGCCAGGTTGTGTACATCACGCCGATCACGTCCGGAACGTTATTCTTGCGAACCGTTTCCAGCCATTTACCGATCTGCTCGGCATCTGCATCATAGTAGCCCGCAAGAACCTGCTTGTGACCTCGCTCAGCAAAGAACTTCAGGCTTTCCGCACGAACCCCAAAGTTCCAGTTCATAATGACAACATCTTTATCCAGCCCTTTCCATGAACCAGACAGGTCTCCATTAACCAGATAGTAGTTGTCAACCGCGTTGTGATGTGGGTCAAACATGTCGTTCCAAACAAATATTCGACAGTCAGCACGTTGATTGCGAAGCATCTGCGTACAAGCTCGAACGTTTTCAGCCGCGATTTCTCCAGGCGTCTTCTTTGCTTTCTGGAAAGATTCATCCCATCCCATGACTCGCCATTCATCGTGCGACATCATTCGATCTGTTCCCGGGAAGATTTTCTCAACCCCTTCTGCATGCTCCTGCAGGAGCCGCACGAACTCCGGCTCAGTCACAGAGGCACACACCTGACCATCGTAAATCACATGCGGATGGTACCACGAAACTCGCAGGCGAGTTCCATTCGCCCAGTTCCCTTTCATGCGGATCGGAGGTGACTCATGCCACACCTCGTATTCACCGGAGTAAGGAACGTTTCCTAAAAGCTCGTCGCGAACAACATCGTAGTCAACGCCTTCCTGTAGCTCGCGAGTCTGATCATCATCCATCGTAACCTTCAATGGCGTTCCCGGTCGACGCAACACATTCAACAGCCCGCATTCTTCGATCGCTGGATCAGCAAGCCACATCGTTCCTCCCGTCGGTCCCCACGAACCGATATAGACATTCACAGAACTGTTCGCGAGAGAATTAAACGTAATGTGCTGAACGGACCAGTCCTGCGTTCGCCCAACCTTCAGATTTGTGTGAGTTAACCGGCGTCCTGTTTCAGACTCCAGAACCGTAATCTGCGGTTCTCCTCGAAAGTTCTCGGTCTTTACTCGAACCGAAACGTGATAATGTCGAAACGGCGAAACCGCCAGCGTCTTCATCGCACGGCAGTTCTCACCGTTCGGCTCGGTCACTCGCAGACCCTTGCCGTCAGCCTTGAGAGGTTCATCAATAAAACGCCATGCTTTGCGTTCCGAGAATGGTGGCAAGGTAACGCCGGGGTCCGGGACAAGTTGAGCTTCACCATCGCGAACTTCAAACAACGCCTGTCGAACAGGAAGTCCCTCCGCCAGATTTACGTTCTGAGAGAGAAGATTGTTCGAATAGCCAACTGGAAAAACCGCCGGCACCAGTTGCAGACTCAGCTCTCGAGCGAGTCCTTTAATTCTTTCGATATGAGCGAAGTACTTTTTATCCAGTTCATGCAAACGGCAAAACTTGGAATCGGTTATCAGAAAATGAGTGTATCCGAGACTCTTCGCATTCCGCATTAACTTATCAAGGCGGTCGACTTCAGCCGGAACCAGAAAATTCACGGGCGCGTAAACCCAGCGCTCAAGATGTTGCCCGCATGCGACCGCATCGGGAATACAAACGGCGAAGACGCAGCTCAGCACCCACTTCAGCAATTTCCCGTTCACACAGATTTGGGGAATCAGGAGCTGGGAAATCTGCATGATCTTTCTCGCGGCGAGCACTAACGACATCGCAAAAAGCTGGAGCCCGGCACATTCCGGAAAGGTTGCGAAGCCAGATTGTGCCCGGCAAGTCGCTTCCGATCAATCACCGGCCCTGCAAATTATTCTGGCTCAGCGGCACTATCGTCGTTTGGCTTGAGCGATGGCCAAAGACTCTACGCAGCCGATTTCAGCTGCTACTCGGGTAAAGCTGCTGCTTCAAACCGCAGCGTCAACATCTTCCGCCGCGCAATCGAAGTAATCCCAGCAGGAAATGTCCAACGGCGTGGTGCACCTGTCAGGGCTGACGCAGAGAGTCGCTCCCATTGTGCTGCATTCATTTGCTGCCGAGGCCATCGTTTACGAGCCCACTGCAGAATCAAGGCGTGGCGAACAAATGGCTCTGGCCAGTACAGGAGTTCTCTGCAGTCCAGCTGGATATGATTCTCACTCTCTTCTCGAACCGCCCTTTGCAGAATTCGAGCGGACAGCTCATCGATCACTCTCATTGTGTGGCCAGCCTGGTCGCTCAGAGCCTGAAGGGAGGCCCCAAGCGAACCAGAAATCTCATGCGGCAGGGCATTCAGGACCTGCCGAATCTGATTCCTAGTAAACTGTGATGTGCTGTTAGAAGAATCCTCCCGAAATGCGATTCCCCGATGACGCACGAAATCACGAATCACGCCCGGACTCAGTTTCAGCATGGGGCGAACCACACGTAGACCGGAAGCTAAATCACGGCCTTCCGGGATTCCGCAAAGCCCTCGCAGCCCTGTACCGCGCAGGATATTGAAGACCAGGGTTTCTGTTTGATCCTGCTGGTGATGAGCGGTCAAAACAATTGACAGATTGAGTAACCCTGCAGCACGAGCAAGGAATTCGTAACGAGCTTTCCGTGCGGCCTCTTCCAGGCTTCCTCGGGAATCAACGTCCAGCGATCCCGGAACGAGTCGCTCCACGAGGCACTCGACCCCCAGTGCGGAGCATGTTTCGTCGACGAATCGCGCATCTTCATCGCTTTCCCTGCCCCGAAGGCCGTGATTCAAATGGGCAACCGTGATCTTCCCTGGCCATGCCTGGCGACCAATCTCCACTAAACCGTGCAGCATCGCCATGCTGTCAGCACCGCCGGAAACGGCGAGGAGAACCCCCTGCCCTGCGGCACCAAGTCGGTCCAGTCCATCAGCCAAACCTGTCAGGAAGGGGGATCCCTGTTCCATGGGGGTGACTGTGAAACTGTTCAGGCCGGTTGATTCGCAGTCCCGCTTTGGTAGCATTCCCCTGTCTCTTTTTTGAACTCGTCGAAAAACTGTTCTACGGGGAAGAAAGAGTGTCTACAGATTTGGTCTTCCCGACCTGCTGTGAAACTGAAAGTATGATCGCTCGGCGTTGGTTCTCCAGTGCTGAGCAGCCTGAATTCGGCTTTAGACTCAATTGAGTCTCTTGACCCACGACACACATGGTTTTAATCGGACTACTCATTCTATTGGTCTCATGCCTGCTTGGGGTCGCAGTCTTTCTGCGCCCCGTCTGCGGTGCACGCGACTCCTGGATGGCTGTCAGTGGCATTCAATGCTCGCTGGCGGAATCTCCGGCTGTCGACGAAACAGACCTTACGTTGCCTTCCGCAACGGGACCGCCCGGCCCGCTGGCTGTGTGGCGACGGTCCGAATTACTTCATCGTGGCCATGTGCTGAATAGTGTATCGATTCCGGCTGCTCAGACCCTGCTGCCTCTCTGGCCGATGATTTCGAATGACTATCAAGCGGCAAGCTCCGCCCAGTCTTCGGATCTGATCCTGCCTTCAGCTCTTCACTGCTCTTTATGAGCCTGCAGAGTTGGTTTATGAATTGAAGTGAGAGGCGTTTCCATGGCAGATCCGCTGATCGTCGGCAGTTTGGCCGGGATCGTGGGTGTTGGTGTTGGCTACTTTGTTGATCGCCTGATCAAAGGAGGGGCCTACAAGACCCGTGACGAGATTGTCCAGCAGGCTCAGCGCGATGCTGAGAACCTGCGGAAGGATCAGGAACTCAAGATCAAGGAAGATATGCTCCGGCGGCGCGAAGAGCTGGAAGCAAAGCTTGAAGAGTCCCGAAATCAACTGCGAGGCCGAGAACGCGAACTGGACAAGCAGCAGGCCCATCTCGAAGAGCAGCAGGATTCCTTCCGCAAAAAGGAAAAGATGCTTCAGGGAACTCAGCAGAAGCTGGCTGATCGCACAAAGGCGATGGAAGCCAAAGAGACAGAACTGAATCGACTTCTGAAGGACGAGCAGGAAGTTCTGTATAAGATCAGTGAGCTGACTCGTGACCAAGCCACCGAACAGTTGCTCAAGCGACTGGATCGCGAACTGTCCGACCAGACCGGGGCGATGATCCTGAAGCATGAGGCTGAAATCAAACTGGATTGCGAGCGAAAAGCCCGCGAAATCATCGGGATGGCCGTGCAACGCTATGCGTCAGCACACACTTCCGAAACAACGGTTTCCACCGTCGATATTCCAAGCGACGAAGTTAAGGGGCGCATCATCGGTCGCGAAGGTCGAAACATCCGAGCCTTCGAAAAAGCGACGGGCGTGGACGTGATCGTCGACGATACTCCTGGCGTGGTGATCGTCTCGGCTTTCGACAATGTTCGCCGCGAGATCGGCAAGATGTCGCTGGCTAAGCTGATTCAGGATGGTCGAATTCATCCGTCTCGAATCGAAGAGATCGTCGCCGAAACAACGAAGGAGATGGATGAACACATCCGTAAGCTGGGTATGCAGGCGTGCGAAGAAGCTAGTGTTCGTGGATTGCACCCAAAGATTGTTGACCTGATGGGTCGTCTACATTTTCGCGTCAGCTACAGCCAGAACGTTCGTCAGCACTCCATTGAGGTCGCTCATCTGACCGGCATGATGGCCGAGCAGCTTGGTCTCGACGGTACGATCGCTCGTCGCTGCGGATTCCTGCACGATATCGGCAAAGCCGCGGACCACGAAATGGAAGGCGGCCATCCGGCCGTGGGTGCGGAATTGCTGAAGCGATACGGTGAAGGTTCAGAAGTCGTTCATGCCGCCGCTGGTCATCATGATGATATTCGACCAGAGCACATCTATACCGTGCTTGTCGCAGCCGCCGATGCCATCTCGGCAGCTCGCCCGGGTGCTCGACGTGAAACTCTGGAAAAATACGTGCGTCGTCTTGAGGAGCTGGAAGGTCTTGCTTGCGGCTTCCCCGGCGTGGATCATGCCTTCGCAGTTCAGGCCGGTCGTGAGATTCGCGTGATTGTGGATTCCAGTCGAGTCAACGATCGTCAGGCGGCACGTATGAGTCGTGATATTGCCAATGCGATTGAGCAGTCGCTGACCTATCCGGGAGAAATCAAAGTTACCGTACTTCGCGAAACTCGCAACGTGGAGTATGCAAAATAGATATTCATCCGACAGGTGCTTTTATGCACATATAGTGAACAAATTGGCGGTGCCCATGAACCATCTCAGGGACACGGCTTACCGAAACGCTGTTGGAGCCTGAAAACCGGGCTTCAACAGCAAAGTAGACTTCGGGCGGTATAAATTGAGTCCGAATGTTCGCGGGATACCTCTTCAGATCATTGACTCAGTCGTGGCCACGCACAGAAAACTGACTCTCATGGCGTTCGCTACGGCATTTTTTGTTTAGACAGAATAATTCTCGCGTGAGTACCAGGAAACCAACTTCAAAGTCCGTTGTGCAGCCGGTCGACCCAGATGCATTGCGCGATCTTTTGGGGTATCTGAATTTTTCACAGGGGACCATCAGTCCTCGCTTTCGTGCCACACTGAACAGTCTTTTTCGAGATTCGGAGAGAGCGAAGTCTCCAGCCGTGCTTCGAGACTATCTGATCGGTGAATTGCAGCGATTGTCAAAGTCCGGTGATGCCGCCTGCTCGGATCCCACTCAGGCTGAATCAGTGATCCGATTCACGATCGATCAATTGACTCCGGCCTACCGGTCTCATCATGCGGACTTGCTGGGACATCTGTCAGAGCCGGATTTCTATGCTCCGTTTTTGCTGGCCCGAATGTTTGAATCGGTCCTCGCAGCACGTGCGGAGGTTGGGGATGACAGAGCCTCAAAAGTTATCGAATCAGCCTTGAAGCGGTTGAACCATTTTGTTGGCTACCGTCCTGTTGCGGTCCTTGAGAACGATCGCCGTTCAGAAGTTTACTCGGGTGAGAGATTCTGCCCATTGCCTCTGTATTTTGGCGACGTCGGAGCAGCCGTTGGTCCATACGAAAAGATTGTCAATGCGACGATCGCGTTCATGCGTGGACTCCCTGAAGATCTCGTCGGCAGTTCGCACTTCGCTTTGGATCGACTGGCTGAACTGAGTCTGGATATGAGGTCTCACGACCATCTGCATCCGGTCAACAAACGCACGAACTATGTGTTCGGTGAATGGGATCCCGATGAAATCGACACGAAAGGTTTCTACCGACGATTCATCGTCAGGCGGCTGATTCTTGATTCGCTGATCGACTGGATTCAACGCGGAGACAAACCGGACGATCCGGAACGACTATACGATGCTTCGGCAGTGCTGGCCGGAACCATCCTCATGGCATCTGCAATCAGTGGATCCGGACCACAGACTTACGACTCCAGCGTCTCGCTGACGTCACTCCTGCCGATCGTGGCTCGACAACGCGATCACTTTTATCAGCGACTGCTGGACACAGCGACCGGAGACCGTGCTCGCCGTCTGAAAAAGCTGGCCAACGAATCGCGACAACCATTCGGCCACGTTCGCCATGAACTGAATATGTACCTCGCGAAATACGGCGCGGATCAGGTTCAGCATCGTCATCTGTCCTGGATGTTCGCGCGGATGGGATTCGAAGAAGCAAGCTGCGAAGAAGCGTCAGTGATTCCTTGCCTCTCCGCCCGGTTTGAATCAGAAATTCAGTCGCGCCTTGTCATGGTCCCTCGCATCGTTCGCGGAGGACAACTTGATACCGCGCGCCGGTTAATTACTGAAGTCATTGATTTTCTGCATCGCGGCATCGAATGCGGTGGATTGGTCGACCCCTGGAACATCCTTGGGTTTCAAGGTCTGTTTCCGCTTTTCTTTACTCGTGAAGATTCAATACCGGATTCACGTGTTGAAGTTCTGCTGGACATCATGGGACAGATTTTTGATGTCTGTTCACTGACGATGAGCGAAGCTGCGGCAACAGGCCGAAAAGATCTTCATGATTCGGTGCTCAAGGACTTCCGCGAACTGGCCGAACATTGGGATCGATATGCAACGACAACGGTCAACGATCTGACTCAGGTCGAAGGCATGAAATCGGTAGAGGCAGCAACTCAGGTTGCTCGAGTACTCGCTGAATGGAGAACAGCTGGCGAGTCTGCCGGCGACATCAATTTCTGGCGGCGACATGTCGAAGATTTTGATGCAACCAGCAGCTTTGCTCAGGTCGTCACTGCCCTGCTCGATCGGAAAGATCATGTGGCAGCGATGGGATTGTTGATGCAGTGGCTGGGCCAGGCTGAAACAGTTCCACTGGAAAACGGGCCTCATTCTATTCATCGAATGCTGCACCGTTTGCTGCAGTGTATCTGCGATCAGTCGGAACCAGAGAAACGCTGGAATCATTTGCGCAGACTGTTCGCATTCATTGAAGCGAATGCGGGACTGTTCTGGGAAATCCCAAGTCTTGGTGAATTTGCCGAGCAGCGTAAACGTGGCCGAAAAGGTGGCAAAGAAAAGGCCAAGGACGATCTCGATATCGAACATCTGTTTGATGGAGACGAATCCGAAGACAAGCTTCTGGAAGCGGCGTGGGATGACGTTACCTATCGAGATTCAACGGACGACGGCAACGCCTCCGACACAATGGACGGCGCGTCTGCTCCGGGGACGACTGAGTTTGAAGTCCTCTACCGCCAAATGGAACCTCGCCTGAAGTTTCTCCATACGGTGGGGTCGCTGTGGGGAATCGCCGCTGTCTGGATCTCGCGTTCGGCTGCGACGTTAACCGCTGCGGACGATCAAAAAGAACACCTTCGAGAATGGCTGGCTTCTATTCGAGGCCGACTTCAGGGACTGGGCGAACTGGTCCGTGAGGTCCGCGATTACGAAATCACAACGCTCGGCTCCGGACTGGAAGGCAACATCGAGTACGACATTCAAATGCAATGTCGTTTTCTCCTGATGCAAAACGCTCTTTCCACGACCGTCGAGTTTCTGATGGCCGAGCGACTCATTGGCGCGGTCATCTCAGAGGAATCGATCACCAAAGATACCGCATCGCTCGATCGACAACTCTCGCGAATGTTCGGTGCCGTGTTTGCTCGCAGTGCCGAAGCTGCTCGCCAGTGTTTTCCATCTCTGTGCAAAGAACTGAAACGAAGACCACTTCTTTACGTGCCATTCGAAAATGGTGGCCAGCCCGCAGCGATCCTCAAAGCACGCACGCTGCAATCAGTCATTCGAGTTCTGTTGAGTCAGCTCCCGCGACTTGGATTGCTGTCGGAAACTTTTGAGCTGTTGCAGGTTGCTCTGCAGATGGAGCGAACTTCAAGACCGTCGGGGCAAGCCGTGACGGAATTTGATCGCCTGTTCCGAATCGGGCTCAGCAGTTCTGTTGAAGCTGTTCTTCAGTCCGCGGCAAAATGGAAGGGCGAATCAAGCCAGAAGGTTCGCAATATTCTGAAGCGTATTCAGCGCCTGCTGGATGCTTATTCAGACCTTTGGACTCGACACAGTGGATCCATGCGTCTCTCGGTTGTCGAAGACCTTCACGACGAAGAGTATGCCGAAGATGTCAAACAGTTTATCGAAACCTATGGGGAAGATCTGTTCCACACGCGAATGCTGACGCTGGGCAATGCACGAGCCATTCTTCATCACGGCGCGGAGTCACTCTTTGATGAACTTCAGCAGACGGTCGCACTGACTCAGAACGTGAAGATTCTGGAAGATCTCGAAAGCGGCGAACTGGACCGTGAGGATGCTGCGGAACTGGCGGAGTTTGTCTACGAATGTGTCGTCGACAATTTTGATCGCTTCCTCGAGTACAACACGACGACCACACACTCGGACTACGGCAATCGCCTGTATTGTCTGCTGGACTTTCTCCGGCTCGAAGCGTTGTACGATCGCTTCGAATGGAACACGATTCCATGGCAGGTCGCTCACGAGACGATGGTTCGAAAAGGAGAACTGGAAGTTGCTGCCGGCGTCGAAGAGTATGTCGGTGACGAATCCCGAGACATCGCCAATTCCTTTGTCGAAGAACTCGTGCAACTGGAAGCTGAATACGGAGTCCGACTTCCGGCTCTGCATGATCATGTCGGCGAACGAGTCGTCGGCGCGTTGGCTCAGAACCGCATGGCAGCTCTGGTTTCCCGAGCCTGCTCCGACGCGGCTGGACTATCACAGGAAGAAGTGAACAGCAACTTCCAGACGCTGCGTCAGGAAATCGCAGACTTTATGAGCTCTCGTATCGGTTCGGGTATCGAACCACCCGACTGGATGCAGCGTCTCGCATCCGAGCTTGACCGAGTTCAGGAAGGCCGCCCAGGTCAATTGTCTGATTCGTTGATGGAAGGCGACTTTCAGAAGCTGTCACAGAAAGCAATTGATCAACAAATTTCTGATATCAGTCGGCTGAATGATGCAGCGGGCAGCGGAATGTGATTGCCCAGGTATTCCTGAGCGATCACGCGGCCTCTTCAACCGCAAGGGCTCGCGCTTCCAGTTCTCCGAAGATCAGGGCTCCTCGGATTACGGCTGTTGCGGGATCAGGGGCGAGGCGAATGGACTGGATTCGCTCGGCGATTTCGTGCTCGATAAATCGCTCTGTAAGCAGGCTGGCGAAGCCCTCCATCATCGTCGCTCCGCCTGACAGCATTACCGCCAGTTTCTGGCGATGGAGCGCATTTCGAACTGGCGTTGACTGCAGCAATTGAGCCACGGTCCGAGTCACTCGGTCCAGTACGACCGAGTACAAGCGTGACATCATTCGCTCGCGATCTCCCACAGCATTCCGCAGATGGGGACAACTCTGCTGCTTCCACTGGCGGATGCTTTCAAGGTCTATGAACGAATTCCCGTCCTCGTCCCATACCTGAACCTGAAACTGCCGAGCCACTTCGGTATCGATCCAGTTGCTGCCGATCGCAATTGATTCTTTTGCCAGCGAAATGCCATAGCGTGCGATACAGACGCTTGTTGTTTCTGCGCCCATCACAATGCTGATGCCAGTGAAGGTGGCATCGTGACACGTTGCCAGAAGTGAAGCCTCAGCCGGGTTAACGACGAACGGCGAGTATCCTCGCATGCGGACCAGCCGTGATAGGAACTCGACATTCTTCTGAACTCGATGCGACTCATCCGGTACACCGGGCACCGTCAACACGCAAAGACTTCGTTCCGCATCCACAGGAGGCAGCATGGCTTCCGTCAGAACGCTAAGCATCTGTCGAGCAGGAGGATCATCCGACGGAACGGCTCCCTCAACGAACAGCGGAGTACAAGGAACTCGACTCAACCACTGGGCTCTTGCTGCATTATTTCCCACGACCGCAAGTGATCCTTCGCACTCTGCAAACGGGATCTGCTGATCGGCCAAAGATCTTCGATGATGCCCCGTGTCCGGAATCAAAGCGTACTCTGATTTCTCGACGTACATCGATAATCGGTCTGGTGTTCGCGGATTGCGAAAGACCGAACGAATCCAGCAACTGCCAAAGTCGATGGCGCAAATCATGTGTCTGTCCGATCCTGAAGATAGTGGAGAGCCCGGTCCAGGCTTGCAGAGGTCGCTGCCGACTTCTTCTCTCCGGCCTGTTCTTCCTGCGATGGCATTTCAAAAGCTGACCGCTGAGCGGACACTGTGACGGCCTCATCACGTCGGCGCTCTGATGACATGTTCATGTGAGGAGCTGGTACTCGAGAATGCGCGGCATCGATTCGGAGCCGACGCGGACCAGCAGGACGCCCGAACAAAGAAACTCGAAGAGGAAGCTCGACCTGGCACAGGTCGATCGGCAGTCGATTCTGCAGCAGATCTTCCAGATCCGATAAGACCTTCGCACCATTATTTACGGCAGAGTCAGACATCGCCGGTCGGATTGGCACGGAAGATGGCATCTCTGGATCAACGGCGACTGTCGCCGCAATTGGCCTGATTATCGGAGCCACAGGAGCAGTGACCTGTTCAGCAGCGATGCTCTCTGCAATCTTTACTGGACGGGCGGCCTTCGAATCACTCAATGACTCAACAACCATCTTCTCCATCAGATAGATTGATGGGGAGTCTACTTGTCCGCGATGATCAATTCCGGCAGCAACAATCACAGAATCACACGGTGCAGCTTGCTCCGATGCAATCGAGGAAACAGAAGCCCTGACTTCTGAACTCCTCCAGTCACCACCGAACCAAGCCTGCGTCTCCGTAGCACTGGGCAGATTTTCTGATGCCAGAAGCGGCTTTGCAGGTACTGCTGCGACAATTGCTGTGGCGGCTGGTGTTGTGATCTTCTTTTCAGTTACTGCGGGAGCCTGGCTTATCACCGGCTCAATCGATGGAATCACGGGAGCGGCAAAGTTTCTGGCAACGTTATCTGAGTTCGCATTGTACTGCACTGCGGAGCTTTCAGAGCTGAGACTCTCGTCTTCAGATCTTAGTGAGCCAATCAGAATCATCGAGCCCGCAACGAGCAGTCCACCAATGAACAGGATATTCCATAGTCCCATCGACGCGGTTGGTACTTGTCGAGCCGCTTCCAGAGGTACAGCAATTTCCGCAGGGGCTGGGGGGGCAATGTTCTCGGCAGGAACCATAGCCGCCTGGGACACTGATCTGACGGTGAGTTCCGATTCTGAATGTGATTCCAACGCTGCATCATCGGCAGGTTCTGCAGGGGCCGCAAACGGATTGCGAGAATCATCCGGAGTCGTCGTCTCAGAAGTGTGAGCAGGGAACTCAAGGGGAGTTGCGGGAGCCACTTCAGGAGCCAGGTTCTCTGCAGCACGCAACGCAGCCGGAGCAGGTTGCGTCACTTCGGAGGTCTTCCATTCTGAGAATGCCGGGACCATGTTGCCGAAGCCACGGGAAGTTGCCTGAGCCCTGTGAACTAAGGTTATGACATCGCCATGTTCAACACGATCCGAAAGGGCTGCGTTTTCCAACAACGGACGTCCTCGGAATCGGCAGGAGACCTTGACCTGCTGGTCGGCCGACGGAAGACCACCTGTCCCCTGCAGAACATCTCCTACGGCGATAAAGTCATCGGCCAGAGTTACAGGAACGACACCACCGTCGGTTCTCAACGCGGCGTTCTTTTGATGAGCTTCCGGGACAGGCTGCATGGATTGTACGACCAGAATATCGCCTTCCATCACCAACTCACCGGTATCAGCGGATGAACCAGAAACCATCTGAGTAAATGCAGCTCTCTGCTGTCTTCCTCGCACGACTGAAACACTGACAGAATCACCAAGCATTCCCGCATGGATAACCGCCTGATGAATCGTAGTCTTCGCATGTGGCGAAAGAGGAAACCAGTTGTAGTTTCGAACATCTCCAATCACGACGAATGTCGGCTGTGCATGATTCGCGGCGGCACCTGCGAGAGAGGACTGAGATGCCTGCTGCCCGGGAGAGGTCCGTGCAGTCGCAACCATTGCTGCGATAAAGAGCACGATCTTGAGCCGTTCCATGGCTGTAACCTCAGTTAAGCAGATGTTTGCAGAATTGGACTATCTGATGCCAGGTCAGAACGCCCAGCGGCAAAATCTGCGCAACGCATCCTTGCTGGCAGAATCGACGCCCTCATGAGAATCGGCATTCAGAGAACCGTTCATCATACTTTTCGCTCGACAGTCACAAACTTCGCATTCAACCCAAACCCCGGAGGCCAGTGAGAGTGGCCATCAGCGAAGCCCAACGCAGCTTTGGAGTTCTGGTAAAACAAAAAGCCCGGCTCAATTGAGAGCCGGGCCTTGAATCATTCAATTCAAAATCAGTGCCACGGTTTAAAGCACCGCTTTAATCTTGGTCAAAAACTCGCGGTTCGTCGGGAACCTTTCCATAGTTTTCGTCAGTTGTTCCATCGCTTCAACCGGGCTCAGGCTGATCAAGCTGCGTCGCAGCATCGTGATGCCTTCCAGCAGGTCAGGAGCGAGAATCTTTTCTTCTCGACGAGTACCGGATTTGGTGATATCGATCGATGGCCAAATGCGTCGGTCAGCGAGTTCTCGGCTTAGCACCATTTCCATGTTGCCCGTGCCTTTGAACTCCTGGAAAATCGCTTCGTCAATTCGGCCGCCCGTATCGATCAGGGCCGTTCCGCAGACGGTCAGAGAACCGCCTTCATCGAAGCGACGTGCCTGCCCGAACAACTTCTTCGGAATATCCATTGCCCGGATATCCAAACCGCCAGTTCCCGTCCTTCCCGAATTGTTCGCCTTGTTAAAGGCGCGGGCCAGTCGAGTAATACTGTCGAGCAGAATGAAGACATCTTTGCCTTCTTCAGCCAGACGTTTTGCTCTCTCGATAATCAACTCAGCGATACGAATATGGCTCTCGACATCGCTGTCCAGTGAGGACGAAATGACTTCACCCTTGACCATTCGACGCATCTCGGTCACTTCTTCCGGACGCTCATCAATCAACAGCACCATCAGGTGAATTTCCGGATGGTTGATGCTGACAGAATTCGCCATGTCCTGAAGCAACATGGTCTTGCCTGTGCGAGGAGGCGCAACCAACAGTGCTCGCTGTCCCTTACCAATCGGACACAGCAAGTCCATGACTCGCATCGTCAGTGGCTTGGGCCCAATTTCCAGCTTGATTTGTTCAAACGGGTTAATCGCCGTGAGGTTATCGAAGTTCTTGACATTCAGGTACTCTTCTGGAGTAAACCCATCGATGAGTTCAACTTCGCGGAGTCGTGGTCCCTGATTTCGCGTGCCCTGCCCGACATCGCCTCGAATGAGGACACCTTGTCGCAGCTTGTATTTTTCAACCAGCGAGCTGGAAACAAACGGGTTGGAGTCTTCTGCCGCGTAGTTTCTCTTTGGATCGCGGAGAAAGCCATATCCCCGCGGGTGAAGTTCGAGTACGCCATCGAACGTGCCTTCAACGACTTCACCGGACGGCTGAATCGTTCGACCACGTCGAGGACCACCCAGATCGCGCCCGCGTCCCATATCTCGGCCACCGCGAGGCGGCCCGTCGTTTCGTCGACCTCGGCCACCATCGTTGCGGCCTCCATCATTACGCCCGCCACGGCGCCCGCGATTACCGTCGTTCCTGCCATCGCCACCGCGATGCCCGTCGTTACGGCCACGATTGCCTTCCGGACGGCCGCTATTCTGAAACCGCCCAGGCTCTCGAACATCATTGCGTCCGGGTTCTCGAACATCACTTCGGCCCGGCTCTCGAACATCACCACGGCCGGGTTCGCGCAAATCATTACGGGCAGGAGCCGGGCCGCGTGGTGCATTATCTGCATCGCCAACCCCTTCCCCGCCTCGACGACGACGACGACGACGACGACGAGGCCGACGATCACCGTCAAACAATTCACCTTGACGAAGTGGAGCGCCTTCTTCACCGTCAGCAACACTTCCACCTTCAAAATCATCGGAGAGCAGATCACGATCGTCATCCAGATCGCGATCATTTACAAAGCCGCGATCAGCATCATAAGGCCGATCTGACTCTGGACGTCGAGCAGAGGAAGGACCTCGATCGGAATCGCTATCCCCGCGATACTGCGAACGACCTCGACCTTGATTACGAGAAGGTCTTCCACCTCGCTCCGGCGCTGCATCCCTTGACGGAGCCGCATCTCGGATCGGTGCAGGTCCGTCATCGTCCCCAAAATCCAGCTCATCCGTGCTGAAGTATCTCATTCCGGTCTGCGGTTCAACGTCAGCAATTTTTCTTTCGAACCGGCTTGAGGTCCTTTCGCTTCGTTCGGAGTCGGAGGAGGTTGCCTCTGGTAATTCGTCTGAGGAAACAGGCCGTGCACTCCGAGTTCCTCGTCGTCCTGCTGGCCGTTCACCGCGTGTCTTCGGAGCCCGAGTCTCTTCTGGAGCAGTTTCTATGGTCGGTCGAGGCTCAGCGACCGGTGAACTTTTCCGTTCACGAGGCTGACGCACGGGGCGTTCTTCGCTGACGACACCCGAACCAAAATCGTCTTCGGAAACTGACGGTGCTGGCGGAGCGGTATCGTCAGTGATAACTTTTTTTGAACGGGTTGATGGTCGGCGAGCCGGAGCGGAAGAGGAGGAACGGGTTGACGTTCGTCGACGTGGTCGTTCGCTGGTTCCTTCAGAATCGGAACTGCTGGTCGGCATAGATGTAACCTGATTTGGCCTGGGTAAAGTTAGAGGCGGTAGGCGAAGTTGCCTCAAACCTCAAAAAACTAACTTTCACGGTATCAACAAACCCTGCGATTTCGGGCAGATTGCCACAAAAAGAGGTTTGGCAGAAAGCACCTTGCTCACTGCACAGCGACCGTGAAAACAAATGAATAACACGTAGCTCGCCCCATCCAAAGGAGCGAAAAGACACATCCCCAATCGGACGTGAGACTCAGTAGAGACGTTTGGTGCCTGCCACAACAGACAGCCACCGTACTCCTGCTGAAAAACTGCTACCCACCGATTGTGCTTCAAGTCCCGGCGCCAACGCCTGCTAACTTGACTCACGCACCTCGAGTTACATCGAGGCTCCAGGGAATCACCTCAAAATGGAAGAGGTGACAGCAATCCAGACTTCAAATGCCAGAACTGACCGGAAACACTGAGGTCTTCTTGCGACCATGGTCTCATGGCGACCGACTACAGGCCACCAACCGGAAAGCTCAGCCAGCGAAATGGAAGCTTCAGGAGAGTTCCACTGAGCAATAACACTTGATGCACCAAAAGGATCCAGCGCATCTCAAAACCGGGCATCATCACTAATTCAGTGCCAACGTAAGATGGCACACGTCAGCTAGAAAATAAACTGACACCGCTAGTATTAACGGATCTGAAGTCGATGTCAATTGAACTGTTCGCCGGAAAATCAAACATTTTTGAGTCAAATTGGCGGTCTGGAAAGATTCTGAGCGAAATCCACCTGAGCCATGCCCTCCCTTGCGTCGCGAAAGGCCGAACTAACCCCGATCCAGGCTTTGCATCCTTAATAAGTGAGCGACGGCGGCCTGAGCTTTCGGGATTCATATCCACTTGGCCAAGTGTTCTACGCGTGACATAACCAGCCCAGAATGATTTGATCTTAAGAAACCGCTCCGGTCGACATGACTTCAAGCTTATTTCGACTACAGTACTTCCTAACACCCTTAAGAACTTGTCATGAAGTCGCAAAAGTCAGCATGGTTGACGAGTGAGTTGGCAGCCTCCGCAGCGAAGTTCGCTGGAGAATCAAATCCCACAGAAAAGCAAGAGGTCACAGAGAACTGCCAGTACATCTTGCCTTCCTAACGATTTCTCTGGCGGAGACATCGCCTGGTTTTGGATCAGCATGAGCCAAATAAGGAAGCAGATGCAAAATCTCGACGACATACTGTATTTTTGTCTACAGTGTTGGCATCGAGTTTGCTCTACAGGTCGGGTCCCGACAAATCGTCAGCTGGGTTGCCACGTGAGTGCCAGGTTCTGAACACTACGTTCATCTTTGTCACTCCAATGTTCGGTGACAGCCTTTGCGGTCTCTGGCGGCCTCACCACAAAAGTCCAAGAAGTGGCAGTTATGCCCTTCATTAATTCATCAGGGAATCTTGAAGCGGATCGACGTTGAAGGTTCTTGATTTCGACGTTTATCCAACACGAAAGAGTCTGGAATGTCTGGTACAGGAAAGAAGATCTCGCTAACTCGGCGGCAACGCGAAATTTATGAGTTTCTTCGGGACAAGATCATCAATCGAGGCTACGGTCCCACTGTCCGTGAAATTGGACAGCACTTTGATATTCGCTCCCCCAACGGGGTCATGTGCCACCTGAAGGCTCTCGAACGGAAAGGACTGATCTCACGCGAACAGAATATGTCTCGCGCGATTCAGTTGGCCGATTCTCCTCAGAATCGGCTCTCTGTCTCGTTGATTGGAAGCACCGCATCTGGTGGTCCGGTACAGCCAAACGTTTCATCAGACGAATTGATTTCGTTTTCGGCCATGTTTGAAGGCGTCGATGTCGGTTGCCTGAAGGTCGAGGGGAATTTGTTTGCTCCATTGCACATTTGCAACGGAGACTTCCTGATCATCAATCGAGAGGCCCCTGTACAGTCCGGATGTCATGTGGCTGCTCTTGACGATCGCCACGCTGTGATCATCTGTGTTGTTCAGGAGGGAACAAACCATCTCATTCCGGCGATTGCGGGAGCATTCAACTCAACAACACGGCAGGTGCTTGGGGTCATCACAGGGGTCATTCGCAAATTCCGAATTCCCACTGTGCCTTCGGCGCCACCTGTTGAACTCAAATAAATAGTCTCTTCGGGGTGCCCCGTTACTATGGCGATCCAAAAGCCGGCTTGAGGCAAGCAGATTTGCCTCAGACCGGCTTTATGTGTTCTTGTGCATCAGCGATTCCATTTACGCAATGTGTCAGCAACGACTCATTCGCAGAACAGCGTGTTGTGAGTTCTGATTTAACCGGCGTGCCGATGCTGGCCCATTTGGCTCAGCCGGTTATACAGCGTCTTTAGGGCAATCCCAAGCTCTTTAGCGGCCTTCGGTTTATCGCCCTGATATTTGTCGAGTACTTTCAGAATCAACTTCTCTTCCATTTCGCGGAGTGTGATTGGCTCTGAACTGCTGATGTCGAGGACCGCCTCCGTATACGTTGAATTCGACGAGGAACTCCGAGAGTGCTCATGCCCGGACGCCACGCCGGAATGAGAATTTCGCAGGATGCTGCGAGGCAGGTCTTCAGGCTGAATGGTCTTTCCATCAGATAAAATGGCAGCGTGCTCAAGCACGTTCGCAAGTTCGCGGACGTTCCCCGACCAATGATGAGACTGCAGGAGTCGAATCGTTTCCGGCGGCAACATTTCCGCAGGCACACTGTCTCGCTTCAAATGTCTTGCAATCAAATGCAGTGCAAGACTTGGAATATCATCGAGCCGCTCTCGCAACGGTGGCAGGTATATCTCAAACGTGTTGACTCGGAAAAACAGGTCTTCGCGGAATGTGCCTTCCGAAACCATTTGCTGCAACTCGCGATTCGTCGCGCAGACAATTCGCACATCAACATGGAACGGTTCGTTGTCACCAACTCGACGGACCTCACCGGATTCCAGAAACCGCAGCAGTTTCACCTGCATGGACTTATCGAGTTCGCCAAGCTCATCCAGGAACAGAGTCCCGTGATTGGCGACTTCAAAGAGCCCCGCTCGATTGGAATCCGCCCCGGTGAATGCTCCCTTACGATGCCCGAAGAACTCACTTTCAACAAGGTTCTCAGGGATCGCCCCACAGTTGACTGCTACAAACGGCGCGTCACGACGATCACTTTGTTCGTGAATTCGCCGCGCCACCATCTCTTTCCCAGTTCCTGTCTCACCAAGGATCAGGACCGCGGAATCAGTGGGAGCGATCTTGGCGATCAACTTGTGCACGCGAGCCATCGGTGCGGAATTACCGATGAGGTCCGAGCGGCCTTCAACGCGCTGAAGACGGCTCTCCAGAGCCAGCGTCTTATTCTCCAATGCTTTACGCTCTCCGATCCGATCCAGCACATTCGCAATCTCAAAGAGCGACACCGGCTTCGGAAGAAAGTCGTAAGCCCCCATGCGGATAGCGCGAATCGCATCGTCTCGGTCACCGTGCCCCGTACTGATTACGCAGACTGTCTCCGGAGAATGCTCTCGAAGATAGTCGATCACGTCCCAGCCACTGCCGCCGGGCATTCGAAGATCAATAATGGCCGCATCGAACACGTTCTTCTGAATCGCTTCGATGGCCGAACCTGGAGACTGCTTCACCGTGGCCACATGGCCCATTCTGGGCAGCTCAGATCGCATTAATTCTGCAATAGAATTCTCATCATCAACGAAGAGAACTCGCAGGCTTTGTCGTTTCCTGGTACCCACCGCCGACTCCATGGCCAAAGCACTCAGCCTCATGCTGAATGCAGTCCGTTGCGCAAAACACCCGTCAAAAGGAGAGCTTCTGAAGGCGCATTTCCCAGTGTTTCTGCCGGACATCCGGCAAAAAGCACCGATGAGAGAGGACTATGGTGTATCAGAATTCCAATTCGGCAGCAACGTGGGTTTTGCCGGGAGATGTACGCGATTTCCGCGACAACCCACTACTTCTGCATCGCCTTTTTCATCGCGTCGCCCATGCCACCAGGGCTGTCAGACACGATAACGCCAGCCGCTCGCAGAGCCGCCATTTTTTCAGCAGCCCCACCGCCACCGCCGGAGATAATGGCTCCAGCATGGCCCATTCGCTTGCCCGGAGGAGCTGTCTGGCCAGCGATGAATCCAGCCACCGGCTTTGTCACATGAGACTTGATGTACTCCGCCGCCTGCTGCTCGGCGCTTCCCCCAATTTCACCGATAACAAGGATTCCCTCGGTGCCCGGATCATTCTGAAACATCTCAAGAAGTTCGATGTAGTTTGTCCCGTTAATCGGGTCGCCACCGATACCAACGGCCGTGCTCTGACCAAGCCCCACACGTCCTAACTGCCAGGCAGCTTCGTACGTCAAAGTTCCGCTCTTGCTAATGATCCCAATCGTTCCTGGCTTATGAATGTAACCGGGCATGATCCCGATCTTGGCAACCCCCGGAGTAATCACTCCCGGGCAGTTTGGGCCAATCAATCGTGATTTCGACCCGACCATACCACGCTTCACTCGCAGCATATCCATCACCGGAATGCCTTCGGTGATGGCCACAATCAGATCCATTCCAGCATCGGCAGCTTCCAGAATGGCGTCCGCACAGAACGGAGGAGGAACGAACACCATAGAAGTGTTTGCTCCGGTTTTCTCTTTGGCTTCTCGCACAGAATTGAAGACCGGGAAGCCGTCAACCGTGGTTCCACCTTTGCCTGGTGTAACACCGCCGACGAATACATCAACCCCCGGCTGACACTCCGCCGCATAGGCTCGACACTGCTGACTATGGAACAAGCCGGAGTTGCCCGTGATCCCCTGAGTGATCACTCGCGTCGATTTGGAAACAAGAATACTCATCGGTTTAAATTCACAAGCTTGAGATCTGAGAGTCAAAAGTTCGGCATTGGTGATCAAACACCAACGTTACTAGGCACCAAGAGATTTAACAACTTTCTGAGCCGCATCCGTCAGGTCCGTCGCTGAGATAATATCCCGACCACTGGCCTTCAGCATTTCTCGTGCTTTCTCCACATTGGTGCCTTCCAAACGCACCACGAGAGGCACATTAAAGCCAACCTTTTCGTAGGCGTTCAGAAGAGCCGACACAATGATGTCACACTTCATAATCCCACCGAAAATGTTGACCAGAACGGCTTTCACATTCTTGTCCGCCAGGATGATTCGAAACGCTTCGGTCACCTGATCTTCATTGGCCCCGCCGCCCACATCAAGAAAGTTGGCAGGCTCACCGCCATGCAGCTTGATCAGGTCCATTGTGCTCATGGCAAGACCAGCCCCGTTCACGAGACAGCCGATATTGCCGTTCAACTTCACGTAGCTCAAGCCCGTATCTGCGGCTCGCACTTCGGCCGGATCCTCTTCGGAAAGATCTCGCAAAGCGACAACATCCTTGTGACGAAACAAGGCGTTATCATCAAAGGTCACCTTGCCGTCCAGGGCAAGCAACTGACTGTCTTCAGTAAGAATCAGCGGGTTGATCTCAACCATACTGCAATCGTATGCCACAAAGAACTTACAGATCTGAGGCAGGAACTTTTCGGCGTTACGAACAGCAACCGCATCGAAGCCCAGGGCATAGGCCATCTTTCGAGCCTGATACGGATACAACCCGGCAACCGCATCAAACGGCTCAGCAATAATCTTTTCCGGAGTGTGCTTTGCGACTTCCTCGATGTCCATCCCGCCTTCGGACGACATAATCAAAACGGGCCCGCCGACTTCGCGATCGACAACAATCCCAAGATACAGTTCGCGAGCAATCTTCAGGCCCTGCTCGACAAACAGAGTATTCACTTGTTTGCCTTCATCGCCGGTCTGAATCGTCACGAGCGTGCTGCCCAGCATTCGCTTTGCGTTCTCTGCAGCCTCTGCGGCCGACTTCACCAGCACAACGCCACGTTGAGAGGGATGCTCTTTAAAGGTGCCTTTGCCTCGTCCGCCCGCATGAATCTGTGACTTGACCACAGCAATAGGGCCACCGAGTGTGGTAAATGCAGCAGCAGCTTCTTCAGCAGACTTGGCCACAATACCCTGAGGAACTGGCACACCGGCAGTTTTGAAGAGCTGCTTGGCCTGATATTCATGAATCTTCATGGATCACGATCACGTTCAGGAAGAATGAAAAAGTTCTCTCACAATCACCAACCGCAAATCCAACGCATTTTCGCGTGGCGTGCCGGTTTGTGAGCCTCGAAGACTATAGCGGGCACTGTTGTCGACTTCGAGGAACGCAGTCCTGCCGCCGTGGATTTCCTGAAAATTTGCTGAATATGAACGCTCCAAATTTATGCATAACCGCGTCGACATTGGGCATTGCCTGAATTCAGATTCAGCCTGCAGGTCCCTTTCGATCACGGAAAGGATGCATTCGAAACGCGGCGAAAAACACAGCAATCTCGACCGGCTCCAACCGGATTAGCGGTCTGCCACCGGTCTGAATACTCATTTCAGAAGCCCGGACTATTCATCTTCGTCGTCATCACTCAGATCGACTTCCTCATCGTCTTCCGGATCCTCAAGCAGTGGCAGTCCGCAATGGGTCTCTACCATTTCGGCAATCTGACAGAGCCTCCCCGTCACACGCGCCTGCATGGGTGGAAGTGCGTTCCCGATCGAGTCGGCCGCTTCGTAGAGCTCGAACGGGTTCTCCCCGTCGGGGATCGCCTTTAATAGGTAGTCGGCCACGCTGATGTCGGCTCGTGCATGATCAAACGGATACAGAATCCCTTCGAAGGACTCCCGCAGATGAAGAATATGATCTTTCATTTCTGCCATGCGATCGGTGATTTGTGATATGAGTTGAGGATTATCATTGCTTTCACTCAACAGCGACAAAAGTTTCCCCATTGCAATCTGAGCATCCCGTATCACCAGGAGCTGTCCCAGTCTCTCGTTCACATGATTGAACAATGCCAACAATTGATCCAGCTCTGCAACGGTTGCCCCCTGCCCTTCCAGAACTTCGCGAACCTGTGGTGTCCGCGCGAGCTGCAGCGCGGCATAGAGTCGATCGGCTGCGGCATCTTCAAAAGGGACCAGCTTCGGTTCCAGCTTTCCGATTCGTCTCTCTGCAGTATCACGAGCAATCTGAACTTCATCGCGACTTGTCAGAGGAATTGAGAAATCCTTCCGGCGCACACGCAGGCCAGACTTCAGGAGAATATCGGCAAGGCCAATCTCGATCAGCTCCGTATCAACAGCGTCATATTTCTCCCAGACTTCCCCATACTCATTGGCGGCCGCAAGCATGGCAGCTCGCTGCTTTTTCATCAATGTTAGCGTCTCCGCAGGCCGAGCCGGCATCTTAAATGCTGCGGTCGGAGTTGGCATCGGGCGATACCAAGCCACATGTCCCTGAAAGAATCGACGCAACGCCTTCCACGCATCCTGCTGTTGTTTCTGCATCTCCATGAGCTTGTCAACAGGATGAAGATCGGACTTCTTCAATTCAGCGCCGAAGATCTCTTTGTAGTAGTCCCACGTGACGGCACGAGAAAGAAAATCGAATCGCCGAAACAGATGTGCGGCCGGAAGTCGCAGTGTGAAGATCCCATCCGTGTCTTCTTTGGCGGCACTCGCCATGCGCTCCGGGTCGGCGGGATGAGTATCAAACAAGCCGGTTTTCGATTCCAGTATCTTCTCATCAATTTTTGCATGCACCTTTTCCGGCAACTGATCCACATTCAGAAGGATCAGCTTAGGGAGGTTATCTCCCAGTCGACCTTCGCGGTAGAAGTTCCCCAGATCAGACAAGGCGCCTCGGTAGGCAACGCCCAGAACCGCAAGCTGTCGAGCTGTCGTGGCAAATGTTCTGCTCCCGGCCAATCGAGCTTCATGGCGGTCAGCATCGAACTCCATCTGTCGAAGCAGAATCCCGCTGACAAAATGCCCTATGATCATCAGGACCCAGAGTACGATTCGAGTAAGCCAGATCCCGAATCTCGTCAGGTACAACAACCAGCCGATGCGAAGATCGAGACTTCGTGACAGATCCGCCAGCTTCTCATCCCACGCGTCGCGTTCATAAACGACTCGAGTGAACCAGTAGCTGATCGAACGAATCAGGTAGCTGAGCCGCATCCCGGCCCCCTGCGCGAAATGACCGAACTCGTGGGCCAGAACACCGCCGAACTGTCGCATGGTCAAACCTGCAACCAGCGGCATCCCAAGAGTCAGCACGAGATCATTTCCCGCCATGCTGAGAATGCCACGATTGAAACTCGCGCTGGCGTTAATGTTGCAGTCGATGTCAATCCGTTGAGGACGAGGAGAGTTGACGGCTTTACAGATCCGATCAACAAACTCGAACAGCAATGGCTCATCTTCGGGCTTTAGAGTTCGTCGTCCGGAATCTGTCGCTGGCTTAGAAAACAACGGCTTGATCATGAACAGAACAAGTCCCGCGCCAGCAACGATCGGCGCAAGATATGCAAGAAATGCCAGCACGACCGCACGCCCCGCATTCCGTCCCGAACCAACTCCGCTTGCGGCGGAAATCATTCCGGTGTGATTCACAGCGTGGTACCAAACTCCCCATCCCACTAAACCAATCAAAGCGACGTAGATTAGCGGCAACATGACCATGAAAAATGAAACCAGCACAATTCCGAATCGATAACCACCAGAAACTGGCACCGGCGCAATTTTCGGCTGAGTAAACGCGGCGAAGACTTTCCGCCGCAGAGTTTCAAAATCCTCAGGTGGAGCTGACAACGTAGCGGCCGTGTGACGCACCGCATCAGCCTGGACATCGCGCGGTCCGGCAATAACTCGTGCTCGCACCGCCCCTGCACCTGGTGCCGCCGAAGCTACACTTGAACCAGCCGGACTCGCCGCCGCCTGGACTGGCTTCGGGTTCTGAATCGATGTGTGACCTACAGCTGACTGATCTGCAGGCTCAGAGTCGGTAATTCGACGAGCACGGCGGATCACTGGCGCGGCAGACTCCGCAGGACGCGGAGAGGCACCAACATTGGTGGGCTCAGATATCTTCGGTCCCCTGCTTTCCGGGATTTCTCTGACTGGCGCAGGCGAGATCTTGCCTCCCGCAGCACGATCTGCAACAGGAGCTTTCTCGGCCGTCGCGTCTGTGCTGTTCTGTGATTCGTGACCGCGAACTGTCGGCACGGTGATCACGCTCTGACACTTGACGCAACGGATACGCTTTCCGCTAAGCTCATCCTTTACGGAAAATTTTGCTTCACATTGCTGACAATTGATTACGATTGACACCAAGAAACTCCCGCTGCATTCTCATTGCCATGTGCCATCAGACGCATAGGTTCGTACATCAAGTGACTGTTGGGAAGAGAAAACATGAGGCTTAAACAAATCCGGTCGAACTCAAAGACGGAAACTATGAGAGCTGGTGGTCCTCGCCGAAATGGTTTCCTCAGAATCATCCCAGGAGTCGTCTGGGTATATTTGATAGCCGCACCGCTTTGTTCGGCCGACGAGCCAAAATGGATCTCTCTACTGCCAGACGTGAATCCTGAGGAACACGCCGTCGCGGGAAGATGGGAACGCAGAGCCAATTCGCTTTTTGTTCCGGCCGCCGAAGGTGCAAGGCTAGCCCTGCCAATCAAAGCCTCAGAAGAGTACGACCTGCGAGCAAGCTTTACTCGTCGCACAGGAGTCCATTCTGTGGGCCTGGTGTTTGTGGCAAATGGACGGCAGGCTGTCTTCGAAGTGGATGCGTGGGGACAACATCTGGCGGGTTTTCAGAATGTGTCAGGACAGACAATTCAGGACAATGATACTCGGCGAGATAACATCAGCCTGACAAACGGACGTCGCTACACGATTGCAGTTCAGGTCCGCCGAAATTACGTGACGGGATTGTTGGACGACAAAGAAATCTGTCGCCTGGAAACCGACGGAACTGAACTATCCATGCACGACGTCTGGCGCCTTCCAAATGCTGATCAACTGGGGTTGGTCACTTGGAATGGTGACACCGAATTTCATTCCGTCGAGATCAGGCATCTGGGTGCGGTGCCTGCCAAACTCGCGAAGACGCCTCGACCAGAAATGAAATCTTCTGCACCGACGGGAAAAAAATCAGCGACACCGACAGTAGCAAAAAACGTCTTGATCGTGATCGCCAATGAAGACTTCTTTTATCGCGAATATGCGGATCCCCGACGAGAACTCGAGAACGCCGGTGTTCGAGTCACAGTGGCGGCGGGTCGGAAGTCTTCCTGCCGACCACATCCCGGAACAGGCGAAGGTGCGGATGGTGGTGTCGTGAATCCGGATCTTGCCCTGAGCGATGTGAAGGCTGACAAGTTTGATGCAATCCTGTTCTCCGGAGGCTGGGGAGCCTCCTCCTATCAGTTCGCGTTTCCCGGACGGTACGACAAAGCTTCCTACAACGGAAACCGAAGTATTCGCGCCGAAGCGAATCGGGTCATCAATGAGTTTATCGAACAGGACAAATACGTCTGTGCTCTGTGCAATGGGGTGTCGGTTCTGGCCTGGGCTCGAGTCAACGGGAAAAGTCCTCTGGAGGGAAAACGCGTTTGTGCTCCGGTCCGGCAGGCCGCTTCTGGAATCTACAATGGACGCCCGGCTCAGCCGCCTTGCTTGTGGCATCCCGAAGTCAATGGTGCGTTGATTTCTCCGTCTGGCTCCATTGGCCAGCCGGGCAACGTCGCTGATGATGTTCTGGTCGATGGAAAGATCATCACGGGTGAAGACGATCCATCGGCAAGAGAAATGGGCAGAAAGATCGCCGAAGCCCTCAGGTAGCCCAGAATTCCCATGGTGGGCATTCTCTCCGGTCGGGCATGGCGATTCTGATCTTGGCCTGATTTTGGGGCGGCCATATCTTACTGACGGTCCAGCTCTGTTTTCTGTCGTCCGGCATGGAAGCCGAATTGATGATGTCGCGCCCGGTACTTCTGCTTTTGCTCCTCACAGCCGTGATGCAAACGGGCTGCGTGCATCGGCGCGTTACGGTGAATTCGTATCCGCAGGGGGCATTGGTCAAAGTCGACGGTCGCGATATTGGCTACACGCCGGCTTCGTTTGACTTCACATGGTATGGAACTCGAGAAGTCCAGCTCCTTATGGACGGTTATGAAACTCGCACAGAGCATGTTGACATCAATGCTCCGTGGTATCAGAAGTTTCCTCTCGATTTTGTCAGCGACAACTTTTTGGGCAAGCATGTGACTGACCATCGTCAGTTTACGTTTCAGCTCGAGCCCAAGAGAATCGGACAGTCCAGCGATGTCCTGCAACGAGCAGGTTCGCTGAGAAGCGAAGCTCTGCACGGTCAATAATCGGGTCGGCTGATTTCTTGCTCCCTCCTTCATGCATGGCCCGACAGAATTCTCTCTGGCCCCTTGGTATGAATGGCCCTCGGACAATTTCGATAAACGACTTTTCGCCGCAGGATTGCACTGAGACAGCGGTCCAGGTAACCTCGGTAATGGAAAGACCGTTAGTGAAGGTCTGTTGAAACTGTGTTCGGGGCGAGTTTTCGATCGAGGGGTGCTATATGAAGCTTTCAGGATTCCTGGCTTTTTTCCTGCTGGTTCCAGGATTCGCCGTTGCTCAGGAAGAGCTTTCAGACGCTGACAAGCAATTGATTCAGGCCATTCAGGCAGCTGGTGGGCAGGCCATGCCACTGGCGAAGAATGACGCTCGACTGTCAGTTGCCTTCCATTTGTCCGACAAAGAAATCACAGATGAGACGCTGGCCGTCGTGAAAGACGCGGCTTCTATTCATTCGCTCAACCTGCGTGGAACAAAGGTTACGGACGCAGGTTTGGCTCATCTGGCTGGTTTGAAGGGGCTGACTCGCCTGCACCTGGAAAAGACGGCCATTACGGATGCCGGTGTCGCTCATCTTGCGGCGCTGCCTGCGTTGGAATACCTGAATGTCTACGAAACGAAGATCACGGATGCCGGGCTTGCTCAGCTTGGGGCTATCAAATCTTTGCGTCGCCTCTTCGTGTGGCAGACGACCGTCACTGAGGCTGGTGAAGAAGCACTGAAGGCGGCCATCCCGGAAATCGATATCGTGCCTGACTTCAAGAAGGATCGCGAACGAGAAATCGTAGAAGCCGGTCGTGCTGCGGAAGACTCAGCCAAGCTTGTTGAAGAACTGGCAGCACAAATCGAAGGTCAGGGAAAAACCATCACTGAAACAGCCGCCGCTTCTGAAGCCGCCGCGAAGGCTCAGACAGACGCTCAGGCCGCATTGGATGCAGCCAACAAGGCTCTGGAAACCGCAAATGCTGCCAAGGCTGCCGCTGACAAGGCCGTTGCAGATCTGAAGGCAGATCCAAACTCGCCGAAGGATGCTGTTACCGCTGCAGAAGCCGCCGCCGTTGAAGCCCAGAAAGCGGTTGAAACTGCAACCGCCGCAGTTGAACCGTTGAAGAAGCCCGCCGAAGACACAAAGAAAGCGGCTGAAGAAGCCAAGAAGAAAGCTGATGAAGCCACAGCAAAGCTGACGGAGTTGAAGACGAAGTCAGAAGAAGCCGTGAAGAAGGCCGCCGAGCTGAAGGCAAAAGCTGAAGAACTGGCCGCAAAGAAGTAGGCGAACAGCAAATAAAGCTGTTCCCATTGAGCCTGAGGCGCTAGCCGATTGAAGTGCAGGAAACAGCAGTAATCGGCACTGCTCCCCAGACGGCATTTTTGTCCAGCTCGTAGCGGCCGTTCGCCTATCAACTAGCGTGTATCCAAATCGTCGCCTGCCTTACTCCGTGAGGCAGGCGATTGTTGTTTTGGCATCAATGCACTTGCCCCTCGTTGGTGCTATCCCATTTGCTGTGCTCATTCTCTTGTGAGCCATGACATGATCCGGTGCTCTGCATTTCTCTGTCTTCTGCTGGTACCGGTCACCGCATCGATCCATGCCCAGGATCCCTCATCGCCGGAGTTCTTCGAATCTCGCATTCGGCCGCTTCTGGTCGAGCACTGCATGGAATGCCATGGACCAACGCAGCAGGAAGCGGGATTGCGCCTGGATTCCGGCGAAGGCTTCAGTCAAGGCAGCGACAGCGGACAGATCTTTGACTCCAACCTCCCTCATGACAGTTTGATTCTGCGTGCGGTACGATATGAGGACGACATTCGCATGCCGCCCGATGGACGTCTCTCCGAGGAACAGATGGGGACCATCGAGCAATGGGTCAAGGCTGGTGCGGTGTGGCCTGCAGAAGTTGCTCCCCAACCGAACAAGGCAAAGTCTTCTGTTTTCGAACAGGCGAAGGATCACTGGGCCTTTCAGCCGATTCGAACGGAAATAGTCCCGGCGGATGTCGAGCCTTTGCAGGTACCTCACCGTGATGCGGCTGTGATCGACCAATTGATCGACGCGGAACTGCAAGAAGTCGGGCTACACCGAAATCAGGCTGCTGACCGACCCACATTGATTCGCCGCGCGACATTTGACTTGCATGGATTACCCCCGACTCCGCAAGAAGTCAAAGAATTCGAAAGTGACTTCTCCAATGATGCATGGCCACGCCTGATTGATCGACTTCTCGCATCACCTCGATACGGCGAACGATGGGCAAGGCATTGGCTGGATGTTGCCCGATATTCAGATACCAAAGGCTATGTACGTTTGAAAGATAATCCGCTCTACCCAGCAGCGTGGACTTACCGCGACTATGTGATCCAGTCGTTTAACGAAGACCTTCCGTACAATCAGTTTGTGCTGGAGCAACTTGCAGCCGATCAGTTGTCTGCGGCGCATCCAGGGACACGCAATCTTGTTGCTGACAGAAATCCCCAATCATTAGCGGCGATGGGCTTTTTGACTTTGGGTCAACGATTTATCAACAGTCCGAATGACATCATTGACGACAGAATTGATGTTGTCACACGCGGCCTGTTGGGACTTACCGTCACCTGTGCTCGTTGCCACGACCATAAGTTTGATCCCGTTCCCACGGCTGACTACTACAGCCTGCATGGTGTCTTCGCCAGTTCCTACGAGCCTGACGTTCCAGAACTGATCCTGCCGACGACTGAACTTGTAAAGCACCGGGGCTATCTTGAAGAACTTGAGCGACGAAAAAAGCAGTTTGATGATTTCCTTCACGCAAAGAAGACGGAACTGGAGTCATCATTTCGGAAACGTGCGGGCGAGTATTTACTGGCCGGACAATTCGAGAAAGTTCAGGCCAATTTTCTGCCTGTCATGTTCCTGATCGACGCGTCGAAGGATCTTAACCCGGCCGTCATCCAGCGTTGGGCTCGCTTGCTGGAGAAAAGTCGGCGGCGCCATGATCCCATTCTCTCGCCGTGGCATAAACTTGCTCAGCTTGCAGAGACGGAATCAAAGGAAGCGTTTGCTAAAGCGTCTTCGGAGTTGATCGCGAAGTGGTACTCCGACCCGGATGGAAAACGTTTCAATCGAGCCATCCTGGACGCTCTCAAGTCGGCACCCCTCCACAATCTGAAAGATGTCTCAGAGCGTTACAGCGAAGTATTCGCCAACATTGACGCTCTGTGGAATACCGCGAAGTCAACTGGAGCGACCTCGCTATCAGATACGGATCTGGAAGAGGTCCGACAACTGCTGTACGGTGCCGAATCGCCCGCAGTCGTCTCTTTGAACGAGATTCAGGACTTTCTGTTTGTCGACGCAACGACTCAAAATCAATTCCACGAACAGCAACGGCAGATCGAGGACTGGATTGCCTCACCCGGAGCCGCTCCACATGCTCATGTTTTGCTCGACTCACAAACTCCAGCGGACTCGCCTATCTTTCTCAGAGGCAATGCAAGCAACCCAGGTGAGAAAGTCCCTCGACAATTTCTGCAGGTTCTAAGCTCTACGGATCGACGTCCTTTTCAGACCGGCAGTGGTCGTCTGGAATTGGCGATGGCGATCGTGGATCCTGAGAATCCATTGACAGCCAGAGTCCTGATCAATCGCGTCTGGTTACATCATTTCGGAAATGGACTTGTCCGTACTCCCAGCGATTTCGGCTTACGTGGTGATGCACCGACGCATCCTGAATTGCTGGACTATCTGGTATGTCAATTTATGACCCACGGCTGGTCTATCAAAACGCTTCATCGCACAATCATGTTGTCTGAGACTTACCAGCAACAGAGTCAGAGTCATGCAGAGGGAGAGTTAAAAGATCCTGAGAACCGATGGCTCTGGAGAATGAATCGAAGGCGACTGGACTGGGAGTCATTGCGAGATTCTTTGCTGACTGTTTCAGGCCAGATCGACTTCACGATGGGAGGACCGTCAGTGCCACTATTGTCCGAACCATTCTCCGCTCGTCGCTCAATCTACGGGTTTATCGATCGCCAGAATCTACCCGGTCTATTCAGAACCTTTGACTTTGTCGCACCGGACAGTTCTGCACCGCAACGCTTGCAGACCACGGTTCCTCAGCAGGCACTTTATCTGTTAAATGGTTCTTTCATACGTCAGCAAACGGCTGCCACGGCAGCACGAGTCCTTTCCATGAAAGATGCCAGCAACCAAATTACTTCTGAACAACAAGTTGATGCGTTGTATCAGACAGTTTTATCTCGCCATGCTACGCCGGATGAAGTTGAATTGGGCCGCGAATATCTGCGCGAAATGTCTTTGGGCAAAGTTTCAACTTCCGGATCGACCGCAGCAGATTCGTCGGCAGCATTCGACTCGTGGCATGAATACGTCCAGGCTCTGCTGCTTTCCAACGAATTCTGTTTTGTGGATTAATCAGGGGATTGTCGCATGCGAATTCTGCAGATTGCCGCCCTGCTCTTTCTGCAAATTCTCCTGTTGTTGGTTGCCGATGAACCGCGTGAAATCGTGCTGAACTCTGACGGCAACAGGTCCGCCGAAGCCAAGCAGAGTCAGACGAGCTGGCCCTCGATTCGTGGGCCGCACTGGAATGGCCACTCCGCAGAAACACAGCTCGCTGATTCCTGGCCGAAGGATGGGCCGCCGGTTCTGTGGACGCGAGAACTGGGTCAGGGCTATTCGGCGTTTGTGACCTGGAACGATCGAATTGCAACTCAGTACCAGACGCTGCGAGGGCAATTTGTCATTTGCCTCGACGCCAACACGGGGTCGACCATCTGGGAGCATCGCTATGACTGGCCGTACGATCCGGCCGGGGTTTATCCAGGACCGCGAGCGACTCCGACTTATGCTGACGGCTGTCTCTACTTTGCCAGCCCTGCAGGATTGATCGGTTGTCTGAATGCAGAAAGCGGAGACGTGATCTGGTCGCTGGAACTGGCGAAAACGTTCGGCGGTGAACTGACCGGCTTTGGCTATGCCTGCTCACCAACATTGGTCGATGGCCTTGTCATTCTGCCTGTTGGTTGCCCCAATGCCGGCATGGTTGCTTTGGATGCAAAGACTGGCGATGTGCGATGGCAGGCTGGAAACTATGCATCCAGCTATGCGCCTGCGTATCCGATCTCTTTTCAGGGACGTGATCTGGTTCTGGGATACGGGGAGAACTCCCTTGTCTGCCATGATCGAGAGACGGGGCAAATCCTGTGGCAGCATAAACTTTCTGAAGGCTACGACGAACATTCTTCGTGGCCGCTCTATCGGGAACCTTATTTGTGGATTTCCAGTCCCTTCAAGGCTGGTGCGGAGCTGCTGGAATTGTCGGCTCAGCCGGTACCCGCGGTTCGCTCTGTGATGAAACAACGCCTGATTTCCAACGATATCTTCCCCAGCGTCCTTTTGGGGGATTCCGTGTATGGATTTGACGTGCTTGAACCGCAGGCAAAAACTCATCGCTCCACGCGCGGCATTTTTCGATGTATTGATCTGATGACAGGAGACGAAAGATGGTCCATCGGAGATGGACGACCAATCCGCAATTATGACGCAAAAACAAAGAGTGCCACCATCGAAGAATCAAAACCCATGATCGGACATGCAACTGTCATCGTGGCCGACAACAAACTGATCCTTTTCAACGATCTGGGCGAACTGATTCTGGCTCGTGCGACGCCGGAACGATACGACGAACTGGGACGTGTCTCCGTGCTGGCAGGCGAAATCTGCTGGACTCAGCCCTCGCTTTCTCAGGGACGTTTGCTTGTTCGCAATCACAGCCGAGCAGCCTGCCTGTACCTTGGACGGCCAGAGTCGCTGGATGCGGAACTGCAACGCTCGGCCACAACAGCGGCATCAATTCCACAGTCCGAATACTTTGATTGGGCAGCCATCATTCTTGGGGTCGAGCCCGAGTATGCGTTTGATCTTCCTTCACCAGAATGGCTCAAGAAATGGTATCAGGTGTGTCTTGTTGGAGTCATCGGTGGTTGCTTCGCGTTTATCCTGATGACCATGGTGATTCCCTCTGTCCGCCGACTCTCACCGGAAACACGTGAGACGACTGGCTGGTTTCTCGTCTTCTTGGTGGGTGCTCTGGGAACAACATTTCTGAGCCCACGAATGAACGACTTCATCTTCACGTGGCCCGTCTGTCTGTTCGCTGCGTTTCAGCCCCTGATGGACAGGATCGTTGTTCGACGGGGTGAGCTCAATCATTTGAATCAGAGTCATTCAGCTCAAACTCGTCGAGCGCGATGGCGATCGAGACTCGCGTGTTTGATCTTTCTCTGCGTATGCCTTTTGTATTTCCTCGCCTGTCGCCGATTGAGCCTTGTGTTTGAATGGGTTTTCCTTGGCGGCTTTGCCGCTGCAATCCCCTTTTCGCTGGCAGGAAAGATTTTGTTTCGTAAGAGGCGTTGGCACTGGCTATGGAAAGCACTCTGCGTGGTGGCTTCATTCACAGCATTCTTCTGGTCCTCCGTCGCCTTTCTTCACATGCGCGTCCGATAGGCAGTCCGGAGATAGTGTCACATCAATGCGGAAACGCTCTGCCATATTCGTGTTGTGCTTGTATGCCTGAAGGCAAAGTCGTAACTTCCGCTGCTGCCGGTACGCTTGCCGTGCCGGATGATGTCGTCCCGCGCTCGCTGGAAGAGGTACCTCCCTTGAACCGATCTCCACTGCGTTTAATGGTCCGGTTGTTGCGGACCACTGTCTTCACTTTGCTGACAGTGCTGATCGCCAATTCTGCTGCAGCACAGGAGAAACCTTCGCGTATTGAGATTGGGAGACGCGGAAAAGCAGCAACAGTTCTGGTACTTGTGGGAGATAGGTCCGGCAGCGCGTTCTGCATCCATCCGGCCGGTTTCTACGTCACGAACGAGCATATTGTGCGTGGAGCCGTCGACCACCCCGTCAGACTGGTGCTGGATTCGACATTGAATTCGCAACGTGTGGTTGAGGCTCGAGTGGTGCGAACAGACAACGCTCGCGATCTGGCTTTGCTCAAAGCCGATGGCGTAACGGATGCCGCAGTACTCCCGATTGCTTCTTCTGACGAAGTGTCGGAACTCGCAGAAGTCATCGCCTTCGGGTTTCCGTTTGGTACCGCGTTAAGCGTCAGGAACGAAGAATATCCTGCGATTAGTGTCAACGTCTGCACGGTAAGCGCATTACGAAACAAGAAGGGCGAGCTGGATCGTATCGAGCTGAACGGTGCAGTGAACCCGGGGCAGTCTGGCGGGCCGGTTCTGGATTCATCGGGGAATGTTGTTGGTGTGATCGCCAGCGGAATTCGCGGGTCGGGAATATCGCAGTCGATCCCGTCTCTGCATTTAATGCGGTTTCTCGAACTTCCTGACGTTCAGTTGCTTGTACCGAAATTTGACACGCCTGCTGCTGCTGCGAAGCCGGCGATTTTTCGCGCCAGAGTTTCGACACTGTTGCCTGGCGAGACTCACTACGATGTGGAATTGATCGTGACCAGAGGTGAGCCGACGACGAACGTACAGATGGAGTTTAAGGACGGAGTTTACGAAGCAACGCTCGTGCCTGTACCCGCGCCCAATGGGCCGAACATTCTTGATCTCACGGCCCGGTACTCAAATGGAACGGTCATCGTTTCGCCGGTGACAGATCGGGAGCTATCGACCGAGGGGCAAGTCTTATTACTGAGTGACGTTCTTCGCATTCGCCCAAGAGCCCCAAACTTTGAGCGGGCTGATGGTACGTCCGTGAATGGCCTCCTGAAAGGACTCGAAGAGGTCGGAATCCGAATTGGCGAGAGTCACGTTACCTTGAATCTGACGAACGCGGAGTTGCTTGAGATCGCTCGCCCGTCCGAACCGACACACTTCGAAATGACGGTTGCCGTCAGGGCTGGTGACAGGGAACTGAGCAGGACGAGCGAGAAGGTCTCATTGAACCCGGTCCACCAGATACCGCCAGACACAGGTTCTGTTGTCGTCGAGGCCGTTCGGCCTCCGAACCTGAATTCAGACAGGGTGGTGACAAAGTTGCCTGCAGCCATTGGTGACGTGGCACTCGGCGGAAATGGTCGATACCTGATCCTGCATTTGCCTGCGCTACGAAAGCTGGCGATATTCGATGTGAGTGATGCGAGCATCTCTGGTTATATTCCGGTCGATGATGACAGCGTGAGATTTGCCGCAGGACAGGAGAAATTGGTAGTTGGACTGCCAGACAAGGGTGTACTTCAGCGATGGGATCTTAAGACTCGCGAACGCGAACTTTCAGTTCAGGCTGGCGTCGGAAAAATCAAACATGTCGTGATGGGGCACGCATCTGCCGGACCAGTGCTCGTCCATATGATTAATACCTCCGGGACGCATGCGGTGAAAACGGAGTTCCTGGACCTTAAGACGTTCAGGTCACTCGAAATGCAGGGCACAAACGAAGTTCGCGGCGGAGATGTTGAGGCGGAGGGTTACGTGCGAGCATCTGCTGACGGTCTGACATTCGCATTCTGGCGAATTAATGTATCCCCGGCAGGGATTTCCACGCTTGTGATTCGCGGTAACCAACTTCGAAGGTCTTATATGCATGACACTTCCGGCCATCTGATTCCGTCTCCGGATGGGAGGGTGATTTACACCGGACGAGGACGATATACACCCGAATGCAAGGCCCTCGACGAAGACACCAATATCAATTTCATGCTGCCTTCGGTTCACGGAGATTATTACCTTCACGTCGGCAAGGATGATAAGGACAAGTCCACCGTGAGTGTTCACCGGGCAGGTGATAAGCGACCACTGGCTCGACCTGACGTGTTTGCCGGACTCCCCGGTCCAACACCATGGGGACGTGAAGAACTGGGACTCGATCATCGATTATTCCTCATTCCTGAGGCCCGGGTCATTGTGACGCTGCCCAATTCGAACGATGAGGTTGTTCTCTACAAGTTCGACATTGATGATGTGATTGAGAAGTCCGGCGTGGACTATCTTTTCGTCACGTCTTATCCTCCGGCCACCGCGCAGCCCGGCACAGAGTTTACTTATCGAGTGACGGCCAGAGCGAAAAAGGGGGGCGTGACATACAAGCTGGATGATGGTCCGCCCGGTATGAAAATTGATGCTGACGGACTGGTCACATGGACTGTCCCCGCGCAGCCAGAGGGAACAGAGGCGAGTGTGATTATTGCTGTGCGCGACGGTGCGGGACAGGAAACGCTGCATACGTTTACTCTCAAACTCGAATGACCAGCCGACACTGGTGATGCACGCCTTCCGTCAGAGGCTTACTTCGATATGCGATTCACAGACGAATCTGATTTGGAATCCGGAACATCTGCTGGATGACGTCATCGAATTTGAGATTTGAGATGCCCAGGTCGAAGATCGCTGCAATCGTAGACTCCAGCAGAACAGCATGAGGTGATCGCATTGCAGAACCGTCATGTTGAGAAATAGTCCTTGTGAAAGGGATGATGATGAAACAGATCATGATTTTGCGAGTCCTGTATTGCCTCATTCTTGCGGGAATGGGGCGAATCTCGGCGAGTGAGACTCATTGGAAAGCGGGAGTTGCCAAGGTGGCTGTGACGCCGCAGCAATCCATGTGGATGGCCGGGTATGCCTCTCGAAACAAACCATCGGAGGGCAAGGTGCACGATCTTCACGTCAAGGCTCTGGCTCTTGAAGATCAGGATGGGCATCGTATCGTCTTTGTGACGGCCGATCTGATCAGCATACCTCGAGACCTTCGCAATTGGTTACAGGATGAGTGTCAGAAGAAGTATTCCCTGAGCCCTGATTCACTCCTGTTGAATGCCTCCCACACCCACTGCGGCCCGGAACTTCGTTCCAGCAAGGTTTCTCTCTACGGCGCTGCGGCTGAGCAGGTTTCGCATACGGAGAGTTACTACAACAACCTCAAGCAGCAAGTCCTGGAATTGGTTGGCACAGCACTGCAAAACCTTCAACCTGCAAAAATCGGATACACGCACGGGCGTGCTGGCTTTGCCATGAATCGCCGGCTTCCGACGGAAACAGAACCGCGCAACGCTCCTTATCCGGACGGACCTGTGGATCATGATGTTCCAATCCTGAAGATCGAATCGGAAGCAGGCGAACTGAAGGCATTGCTGTTTGGATACGCCTGCCACAACACAACGCTCGGCTTCTATCAGTTCTGCGGAGACTACGCTGGGTTCGCTCAGTACGATCTCGAAACAGCGTTTCCCGGCGCGGTAGCCATGTTCATGACCGGCTGCGGCGGTGATCAAAACCCACAGCCGCGCGGTGAACTTGCTCTGGCCGAGCATCACGGCAGTACTCTTGCCAACGCGGTCAAGGCTGGACTTTTAGGCCCCGTACGTCCAATCGAGGGAACTCTTCGATCGGCCATCGAACCTGTTGAGTTGGAATTCGCCACGCCTCCGAACCGTGATGAACTGGAAACACTGCAAAAATCCAACGTCGAGTATTCTCAACGACGAGCGACAGCGTTACTCAAACAACTCGATGAACAAGGCCGTATCCCCACCGACTATCAGTATCTTGTGCAAGTCGTCCGCCTCGGAGATCAAGTGACAATGGTCGCTCTCTCAGGTGAAGTGGTTATTGATTACTCCCTGCGACTCAAACAGGAATTGAACGGCGACGCAGCCGTCTGGGTTGCAGGATACAGTAATGATGTGTTCGGCTACGTGCCTTCACTGCGAGTGCTCAAAGAAGGCGGATACGAAGGTGGCGGAGCCATGCAGTTTACAACATTGCCCGGCCCGTTCGCCGAATCCGTGGAATCCCGCATCGTCGACAAAGTTCATCAGCTTGTGAAGAAGACGGAAAACTCGACGGAAGAAAAATAGCCTTCGGCATGGGTGTTTCTGCGTCAGTTTTCTGGAGTACACTGCGCGTCCCGGCGGCGATTGCTCGGGATCCTGTCTTGTTCAAGCTCCCCTCATAAGGTGTCCCATGACTTCACGAATCTTCCTTGCTCTGTTCTTGTTCACAACCGCTTCGACTGCGTTCGCGCAGGAGACTGAATGGAAGATGGTCTGGAACGATGAATTCGATGGCCCAAAGCTGGATTACAGCAAATGGGAGATCGAAGTGAATGCATTCGGTGGCGGGAATAATGAACTCCAGATTTACACCGATCGCAAGGAGAATGTGCGCATCGAAGACGGACGACTCATCCTGCAAGCCAGAAAGGATAATCATGGAATTGCGGGGACCGTTCGAGAGTACTCGTCGGGCCGCATTCGCAGCAAGAATCGCGGAGACTGGAAGTACGGTAAGTTCGAGATCCGCGCGAAGCTTCCAGGCGGTCAGGGCGTCTGGCCGGCAATCTGGATGTTGCCTACGGACGAAGTTTATGGGACATGGGCGTCGAGTGGGGAAATCGACATCGTGGAGTTCAAGGGCCAGGAACCAAACGTCATCTGGGGAACTCTTCATTACGGCAAACAGTGGCCCAACAATAAGCATTCCGGATCACAATTTCGCAGCCCGGACGTCGACTTCACACACGACTTCCATACATTTACACTCGAGTGGGAAGAAGGTGTGATCCGCTGGTTGATCGATGGGAAGCTGTACCAGACTCAGACCAAATGGGAGTCTGCTGGAGGCAAGTTCCCGGCTCCATTCGACCAGAACTTCCACATGGTTTTGAACCTGGCGGTGGGTGGCGGTTTTGTCGGAAACCCCGATGCGTCAACAAAGTTCCCAGCTCAGTTTGAAGTCGACTACATCCGAGTTTATCAAAAGCCCTGATCTGGCGGCGTTGGTGGCTTGTTGATCAAGTGGTGAACTCTGCCATGTTGTTTACCGCCCAGCCGCAAGCGCCGGCCACACATAAAAGCCGGCGCCTGCGGCTGGGCGGTAAACAACTGATTTAACGACGTTGCCGATGCACTCGGTCTGCAAAGCTATTCTGACCGTTGGCCACTCGTAACAAACTCAGTTTCATTCAGAGATCCGTCCTGATCCTTGTCAAAGCGAGGAAAGCGTTTGGGAGCATCCTCGGCATCAGGTTGCCCCGCCAGGAACTCTTCGCGTGACAGGCGGCCATCGTTATCTTTGTCCCGTTTGCGGAACATGGCGGCCCGATCCTGATTCTTCCCCGGCTTCGTTTTTTCCGCACCGGCAGAAGCCTTGATCTGTGGAGCTGCTTCCGGTTGAGTGCCCAGAATCGCCTTAAGCTTTGCCAGAACTTCAGGATTGGAACCAGCGATGTTGACAGTTTCAAGCGGATCTTCTTCGTAGTCATACAGTTCGTACTCGGCGTCGGATGCATCGGCTCCGGGAACCTTCCATTCCACCATCCGAAAACGTTTCGTCCGGATCGCTCGCCCCAACCGTTCACCTCGCGGATAGACATGAATCACGCTCTCACGAGTCTGCACATCCGGAGATTTCAAGGTTGCTGCTGCGCTCAATCCATCCAGACCGTCTCGTGCAGGTAATCCTGCAAGCTCACACAGTGTTGGGTAAACGTCGACGGTTTCAATAAGAGCGCGAGATTTCTGACCGGCCGCACATCCGGGCGACGAAATGATCAGAGGAATGCGAGTCGCCTGTTCATAATTCGTATGCTTGCACCACATCCCATGATCACCCAGATGCCAGCCGTGATCACCCCAGAGCACAACGATGGTGTTGTTTCTGACTCCGCTTGCATCCAGTGCGTCGAGCACTCTGCCGATCTGCGCATCGGTGTAACTTGTCGCGGCATAGTAACCATGGATCAGCCGTCGAGTATCCTCCTCCGAAATCGCGCCTTCGCGTGGCATGTCACTGTATTGGCGCAGTTCACCACCAAACTGCGGTGCATAGCTCGGCGCGTTCCTGGGAACCTCAGTGACCGGAGGCATGGGGACGGTATTCGAATCATAAAGATCCCAATACTTCTTCGGCGCTACGAATGGCAGGTGTGGCTTTAGAAAGCCGCACGCGATCAAGAAGGGCTGATCCTTGTTCTCAGCGGCGGCCGTGATTCTTGCAGCAGCTTCGACGGCAATCTGACCATCTCCATAGGCCTCATCCGCGACATCTGCCGATTCTGTCGCTGTCCCGCGCGGACCATTGTTGGTCGCTCGCTTATTGTCCTGACTTTCTGCTAGCTGATACTGCACTGCTTTTGGTCGCCAGTGCGGAACTGTCCATGAGACGTCGTCTTCTGCGTTTCCGTGTCCCACATGAAACACCTTGCCCAACGCCTGAGTGGTATAGCCGTTCTGCTGAAAATGCTGGGCAACCGTTACGGCGTCCGGATGGCTACGGCGAAAGTTCGTGGCCAGATCGTAGATACCAAGCGTCTGAGGTCGCAGGCTGGTCATCAACGCATTGCGAGACGGTGAGCAAACCGCCTGATTGCAATAGGCCGACTCGAAGAGCACGCCCTGCCCTGCCAATCGATCAATGTTAGGTGTCTTTGCGATCTTGTCGCCATAACACCCCAACACAGGTTTCAGGTCATCCACGCAGATCAGCAACACGTTCGGCCTGCGAACGGGTTCATTTGCCTGGCTGACGCTTGATGCACCAATGAACTGAACCGCCAGAGCGCAAACAACAATCAGAGGATGGCTAAGAGAACTGATCGGTATCATCGAAGACTCTTTCGAATGGGCTTTGCAGAAAAGCGGCAATTCTGGTGAAGCAAGACATTCAGACATACGCAACGGATCAACAACATTACCAGGCGTTGAACTTCTCACCCTCACGCCACAAAAAAGCCCGGGATGGTAATCCTTCCCGGGCTTAATCAACTTCGGGTTACTTGCAATTGATTAACTGCATTCCGGATGCAGTGCCTTACTGACGCAGCCATGGCTGGCCTGAGCAACCGTCGCTGACCAATCGGCCAGATATCCTCGTTTCACTTCCAGAGGACGACGAGGCGGAAGCTTCGAACGTCGTGCTGTCATCTCATCATCACTGATGTTGACCGTAATCGAGCCCTTGAGAAGATCGAAGCCGATCAGGTCGCCGTCCTGAACACATCCGATCGGCCCACCGACGGCAGCCTCCGGAGCACAGTGAACTCCAATCGCCCCGTGAGAGACACCAGACACGCGAGCGTCAGAGATGAAGGCGATCTTCCCGTCCAACTCCGGAACCGCGAGTGCAGCCGTGGCGATCAGAACTTCCGGCATCCCACTTGCCACAGGTCCCATGTTGCGAAGCACAATGACGCTTCCCGGAGTAATCTTCCGCTGCTCAACAGCACGAACGATATCGCGAGGATCCTCAAAGCAGACAGCCTTACCCTCAAACTGCGGGTTCTTCATGCTGGAGACTTTGAACACGATTCCTTCCGGAGCCAGGTTGCCGAAACAAATCTGCATGTCAGCAAATGGCTTGTAGCAGTTTTCCTTCGTGACGATGAGATCCTGACCGTCCGGTGGTTTCGGAACGTCTTTCAGGTTCTCTGCCATCGTCTTTCCGGTGACAGTCATGCAGGATCCGTCAAGCAGTCCGCTGTCCAGCAAATGCTTCAGCAGAATTGGAGTGCCACCAATCTTGTGAAGATCAACCATCGTTCGCAGGCCGCGTGGTGCAAAGCTGCAGAGCACCGGTGTTTCTCGGAAGATCGCCTGAAGATCTCGCAGAGTAAAGTCCACGCCCGCTTCACGTGCCAATGCGAGAATATGCAGAACGCCGTTGGTGGATCCACCGGCAGCAGCAATTGTCACAGCACAGTTCTTAAAGGCGGCTTTGGTCAGGATATCGCGGGGGCGAAGGTTCAATTTCAGCAGGTTCATGATCGCATGTCCGACCTGACGACATTCGGCCTGCTTCCCTGGATCTACAGCCGGAATGGAGCTGCTGGCTGGAAGCATCAAACCGATGGCTTCCATGGCGAGTCCCCAGGTATTGAAGGATGCCGCAATTCCGCAACCACCCGGCCCCGGGCAGGCCTTGCGAATAATCTCTTCCGACTCTTCATGCGTCATTGCTCCGACGGAAGCAGCCGCCTGCGAATCGTAAACGTCCAGAATCGTAATGTCCTTGCCCTTATGGCAACCGGGCAGAATACTTCCGCCACTGACGATCAACCCGGGATAATTTGAGCGAGCCAGGGCCATCGCAAAGCCGGGGCCGTTCTTATCGCAATTATGCAACCCTACCATCGCGTCGTAGCAATGGGACGTTACTACACACTCAGCACTGTTGGCGATCAGGTTGCGAGATGGCAGGCTGGCGTTCCCGCCTTCATGCCCCTGAGTGATGTTGTCGCTGACGCCGGGTGTTCCAAAAGGAAATCCCAGCATTCCAGCTTCACGACATCCTGCGGCAATCTCCTGTGCCAGTGAGTACGCATGAATGTTGCAGGTGTTGCCTTCGAGCAATGGCACACCAATGCCAACCTGTGGTTTGTTGAAATCGTCGGCTGTCATGCCCACCGCGTAGTAGAACGCGGTGATACCTTTTTGCCAGCCGTGAGTTAGTTTGTTGCTGTTCCAGTTAAGCATGGGATGTCAGTCAGTTTGAAAAGATGGGGGTGGAAGTTGGTTACGAGAACTTATGAGCGTTGGTTCTGTGACGTCGGAGTGATCAGTGGTGCAGAAGCCTTTAAACCACCGGGGTAGACCCGGTGGCGAAACGTAGTAATTCTTTCTTCAGAAACTACTGACCAATACGTCGGATGCGAATATTGCGGTAATGAGCTTCTCCGGGAGGACCACCGTGAATCTGGAGAGCAATCAATCCATTTTGTTCGATCGCTTCATCGGCTTCTGTGTAGTCAACCGTCTTGAAGTCATTGATCCACAGTTGGATATGTCGACCTTCGCAGAGAATTCGATATTTGTTCCAGTCGTCACGTTTCAGCACCTTGTCCAGCTCTTCCTTCTTCGGTGCTGCAAGGATCTTGTTTCGTCGAGATTCGTCATACAACGCGCCCCAGTAATTCTGACCGAGGTCAGCCTGATAACCGATCATCTCATGATGATCAGGGATACGTTTACTGCGAAGCTGAACCCCGGCATTCGTCCCTTCTCCGATCAGGCGAAACTCCAGGGTCAGTTCAAAATCGGCGTACTCTTCCTTCGATGATAGAAAGAAGTTGTGAGGAATCTTGTCTTTCAGTTGTCCGCCTATGATCGATTCCTTCTCGACGCGAAATACAGACGCGTCACCATCCCAGCCTTCCAGGGTTTTGCCATCGAACAGTACTGCTGTAGTCGCATCTGATTTCTTTTCTTCCGCAGCAACCATGGTCAGCGGCGTCAATGACGCGGTCGTCATGCAAACGGCTAAGCCAATGGATCGGATCTTCGACGCGATCATGGAACACTCCAAATGTCAGGAGATGGTGGGAATCGTGGGGGCAAGAAGAAGTCTAACGAACGAGGAATTGTGACGGAACCAATGACCGCGCTGGTCCGCATTGGCATCTGAGATTTGAGATCTCAGATCTCAAATCGCCAGCCGCGATGAATCATGCCCGGTGCTAAAACCAGATCATACCAATCGAAAATCTCCGGTCTGTTCAAGGCGCGAAAAAGGCCCGGCATCCTTTGCAGAAGCCGAGCCTTCGATTCAGTTCAAAGGTGGATCCTGTAGATTACAGTGACCAGCCTTCACGGTATTCGCGCTGAACGTACTGATTCAGTTCTGGCAGGTTTGTGCTGACCAGATTCTTGGCATCCCACTCGATACGCTGACCTTCGCCAGCACGCACTGCGAGGTTACCAACAAGAATCGTCTCGGTCAGACGACCAGCGTAGCCGAAGTTGGACATCGTGCCTGGCTTGTAGTTGCCGCGGCAGGATTCAACGAACTCCCACTTGTTTCGCTCGTCGTTGCTTCCCTTGAACGGAATACGAGGAATCGACTGTTCTGGCTTCTTGAAGCCCTTGAAGTCCGCATCCGGCAGCAGTGTGTAGGCGGCACCGTAATCATTCTCTGACAACAGCATGCCCTTGCTACCCACAACCAGAGCCGCGCTGGTTTTGCCGCCGCCCTTTTTCTGTTCCGCAATACGCTTACGGAAACCTTCTGGCAACTGAGCAATCAGATCATCAGATGGCAGGCTGCCACCGTCGTACCAGTAGAACTTCGTCGCAGCCAGACCGTTGCGTTCAGGAAATTCGAACATCAGCGTCGTAGCACCTGGGAAGGTTTCGCCTTCAACGATGCCTGGGTTCTTGACTGCAGTGACAGCAATCGGATCCCACAATTCCAGAGCCATCACAGGCATGTTTGTGGTATGGCAAGCCATATCGCCCAGAGCACCTGTCCCGAAGTCAACCCAACCTCGCCAGTTGAAGGAGTGATACACGCCTTCTTTGTATGGACGCATTGGGGCAGGACCGATCCAGGAATCCCAGTCGAGATAATCAGGCACTTTGTCTTCGCCGGCGGGACGACCAATCCCCTGTGGCCAGACCGGACGATTTGTCCAGACGTGCAGTTCAGAAACGGATCCGATTGCACCGGAGCGAATCACTTCGACTGCTTCACGCAGTCCGTCTTCAGCGGTGCCCTGGTTACCCATCTGGGTCACCACGCCTGTTTCCGCAGCAACTTCTCGCATGATGCGAGCTTCGCGGATGGACCAGGTCAGCGGCTTCTGAACATACACATGCTTCTTGGCCTTCATCGCCTTGATAGCGGCTGCAGCATGAGTATGGTCCGGGGTACTAACGCTGACGATGTCGACTTTGTCGCCGAGCTTATCCAGCATCTCGCGGAAGTCGGTGAACTGTTCGGCCTTGGTGAATTCTTTCGCCTTCTTGGCCAGAGTTCGTTTATCGACATCACAGATGCCAACGATTTCCACATCCTGATCGGCGATGTGACTGCTGTCACTGTCACCTTTGCCACCAACTCCAATACAGGCGGCCGTGAGACCTTCCAGCGCCGAACGAGTCGGCTTTCCGAATGTCTGTGGAGCAACCCAGAACGCAGTTCCCAATGCGGCAGAACTGCCGAGAAAACTGCGACGTGATGTCTTTCTTGTCATGAGCGTACCTCGGGAAGTCAGTGGGACAAAAACGGAGGGTTCCGTAGGAAACGCTGACTGCTGGCGGCAATCAATGCTCTCCACCGGACAAAAAACTCGGGCCAGTCGCCCGAATAGAACCGATTACGATAGCAACACCGGGGGAAACAGCAACGATTCGGCCGACTTTCAAGGCCTTCCGAGCTTCCATTGAATAAAGCCACCCTGATGAACACTTGGGAACACACACCAACTCTATTACAACCCGCGAATTGCAGTTTTCGGCCGGTGGCAACTCTTCGACAACACCCGGGACAAACTTGAATGGACAACCAAACGCCGCCGGAAGATTCCGATCGATACGCCGCTGAATTGCAGGAGATGCACAATCTTCAGAATCAGACGTCATCATGGAGCGGTGTCGTGATGATGCTGGTCGTATCAATGGCACTCTTTGTCGGGACTGGATCTGCTTCATGGTCATTGGAGCACGCAACGACCTTGATCCTGCTGATGCTCCTTCATGAAAGCGGACACTTTGTCGCTATGAAGCTGAGCGGCTATCGTAATTTGAAGATGTTCTTTATTCCTTTCTTCGGAGCCGCAGTCACTGGCCGGAGCTACAATATTCCTGGCTGGAAAAAGGCCGTCGTTTCTTTAGCTGGTCCTGTGCCGGGAGTTCTCTTCGGTACAGTCGTGGGAATCGCAGGCATCGCTTTGAAGATCACATGGATGATCAACGCGGCCGTGTTGTGCCTGATTCTGAATGGCATGAATCTTCTACCGCTGCTGCCCCTTGATGGCGGGCGAGTTGTTCAGGAACTCTTCTTTGCCAGGCATTATGCATTCGATGTGGCCTTTCGAGTTCTGACCGCAAGCATCGCGGCCGCATTGGCGTTTCTGTTTGGAGACTGGTTCTTTGGATTCCTGGGCTTCCTGACGGCTATCGGAATTCCAACTGCCTTACGATCAGGCAAGATCGTCCATGCGTTGCGCCGAGAAGGCATCCATTGTGACCCGGAAACCGACGAAATCCCGAAGGAACTGGCTGTTCGGATTCTGGATGAAGTAAACAGAACTTTTCCTCCGCAGGGATTAACCCCAAAGCTAAAGGCCCAAACCACACTGGGAATCTTCGAATCACTCAACAGCCACGCCCCCGGAATCGCGGCCACGATCGCGCTCACATGGATCCATGCGGCAAGTTTCATCGGAGCCTTCGTGATGATTATCGTGCTGATGATTGGACAGCAAAAACTGACAGCACCTGAGTCCGGTGCGGCCCCACAGGCTGAGCAGGATTCAACCGCACCCCGATAATCGATGAAATCCACGCAGCCAAAGGCCAGAAACCGAAGTGTCGTCCCCTGCCCTCGAGTTTGGCGGCATTCTCAAATAGCAGAGGCCGCAAATTATGGCTTCTGAGCAACAGCGATGAACTGCTTCCACACTATTGCGAAAGAGTGGAAATCGCAATACGCTGCCGGATCGCACTATTCTCAATTCGGAAGGACTTTTGTCGCGATGATATCGACCGTTCGTTCGCTGCGTGTTTTCGTACTTGTGATCACTGGACTTCTGGTCGGGTGTCAGAATTCCTCAGTCCCTGAAGATTCGGGGGCGGCTGCCAAACCAACAACGGCTACACCTGATGATGCAACTGCAGTGGCGGCATTGGAAAAAGCTGGATGCAGTCTGAAAAAGAACTCAGACGGTGTGGTGACCGAGATCGCGGTGTCAGCCGATACGGACTTCTCTGAATCGATGAAGCACCTGGCTGGCGTTCCCAACATTACCGTGGCCCGCTTTGGAGGGCCAGGGATGAATGACGCTGGGATGCAGTCGCTGGCCAACTTGAAGTTGCTCAAACGGCTCGACCTGACGGACTGCTCTGCCATCGGCGACGGAACTCTGAAAGTTATCGGAGGCCTGAGAAATATCGAAGCCCTGGTGCTGCGTCGAGCGGGCTTTACTGACGCCGGCCTTGAATGCGTCAAAAGTCTGACAAAGCTCCGCGCGATTGATTTGCGAAACAGCAACGTCACAGATGCCGGAGTTGCTCATCTGGCGGGGATCAAATCACTTGTGGATGTGCAGTTGGAGAAATCCAAAGTGACAGATGCAGGGATTGAACACCTGCGAGGGCTGCCATTGAAATCCTTGAATCTGAATTACACCGCTGTAACGGATTTGGCCATGCCAGCCATTGGAAGTATCGGTACGCTCGAATCACTCCAGATGGAAGCGTCGCGTCTTACGGATGTTGGTATGGTCGAAGTAGCAAAACTAAAGAAGCTGAAGCGCTTTGGTTGTCGATTGGCTGACGTGACCGGAGCGGGCGTAAAGCACTTGGCTGGACTCACTGAATTGACTCGACTGGAATTGCGAGAGACTTCGCTTGATGACGAAGGTCTGGAAGTTGTCAGCAATCTTCCCAAGCTCACGTATCTCGACATCAGCGAATGTCGATTGGTTTCCGGCGATGGCATCGCGAAACTCGGCAAGTTGACAGGGCTGACATTTCTGGAACTGCGAGAAATCAAGAAGGTCAAAGATGAGAGTTTTGCAGCGCTGGGCGCTCTGACGAATCTTGTTGATCTGAACGTCTCGGCGACTCGAATCACAGATGAATCCGCTGCAGTGCTCCTGAAGATGCAGAAACTTGAACGGTTAAGTGTGGCAGGATCTCAGATGGGAGATGCCGGGATTGTGCAACTGGGGCAGCTTCCAGCATTGAAGTGGTTGGACCTTACAGCCTCCAATCCAACAGAGGATACGATTAAAGCACTGAAAGCTGTCAGGCCAAACATGGAGATCCTGAGCGCAGCGAATTAAGGCATTCAGACATTCTTGAAGGCGAGCGGCTGGGCGTTAGCCCTCCGTGCCTTCGAGGGACCATTCACACGGAGGGCTGACGCCCTGCCGCTCGCCATACACGACCACGCAAGATCGAACGAAACCAAAACACATATGCTGACCGACACATCAAAACGCACTCGCAGCGAATCACTGTTTAAGCATGCGTCCAAGCTGATCCCTGGCGGAGTCAACAGTCCAGCCCGAGCCTTTGGCGGAGTTGGCGGCACACCACCGTTCATGAAGCGAGGCGATGGCGCGTATCTGTATGACGTGGATGGCAATCGTTTTATCGACTACATCGGTTCGTGGGGCCCGCACCTGTTTGGTCACCGTCATCCGAAAATACTTCAGGCGATTGAGCACGCACTGACGATCGGTACCAGCTTCGGTGCGCCAACGGAGGCAGAAGCGGAGCTGGCTCAGCTTGTGATCGAAATGGTGCCGTCGATCGAAATGGTGCGAATGGTGAATTCGGGCACCGAAGCGACGATGTCAGCAATTCGCGTGGCCCGAGGATTCACGGGCCGTAATGGGATCGTGAAGTTTGCCGGCTGCTATCACGGCCATGTTGATAGTCTGTTGGTGGCTGCTGGCAGTGCGGCTTTGACACTGGGGTGCCCTTCCAGTCCGGGTGTTCCAGCCGGAGCCACCGCCGATACGCTGGTTTTACCTTACAACGATTGCGAAAGTCTGAAGGCCGCGTTTCAGAAGAATGGCGATCAACTGGCAGCCGTTATTCTGGAGCCGGTTGTCGGCAACATGGGCTGCGTAATTCCAACTGCCGAGTTTCTGTCTTTGTTGCGATCGCTATGTACGCAACACGGGACGGTGCTGATTTTCGACGAAGTCATGACAGGCTTTCGAGTCGCTGCAGGAGGTGCTCAACAACTATTCGGCATCATGCCGGACATGACGACACTTGGAAAAATTATCGGTGCCGGCATGCCGGTTGGCGCCTACGGTGGTCGTGCAGAGATTATGAACTGCGTTTCACCGGTCGGAAAGGTCTATCAGGCCGGAACTTTGTCAGGCAACCCCGTTGCGATGGCTGCCGGTATCGCGATGTTGAATCTGATTCGTGATGAGAATCCGTACCCGAGGCTGGAAGCAACAAGTTCGATGCTGGCAGAGGGTTTTCAAGCTGCCGCTGCAGATCATGGAATCCCGGTCACGATTAATCGTGTGGGTAGTATGCTGACTGTGTTTCTCACATCGAACGGAGTCTGTGATCTGTCGTCAGCGACCTCTTCAGACACTGCCCTGTTCTCAAAGTGGTTTCATGGGTTGCTGAACAGGGGCGTGTATCTTCCGTGCAGCCAATTTGAAGCCATGTTTGTCTCTGCGGTCCATACGTTAGATGATGTTGAGCAAACAATTCTCGCCGCCAAAGCGGCCTTTGCATCGTTGAAAAGCTGATCAACAGTCTCGCTTTCGCGAGCCACTCAGCGACATTTCGGTTCTCATGGCACTCCGTCAGCCCGGGACGGAGAAAGGTGAGTGCGAACATTGCCCCGTGCGTCATATGTCACGCCCGAGGATTTGTCCGAATGTTCCGAATGCAGCGAGAACACGGCCGGGAACCTGCGTGTTGATTTTATGCAACAACTTCAGGCATTGGACCCCGTCGTCTCGTTTCTGTCCGGCAACATTGTTGCATAGACGGGACGGATGAAGCACGTTCACGCCATTAACTCGGGTTTCCGCTAAAAGTTAGGCGAAAAGTACGCCATTCAGACCTAGGTTTGGACACATTCCAGGTCTACGCGACTTTGCGTAAAGCCTCGCATTCATTCAAGATAACTTCGGAAAACTGTTTCGATGCAGACAACGTCAGTTTTGGAACGCCCGAGAGAAGTCCGCCCGGTCGCAGACGCGGTGGCCGAGCAGGCTCAGAACTTCTCAAGCCTTATCGCTCAGCACACGGTCGATCTCCCTGGTACAGAATGGCTTACGCGAATCCCGCTGGCATCGCCTCGGGAAAACGTGAGATGCCTGTCGCTGACTCATCGCTTTATGAAGCGTGCGTTTGATATCTCCTGCGCGCTGACCCTGGTGATTCTGACTTCACCACTACTGATAACGGCGGCCATTCTTGTTAAATTGACATCTCCCGGACCAATCATCTACTCGCAGACACGAGTTGGTCTGAATCTGCGTACGAAGAAGAAAAAGGATCGACGCGAGCAGGCACAAGGACTGAGTCCGGATCATTCCGATCGCCGCAAGCCCGGTCGCGATCGTCGGGAGTTAAGCAACTACGGACGACCGTTCACGATTTATAAGTTCCGCACCATGCGAACCGATGCAGAACGCCACGGGGCTCAGTTTGCGAAACAAGGAGATGCACGAATTACCTCAATCGGGCGATTCCTGCGAAGAACTCGAATTGACGAGTTACCACAACTCTGGAACATTCTTAAAGGCGACATGTCCTTGATTGGGCCACGTCCGGAGCGTCCGGAGTTCATGATGAAGCTTCAGGAACAGATTCCAAACTTCATCGACCGTCTGGGATTGAAGCCCGGTTTGACCGGAATCGCTCAGGTCGTCAACGGATACGACAACGAACTGGAAGGCTTTCGCCGCAAAGTGTCGTACGATCTGCTCTATTTGCAAAACTGCAGTGTCTGGAATGACATCAAGATTCTCTTTCGAACCGTCCGGGTCGTCATTACAGGAGAGGGCGCTCTGTAAGACTGCTTTCTCGCGATATCATCACCAACAACAAGAAAAGACGCCGACCAAAATGAAATGGTTGGCGTCGTCTTGTTTGAGATCTTTGGCCGGTGCAGAAAAAGCTAAGGTGAGGCAACCTGGGATGGTGAATCTTCGTTATGCTCGTGAATAGCGATGGCAACCCCGGTCGCTGCAGCACCAATGACAGCAAGAGCCACTACGTCCATCAGACCAAAGCCCGAACTCGGCTGACCATAGTTGTCGTAGTATGGGTCGTAGTAGGGTTCGTAAGCCTGCCCCCGGACGATTTCATCACTGGCGGCAACCACGAACCCATCTACTGCACCTGTTGGGGCTGTCCCATTCTTCCAGAGTCTTACCGGTGAGTTCATGGAACCCACGGAGATTTCATGAGCTCCGCCCCGAACTCCGGTGATCAGGAAATCTCCTCCAGAACCAGTCGTTGTGCGAGCGACGGTTGTTCCCTGGAATTTGAGTTCAATCTGAGCGTTTTCAACGGGTTGCTGATCCGATGTAAACACTTTGCCGCGCAACGCCCCGTCAGCCTGCAATTCGACGTCGCGAGCAATGCCCGTTCGCTGGATAACACCATCGCTACCAGATACAGACTTGCCCACACGATTGTTATCGAAAGCAATAGCCGTATTCGAAAGCAGGATCCCAAAGCATACCGCGATGCTGGCGGCTTTGTTCAGTGATGAGTACTTTCGCATCTCTTTGAGACCTTTTCATTGATGTCAGTCGACGTATTGCGACAGCCAGGACTCGTTAGTCAGCCTGTGGGCTTTCCGTGATTCCCGGGGCATAATTGGCCCTGGATAGACCGATCGTATAAAATCGCACTTGATCGATTCATCGACAAAGGCCGAAAGAGTGCTACATTCGGAACAGCCAGAAAAAACAGATTCTGCAGAAAAATCCGGAGCTGCAAAATCTGCCGATAGGGGCGGTAGTGGAATTCTGCCGGCGGCAATTTGAAACAAGGGGCCCGAGAAGACAGAAACCGTAGGTTCCTGTCGTCCGACGGCTGAGATGCTGACCGGACCTTTATCTCAGTTGAAGAAAACGGCCTGCTCAGTCTGTCGTCCAGGGGCACACTGTCATCCCGGGGCACACTGTCGTCATACTGTTTTTGTTGTCGAAGGAGGAATCAGGGTTGCCTAATCCTGTTGGCCGTGGTGCTGCTGACAATCCCGCAAACCGTTTCCTCCCAATCCTGGTGGAAGCGGATTACGAGCAGATGGAATTCGACGAAGAGTTCCTGTCAGAGCTTGAACGCCCGAAGACAACATATTTCGATGATACGTCTCGGACGATCATTTCAGAAAATGATAGCCCCGATGTTCCTTTTCAATACAGCTTGAATCCCTACAGGGGATGTTTGCACGGGTGCAGTTACTGCTACGCTCGACCATCGCACGAGTATCTTGGATTTAGTGCAGGGCTTGATTTTGAAACCACGATTCTGGTCAAACGAAATGCCGCATCATTGTTTCGCGACTGGCTGAATCGACCCAAATACGAATGCCAGGGAGTCATGTTGTCTGGCGTTACAGACTGTTATCAGCCAATTGAACGAAAACTACGGATCACGCGACAGTGCGTTGAGGTGGCCTATGAGGCTCGTCAGCCAATTTCCATCATCACGAAGAATTCCCTGATTACACGCGACATTGATTTGCTTCGCGAGCTCGCAGATCAGGGCTTGTGTCGAGTTGCCATCAGCATCAACAGTCTGGACCAATCGCTCACAAAACGTCTTGAGCCCGCCTGTACCGCTCCGGCAGGTCGTCTTGAGGCGATATCGAGTCTCTCGTCGGCTGGAATTCTGGTCCATGCGATGATTGCTCCGATTATCCCGGGGATCAATGATCACGAAATCCCTTCCGTATTGAAGGCGGTTTCTGACGCTGGAGCCAAATCAGCCAGTTTCATTATGGTCCGCCTGCCTCTGACGGTAGAGGCTGTTTTTCTGGCTTGGTTGAAGCGTCATCAACCAACTCATGCCGCCAAAGTAGAATCTCGCCTGAGAGCTGTTCGTCAGGGCAAGCTCAATCAGAGTGAGTTCGGACTTCGAATGCGAGGGACCGGACCAATCGCCGACCAGATCAGTGCCTTGTTTCATGTTCATCGAAAACGCTGTGGACTGACAGAAACTTTGCCTGAGTTAAGGACAGATCTCTTTAGACCTCCTCGAACATCCGGAGGTCAACAACATCTTTTCTGAATCCCCGAGTTCAGAGACCGTCTTTGTGTCTGCCTCGGGGAAAGAGCTCATTGATTGTGGGACTCGCACTTCCCTGTTTGTATCCTTCAGGGAGACGCGGTTCAGGGACGACATTCTTTGAATCAGAAATCTCCCTCACGACAGAGGGCAATGTCCTGTCACGCTAATCGAAAGTTGTGAATCTGTGGATTTAATGGAGAAGCCCGAACTGACCCTGCTGCAGATATCAGATCTGCACTTTGGACCACCTTACCGAGAAGAGGCGGGTGAGGCTGTTCTGCGTCTGGCGAGTCAATTGTCCCTTGACGCGATTATTGTCAGTGGTGACCTGACACAACGGGCAAAGCGGGAACAGTTTGAGGCGGCTCGAGATTTCCTGTCGCGGCTACCTTCAATACCGCAGTTGGTCATTCCCGGAAACCACGACGTTCCGCTCTACCGTTTCTTTGAACGGATGCTGGCTCCCCACCATCTTTATCAACAGATAATCTCGCCGGAACTGAATCCGGTGTTGAGAGTTGGCAAAGCCGTCATTGCAGGAATCGATTCGACGTCGCCCCACACTGCAATCAGCAATGGCCGCATCTTTCGTCGTCAACTTGAGATGTGCGTTGAGCTGTTCCGAAATGCTCCCGCCGATGCGATTCGGATTGTCGTCGCTCATCATCCCTTCGCTCCGGCTCCGGATTGCCTACGAGACAAACGAGTGCAACGAGCAGTGCGTGCAATGAAGGTCTTCAGGGAACTGGAAATTGAACTAATTCTCGGCGGACACCTGCATCGAGCTTACACGGGGAATTCCATTGATTTTTACCCAGCGACGAGACGTGATCGAGGTATCCATATTGTGCATTGTGGTACAACCACGTCGCGACGTGGACGTGGACGCGAGATGGGCAGGAATAGTCTGAATCTGATTGAGTTTCGTAAGAAAACCCTGACCGTTTCACATTTCCTTTTTAGGGATGAATCTGACTCCTTCACTTTGGAGAGCATCCATACGTTTCAGCGAAGACCTTCTGACTGATCACTCAAATGATGTTGAGTCATTAAGAGCCATTAAGGTCTGGCTGACCATGAAATGGAGTCGAACGGTTTGGCGTCCGTGACTTTTCGCCAACCGCCGAATGCAGTAATGCTTGGTAAAGGCGTGATCCAGATCGATCATGGCCGCAATTGCCACCTGATCATAACTAAAACAGACTCAAGAGTTGCGTTGGTCTAACCTAACTCTGGTTTATTGTTCTTTTGCCTTCTGAAGTTCTTCGACGGCTTTACGCATTTCCTTAAGTTCGGCCCGCAAATGTTCATTTTCATTACGAAGTCTGTGAAGTTCCTCGCCTTTCTCAGGCCCATGGGCCTTCATCGCGTGTGCGAGTTCCTCTTTCGCAGCGTGCAAGTCTTTCTCCATCGCTTCAGCACGATTCATGAGTTCATGAGCCATGTCGTGCATTTCTGCGGCCTTCAGATTCTCCGCCGCCATTCGCACGTGCTTGATTCGTCGCGCAGTTTGCTCCAACTTTTCGGCATGCTCTCGATGTTGCGGCGGAATCTCAGGCTTCTGATGACGTTTCATTAGCTCGCCAAGTTTGCGCTCTGTACCACTGATCTGTTCACGCAACTCACGAATCTCCTGCTCCGGGGCCTTTGCGGCTTCGGCTTTTTCTCGTGCTGCGCGAAGATCCTGCAAGCGTTCCTTCAGATGATCAATATCCGGATTCTCTGATCCATGATCTGGCTCCTTCTTTCCGGAAAGCTCCATAGCCCGAGCCATGAGTTCCTTCGACTCCTGAAAGAGCTTCTCCGCTTCCTCCTTATGTCCATTCTCAAGCAACTGGGCCGCCTCGGACTTTACGGCCCGAGCTTTCGTCTTTAATTCTTCCGCTTCATCGGCAGCAGCAAAACCTGTGGAGGCCAAAACAAGAGCTGACAAAACAAGGCGGGCAAGCGTGGCAAGTCGCATGGAGAAACCTTTCATAAAGGCAGAATGCACAAAGAAACTCAGGATCGGAAGTGTAAGCACTTATGGTGCGAGGGACCAGAGGTTCAGGTGAGCCAGTTTCTCTCTGGGTTTTGACCATTCTACGCAGGAGTTTGAGTAACTGGCGTCCGGGAGAGTATCGACTGTGTAATCCGAATGGATGCCATTCTGGAACTCCTGACTATTCCGCAGCCTTGTCCGATCTGGTTCCCACGGTGTTGACAGAATAGATTCGATATCTGTGTGCTTTTCCCACTTCGGGTTTTGGGTCCTGGTAAATCATTCCCACGAGAGGCTGAGTCGGAGTGTCGCTATAGGAGAGGTTCTGGAAAATGGGGCGGCCGAAGGGATTCCTGGGTTGCTCCGGAAGTCTTGCCAGAGGCTTGCCGTCTCGCTCGATGATGAACCCAGCAAGACCACTCTCAAGATCAGCCATCGCCGACCACTTCAGTTCAGCACCGCTGACAACCAACTGCTCCGGAGCGGGAGGTGGCGTCGGATCCTGAATTGCTGTATCCGTTGAGTATTGAGTCCATGCAATCGCAATAGCCTCATTGGGCAACCAGACGGATGTCTCCAGTTCGCCATTGAACTCATTTGCTGGAAACGGCTTGTCAATTTTTTTGGCTCCAGCGACTAACTTTGCGATCCATCCTGCACTTGGGGGCAGTTCACTAAGCTCCGAGCTGCTGGTTTTTGAAAGTCGAGCAGTCAGGCATGCGTCGAACCAGGGCATGGCCAAATATCGCTGATTCCCACAGTCATGGCTGGCGATCGGATCGATTGAGACACCCAGCAACGCATTTTGGGAGCGAAGCTTTTTCGCAAACGCTTCAACTCCCGGCCAGACTCCGGAGAATCGTCCTTCCTTGTCCGTTACTCCTTCAAGAGTCCCAAGATTGCACATCATCGGAACTTTACAGGCCGCAGCCGGAATCTCATAAGGTTTAGGTTTGCCTTCTACTGCCGTCAATGGAGGGACGCCCGAACGAAGCCAGGCCGCTGCAACTCGGTCCGGATGAAGCAGCACCATACCTCCAGCCCAGTGACCGCCTCCGCTGTGGCCCCAGATAGCCCATGGCACGGTGGCCATCTCCGGATGCCCTGACAATTTTCCAAGGTCGACCAAAGCACGCTGGAAGACAGCGTCGGATCCGTTTCGTGGATCGCACCACTTCTGGCAATCTGCTTTCTCGGGCTGTTCGATCACTGGAGCCAGCAGCGCGCAATCGTGCTTCATGGCCAGTGCCTGCCAATGGAGGTCGTATGCACCAGTCAGGCCCGATTTGCACGACCCTTCTCCGCACCCATGTTGATGGACGATGACTCCTCGCAGGGTTTTGACTGCAGGAGGTATCCAAACCGTGTAGCTGGCCGGATACATTAATTCGCCCTCGACAGCTGATGCCTCATAGCGGACCCGAAAATACGGAGGATCTGCAGGGAGGGTATTCTTGTAAACCGAATCCTGAGCTGCGACTGTACTCGTCAACAGCATGACCATTACGACAATCGATCGCATGTAATTGCCCTGATCTTCCTGAGGTGATCCATGAAAAAGTCGAACCGATTTCTGAAGCCGTTTGCATTGTTGATCGGAATCTCGTCCATTCTCTATCCGACGCGGACAACAGCTCAGGAGCATCCTAACTCCGAACCAATTCGATTTGTACTGGCTGGAGATTCCACCGTTACCGACGAAGCGGGCTGGGGGAAAGGATTTGCGGAGCTCTGCAGCGAAAATGCTTCATGCACCAATCTGGCGGCCAGTGGTCGCAGTTCGCGAAGCTATCGTACCGAGGGTCGCTGGCAGAAGTGTCTGGACGCAGAACCGGACTACATCCTGATTCAATTTGGCCACAACGACCAGCCTGGGAAAGGTCCGGAGCGTGAGTCTCGCGCAGCGGATGAGTTTCGTGATCATCTACGAGCCTTCGTTGACGAGGCGCGAGCAGCAGGGATTAAACCTATTCTGGTGACTCCACTGACTCGGCGAACGTGGACAAAAGACGGAGCCATCGCATCAACTCTGACGGAGTATGCTGAAGCGACTTCCATTGTCGCAACGGAAAAAGATGTTCCCCTGATCGATCTTCACGCGTTGAGCATTCAACATTGTGAGCAGCTAGGCGCGACAGCGTGGCGTGCTCTGGAGCCCATGTCAGAAAATGGTGCAGATCATACGCATCTGAATTCCGAAGGAGGGCGAGCGATAGCAGCTGTGGTGGTTACTGCATTGATTGATGTGGTGCCGACGACAGAACGACTTTTCACGAATGAGAAGATAGCCGCGGCGTCAGTACCGGAATCGTATTCTAGCAATGTTTCAAGTGGCGCCCTGAGTCTTGAAGAGACGGAGTCTGATGTCACGATTCGGCAGTCCGGGAAACTCATTCTTTCGTATCGAAAGGTGTCTCCCGAAGTCCCGGACGGTATTGATCCTGTTTACTCACGCTCTGGCTTTTTGCACCCTGTCGCTTCTCCGGCAGGCCGTGTGGTCACGGAAATGTATCCGTTCGATCATGCTCATCAGGATGGCATCTTTACCGCCTGGGTGAAAACATCATGGCACGATCGCGAAATCGATTTTTGGAACCTCGCCGGAGGAACCGGGAGAGTTCTGCATCAGCGTGTCGTTCGGACGTATCAGAATGCTGAAGGCGTCGGATTTGAGTGCGATCTGATTCATCGTGCCACCAAAGATCCGGTGGTCGATATCCTGCGGGAACGATGGCGCATCACAGCGTTTCAGACCGATGGTTTCTACCACGGTTTCGATCTTGAGACGACTCAATCCGCGCTAACGGACAAGCCGTTGCTTATTCAAAAGTATCACTATGGCGGAGTCGCGTTTCGGGGGCCAGTTGCGTGGTTAACCGAGAAAGACGGTGATGCACAGAAGGCGGGTGGCCAATCCGATTCAACTGTCGTGCGTGAGCCCAGTCAGTTCCTGAATGATCTCGGCTCTGATCGGATCAAAGGGAACCATGAACACACGCGATGGGTCTGCTTGACTGGTCAGACGAATGGAAATTCTGTGACGATCTCTGTTCTTTGTCATCGCGACAATTTTCGTGCACCGCAGGCTGCGCGAATCCATCCAACAAAACCTTACTTCGTGTTTTCTCCGTGCGTTGACGAAGAGTTCGTGATCGATTGCGAGCATCCCTTCACGGGGCGTTACCGCTATCTGATTACGGATTCAGCGCCGGATAGCAAATGGCTTGAGGATCAGTGGAGTCAGTGGTGCAAATAGTCATTTGGCATCCGACCTGACTTTGTCGAACTGTCTGACAGGCGACGTACATAAGTTTGGGGCTCTGGAATCGCTTCTACCCAGCTTCGTCGTGACTCTTTGGCTGCAAGGAGGTAGAGTTTGAACCCCCATCGTCGATTCGGTTTATTCTGGAGTGATCCTGATATGAAACAGAAGCAAGAGTCGAACCGATCGCTGCATGCCCAGTTCAAGCGACGTGATGTTTTGCAGACCGGGATTTTCGCAGGCGCTGTGGCGTCGCTGGCTGGATTTCTGCGGGCAGACGAGACCGCCGGAAAGATCGCGACTCGAAAGCGTGTCGTGTTTGTGCATCTCGATGGTGGTCCTCCGCAACTGGATACGATCGACCTTAAGCCCGAAGCCCCTGTGGAGATTCGCGGTGAATTTGCGCCAATCGAAACTGCGGTTCCCGGGATCCACATTTGCGAACTACTTCCGAAGATCGCGGTAGTCGCGGATCGAATTGCTTTTGTTCGATCTCTGGTCGGATCCGCTGGGGCTCATGATGCGTTCCAGTGTCAATCCGGGTTCGAAGCAAAGAATCTGGAGTCACTTGGTGGTCGACCGGCCCTGGGATCTGTTGTCACGAAGCTTCAGGGTTCTCCGAAAGATGAATCTCCCGTCTTCGTCGACCTGATGCAGGGGCGAGCGCTGGTCAGGAATAGTGCGAGGCCCGGTTTTCTCGGGCCAGCCTATCAGGCGTTTCGACCTGATATCTCCCACTTGTTTGCGCGAGAGCTTGAGCCGGGAATGAAGAATGAGCTCGCAAGGCTGGGATCGAACCATTCTGTTAGTCTGAAGCTGGATGGGACGATCAGTCTGGATCGACTTACAGATCGAACCCGACTGCTGTCACAGTTTGATACATTCCGGCGTGAAGTTGATTCTGCCGGAATGATGGTGGCGATGGATCGATTTACAGAACAGGCGGTCGGCATCCTGACATCTGGAGCGTTGTCAGATGCACTGGATTTCAACAAGGAAGATCCTCGCCTACTCGAGCGATACACGTTGACGGCCACGGGAGGAAGACCGAACGCCACATCGGAAGATCCGCGGTCTACTCATAAGTTTCTCCTCGCGCGACGTCTGTTGGATGCAGGCGTGAGGTGTATCAGTCTCTCCATCAGTGACTTTGATACTCACAGCAACAACTTTCCTCGGATGCGTCACGTTCTGCCAATCGTAGATCACGGACTTTCGGCGTTCATTCAGGATCTGGAAGAACGTGGCCAGCTCGATGACACGTTGATCGTTGTCTGGGGTGAGTTTGGCCGTACACCGCGAATCAATCCAAAGAATGGCGGCCGAGATCACTGGCCTCAAGTGGGCCCTGCTCTGCTGGCGGGCGGCGGATTGCGTGGCGGACAGATTATCGGGGCGACGGATCGCACGGCCAGCGAAGTGATCTCTCGACCGGTCAAGTACAAAGATGTCTTTGCAACGATCTATTACCATCTGGGAATTGACGCTCATCGAACGGCGATCATCGATCCGCAGGGGCGGCCACAGCACCTTCTCGATCAGGGCGAAGTCATTCGCGAACTGATATGATCGCAACCATTTGAAGTCAGCGTTTATTTGATCTGGCCATTTCCGGTCTTGCAATCGACTGCTCAAACGACCATGCGGCGTAGAGGTAAGTCACGCTTGGATCCTTGCTACGGCTTTAGCTTTGGCTGATTTGGGTCAATCACCTGGACGCTCGGACGTTCTGAAACGTCACCTTGGTTTGCGGAAGTTGTATTGGGGAAACCCGTTGAAAATGAACTGACCCAGACCGAACCTTTTATGCCATTGACAGCGCTGATGACGAGTCGTTTCTGCGCGTAGCGTGCGACTGCCGAACGCAGTTGTGGAATCAAAAGCAGGAAACCTGCCGTGTCGGTGATGATCCCCGGTGTCAGCAGGAAGGCCCCTGCAACAAGAACCAGAACACCTGAGATAATGGCTTGTGACGGTGACTGACCGGATGCCAATTGCTGTTGAATTTGTCGCAGTGCCTTCAGGCCCTGCCAGCGCACGAGGCTCATTCCCAGCATACCGGTAAATAGAACGAGCGCGATCGTCCACCACAGGCTGGTTCTCTTTGTGAGTTCGATGAGTAACCAGAGTTCCAGCAGAGGGATCGCTGCCAGCAACAACAGAAATCTCAGAAACACGTAGCTTGCCTTCGCGAAATCGTTTTCGGTTTGCGTACCGCGACGCATTGTGTCGCCTTTGTCGTATGATACCGATATTGCTGTTAAATCAGAACTCGGCTGCGATCAAGGCGCCACGAAGACAATTGTGATGGACGAAAGAGGAAGGGCCCGAAATTCTCTCTTCTTTGCTGGCCATCAGCGTCTCTTCGATTCGCTGCCGAACAGAACGTCGTGACGTTATCATAGTGGGCGCAGGCTTGTGCCGATTCGAGTGATGCCAGGATCTTGCTGCCGGAGAAAGGAGTCCGAAATCTTATGACCATCCTGCGATTGATAATCCTTGTGACCGCTGTGTCAGTTGGTCGATCGGCGATTGCGGATGAACCGTCTGCCGCCCGTCCCAATATTCTGTTTCTGCTGAGTGATGATCACAGTTATCCGTATCTCAGCACCTACGGAAATCCCAATGTGAAAACACCCGCCCTGGATCAGCTGGCGGCTGAGGGAATGAAGTTTCATCGATTCTTTACCGGGGCTCCGCAGTGTGTACCTTCTCGCGCGGCGTTGATGACGGGCAGATCGGCTGTCGCTGCCCGAATGACCAGGTTTTCTTCGCCGTTGCCACGAGACGAAGTAACTCTTCCCGAATTGCTGCGGGAGAAAGGCGGCTATTACACGGGCATCTGTGGACGCAGCTATCATCTTGACGGCTCCGCCAAAACGGGAGCCGCTGCCGGGAGAGTGTTGCAGGAACATCAGCTCAAGACTTTTCAGGATCGAGTAGACTTTTTGAATTCCTGTGGAGATGCAGAAGTCGCCAATCAGTTGTCTACGTTTTTGGATTCGAAGCCCGCGGAGAAACCGTTCTTCATGTGGGCTAATTTTAGTGACCCTCATCATGTCTGGAACGCGCCGGCTGAGTTTCGTCCTGATCCAACTCAGCTTGTGTTGCCGGAACACTGGCCGGATCTGCCGGGAATGCGAGAACAATTGGCGGATTACTTCGCCGAGATCAATCGTCTTGATCGAACTGTCGACGGCGTGTTGAACGTCTTACGACAGAGAAACCTGATGGACAACACTCTGATTGTTTTCTGTGGAGATAATGGAGCGGCTCTGCCGCACGGAAAAGGTTCTCTCTACGATCCGGGTTCCAATGTTCCGTTCCTTGTGCGTTGGCCAGGTGTCGTCTCACCGGGACGAGAATCTCGTGTGCTCCTCAGTGGTGAAGATCTCGCGCCCACTTTGCTTGCTGCGGCTGGATTGGAACCGGGCTCGAAAATGTCTGGCTTCAGTTTTCTGGGACTGTTGAAGAACGAATCCTATTCCCCGAGGGAACATGTTTTCGTTGAACGCGGGCCACATGGATCAGCACCGGTTACGGTTGATATTGCGAGCTCCGGATATGACCTTGGACGAGCTATTCGGAGTGATCGATACAAATTCATTTACAACTGCACCCCCTGGATTCCATACTCGCCGGTCGACTCCGCTGGAGGAGTTGGCTGGAAAGAGATTCAGGCGGCGAACGCCGCGGGGCAGTTATCTGCGGGATTGAAGGCGACCTATTTCAGATCACCTCGGCCCGTTTATGAGCTTTATGATCTTGAGAAGGATCCCTCAGAACTTCACAACGTAAGCGGGGACGTGGCCTACCGCGATGTGGAAAAGGGGCTGAGGGAAGCTTTGACGGAGAAGATGATTCTGGACTTTGACTATTTGCCCTTGCCTGCACTGTTGGAGGAGTCTCCGCAGCAACCTGGTGGGCGTCGTAAAGGCAAACGTAACTGACTCATCTTTCTTTGAAGATTTCACATCGGTCAAGCAGTCGACGGAAGTATTGCTGTTGTTCGAAGGGAGTATACTATGGGCGTTTTTACTTTTCTGAAGGTGGTAGTCGGTTGTGGACATCGCCTACCTCGGCGACTGATCATGATTCTGGTGTTCGTTTCTGCAGTCTATTGCCAGACCCCGGTGATGGCTCAAAAAAGTGATGCTGGCAAAGAGATTGCGAAGGAATTGCTGAGGGCATTGATTGAGTCACAGCTTGAGCGTCAGGGCAGAGAGTCCTTTGGTCCAGGAAGGCCGGTTCCGCCAGTTATTGGTGAGATTCCTCGACCTGCTCAGGCGACCGCGGAGATGGTTCAGATTCGCAGAATCCTCGCCTCAATGGTTCAGGACACAAATGCCTTGTCCGCAGTGGTCACTGAAGAGGGGCGGCGAAATCCGGAACTGCGGCGTCTGACCGCGGATGTGATTCAATTTCAGGGAGTCGCTCGAGCTGGTCAACAGCGGGCGGACCGAGAGAATAATCATCTGGCCATGCAGTTGATGATTCAAAACTTGGATCAGTCCTGGAAGCCGCTTGCTCATCAGATCAACGCAACACGAGGAACTTCGACAACTCTTCGTCAGACTGCTGAGCGAATTAGTCAGCTGGATGCTCAGGTTTGTCAGATCCTGGGCATCAGAGACCAGTTCAATACACGTGAGCTCGTTCGAGCTGCAGATGTTCTGAGTGCAGATATGAGAACGCTGGTCGATGAAGTGAGTTACAATGGTTCGTCGTCTCCTGATCGGGGTCGGCTTGTAGCCAGATTGCGGAAACATCAGGATCAGGCAACTTTGTTGGCAAATCTCGTCGCTGGTGGAGGCCAGTTTCAAACCGTTGTGGTTGAGTATCGAAACCTGTTTCAGTCCTGGCAGGGAATGCGACCAGAGTTGGATCAGTACTCTGCACGCAGTGTGAGTCGAACGGCGGCCAGAATTCAGGAGACGCATCGTACGATTCATCAGCTGTTGCGTCTGGAGTTTAGTTTTGACCAGGTGATGGTCCAGAAGATGTCTGAAACGCTGGAGCGAGAGCTGACAGAATTGTATCGATCGATAACACTGGAACAGATGATGTCTCTGTCCGATAGTCGGTCATTGCCAGCGGTTGCCGATGAGTTGTTTGGTACGGCTCAGAATCTCACTGATGTCGTAACGCGAAAAGAAGCATTACCGGCGGTTGGAGAAGCGTGGCTTTATCTGCAGGAGAGGTGGGAGCTGTTTGAGTTTTATCTGGTGTCGATTCGGACGCCGGAAATCCGCCGCAGGATTGAGGGGATCGGTCAGTCAATAGATATGTTGCAGGATGCGATCGGGGTGACGATTACGTTCGATCGAAGGACGCTCGCACGGCAGGCCTCTGCGCTTGAGGGTCTCGCTGATCATCTTCAGGCGACGGTTCGACGATGGCTGAGTCGACCGGGGCAACAGGATGTGTCGCTTGGGATGCAGTTTCAACGTTTCTCAGAACGGTGCCATGAAATGACTCAGTTCGTAGTCACCGGGCGTGATCAGGGTACATTAGTGCTCAAGTGCGATGAGATTATCGCCGAGTGGCAGCAATTGCGAACGGCACTAAGTCGTTGTGAGACTGAAGAGAAGGAGTCGATTGAACAAACCATTGATGAATTCATTCCGGCTCTGATTCGATTGCGGACAATGCTGGAGAACTGAGACGAACCTTTCGCCGTCGTGTTTTGTCTCGGCTGCTTTGTTGGCTTCTCTCATCAAGCTACACTTTTATTTAGATGGAATCCTTGAGTGCTCAATAGACAACCTGGCCCGCGTCGACGATCAGTATGGGTATTGATGTTTGAGAGCTTGTCGCTCGAATTTGTGTGCCGAGACTTGACCTCTGCCAAGGACGGTGAGCCGGAAGATAAGCCGGAAGCTGTTGTGGATAATCCGGCCGGCGATGGGGCTGCGACGATTCGCCAGGCAGCCTACACGAGCTTCGATGATCTCGATATTGGCTCCTCTTTTTTCGAACAGTATCTGATTCAGGATGCTCGCAGTGGTGTGAATGCCGCAAAAATTCTTGGTGGTGAAAAGGCACTGGTGAACTTTCAACAGCAGCTTCGACAAAATGGCCGCTTGATCGCCAGTGTCGTGTGTCGCGCAGCAGACTATGCGAAGAACGCTGCTGCGGATGTATCCCCGCTGTGGGGATCTGAATCCGGTGCCACTACCATTCAAGTTTCCCTGAAGTCATCGTTGGACAAGGAGAACAGATTGTTGGAACAGCTGATCGCTGTTCCAGAAGTTTTGGAAGCAGATCTTGTATGGTTCGATGTTCAGGATCGTTGTTCAACAGAAGAACAGGTGCCGTCTGCGTTAATCGTGGGCGATATTCTTGAGCTACGCCGCAGCGTTTTTCCGAATCCTGCTGAACAGCCAATCTTGATTGTTTCCTCGCTTCGTGGTTCGGCACGAACCGTTGCGACGCCGTTCGTCGGTGGTTGCGACGAAAGTTTGATTCACGTTCCTTTATGGATCGATGAAGGAAACGGACATGCCAGAAGACTCCAGAGACTGGCTGGCAGCTTTGATTTGCTGCCAACGTTGGCTGAGTACTTGACTGCCGAACCTGCAGAGGAATTGTTCGGAAAGCCATCGGGGCCGGAAGCTCCGAGCGTCATTGAGGCCGAGTCGCAGGACACTTTCAGTCTCGCCGTCGGGCCGAAAAGTTTACGGCCTTTGTTAACAGGCCGCGATTTTGAAGGCGATCGTCTGCTGCGTCTGGTGGGCGACTGCTGGACAGCCCTGCGATCGCAGCAATACCTGCTTGTGTCCGCAGAAGTGCATGACCACGATTCGGAAACGATCAGTTCAGGGCTGGAGCAGCGTAGACTGTACCTGAAGCCAGATGACTTCTGGAACGTAAATGACTCCATCGTGACCTATGAAGCGGTTGCAGATGAAATGGACGCGGTTTGGTGCCGCACTGGCGGATGATTTGATCGAATATTCGTGTGCAGTGGCATTAAAGAAGTCTCGCGGTTATCTCAACGCGGGGCGATTGATGCCCCCTGCTGACTTTCCGGAGATATACCTTGTTCGAATGGTTCGACGTGAATGAGAGCCGTCATGAGTCCCGGCATTTCTTTTCGAAGAGTTGCCTTGACCTTCCCGCCCAGAGAATGCGCTGCTCGAATACTTAAATCCGGGTCAACCTGAACGTGCATATCCAGATGAAATCCGGATCCGCTTTTCCGCACAAGCACCTTTTCGATCAAACGCACGCCATCAACTTTCTCCGCGACCGCAATGACTCTTGCTGCAAGTTCATGGGAAGTCGCGTCCAGCAGTTCTCTTAAAGCGGGGCGGATCAAATGTCGAGCCGTGATGAGAATGACTCCACTGGCCAAAATGGCGGCGGCTTCGTCCGCCATGACAAGTCCTTTGATGCCTGTAATCTGAGGCCCCCAGACTGCTATGCTGACTCCGATCAATGCAGCAGCCGAAGTGATGGCATCGGAGCGATGATGCCACGCATCGGCTCGGGCCGCATCGGACTCGTACTCGTTTGCACCTCTCATCACGACGCGAAACAGCAACTCTTTGACCGCGATGATGGCGACAAGCACGATCAGGGTCCATGGTTCGGGAGGCTGATGCGGGATAACAATTTCGTGAAAGGCCTTAACCACAATGTATAATGCCGCCACGACCAGCATCGCGCCAACACCAAGCGATGCGAGAGCCTCTGCTTTTCCATAACCGTAGGGATGATCCTCGTCTGCAGGTTTTGATGCGACTCGCAATGCTTGCCAGACCAACATGGAACCGAGAGTGTCGGCAAATGATTCAACAGCGTCGGCGACAAGCGCGCTGGACCTGCCGAGGACACCGGCCGCCAGCTTCACGATAGAAAGAAGCAGGCTTGCGACAAATCCAATGATGGTATTCTTCTGGAGTTTTTGACGAGACACACGACTGCCCTGAAGTGGATTGGATCAGAAAAACTCTGAACCCAGTGATGGCCACGATCATAGCTGATCGAACGTGCGAATGCCTTCAACTCAGTACTGTGGCACTTTACGGTGAATTGCTGCGGGGCGACAACCTGACTGCTTGTTCCTTCTGGCAACGAGAATGTCATTTCACATTGCCATCCACAAAAGTCGAAACGCTCCATGCTGAATCGAGTTCAACATGGAGCGTTTCAGATGGGGAGACGCTTTAAAACGCGGGCGATTAACGATTAGGAAACACGTGTACGGGGCGTGGGTCCTGAGTCGTTGGAGCGTTCGGATTGGTGACCTGATTGACCACTGACTCATAGCCGATTGGTCGCACAGTACTCGCCTGGTACACAGACATGCCGGGGCGAGGAATCAGTGGTTGAGGCTGTGCTTCCGTTGATGGAGAGTATGGCAACGGAGCCATCTGCGAATGCAGATTTTGATCCAGGTAACTGGTTCGATACTTGTTCCAGAATTGCTGAGAATAGGGCATCCCGTGTGCGGCGCCCCAACCTTGAGCGATTTGGGTTTGTGAGAATACATGCCGATAGTTGTATGGGCGGAAGCTGGAGAACCCACCGTAAGCCGGGTACCGCTGGAAATAGCCGTGGATCCATGGATCCTGTTGGTCATAGGGATAAAGCTGAACACCGTCCCCACCGGCAACGGTGTTGGAGTATTCAATCCCTGGCACGCCAACCTGAGCCTGAGCCGAGGCAGAACTGAACAGAGTAACGGCAAAGGCGAAGACAAGTGATCGACGCATTGAATCCCTCCGAGGGTCGAAAACACAGTAATGAACTTGCCGTTGCGCCAGCTCCGTGGAACGTACGGTCAATGTAGATGCACTTCTTACATCGGAAGATCACCAGCGATCATTTTCTTCCAAAACTGAAGAAACGAGCGGGGCGTTCAGGTCAACGTCGTATGCGCATCTCGAACGTTCCGACCGTCAAATCTTTACTTCCAGTATTCCGGCAGGCAATCTTTCGCGCAACGGCGAAAACAGCGGGTAGATCAGATTGCCGTGGTCACCGTTGTCGTTTTCCACGGATCAACCTCCCCTTTGACAGTCCGACATTTTTCAGGAGACATAAACGGTATGAAGAACAGTTTGGGAATCCGTGTTTTGTTGACGTTGTCTACATTCGTGCTGGTCACCGCCTCGGGAATGGCTGGCGACTTGTTTCATGGACGTCGAGCTGGTTGTGATTGCAATGGCTCATCGAGTCGAGTTGCATACAGTGCTCCCGCTGTGGCCTATGCTCATCCAGTTAGCGTAGCTCCCGCGATTGAAAACGCCTGTGCGTGTACATCTGCCGCAACAGGATGCTGCGGAGTTGGCGGTGGAATGATACAATTGGGCAGTCTTTATGGAGCAGGCAGCATTTACGGATCTGGTCCAGCCTATTCGGGTAGTCCAGCCGTAGGAAGCTTTCTAAGCGGATATGAAGGATTGCCCAATATGGATGGCGGCGGCATTCATCATCGCCACCCTTATCACAGCTATCGTCGCCCTTGGGCTCACCCGGGAACACCGTCAACAAACGTTACAATTGTTTGGTAAGTCAATTCAGGGGATCTCGTGAAAGCTTGACGATTCTCCCGTTTGCGGCGTCAAGAATCCTGAGATGGGCTCCCTCATTCTCCCAAGGCCAGTTCTGCACAGAATTGCCGGTCTTTGATATGACCGCCGATCATCTGTGTGTAACTGGCTTTTTTCGTTGATCAGGATGTCGCGTTGAGAGAGGTGAGCTGGTTCGACTTTGCTCGAAAAACGTTATTGAATTGGACGTGCCAGTAAAAACGGCCGGTTCTTTCA